>CP064957.1:725563-1088345 GCA_016699045.1 bacterium
GTGGCTACGATCAATTAGAAAAAAAATTAGCCCAGCTCGGCGCAGACATTACTCTTGTTGAACATGAACAATCAGCAACAATCTTTACGGAATCATACCTGTAGACAACTCAGCAACTTCACGCGTAATGGCAGATTGTCGCTGCTTGTTGTAATGCAAAACAAGCTTATCGAGATATTTATCAGCATTGGTAGTTGCGCTGTCCATAGCCAAAAATCGAGCAGCTTGCTCTGCTAGTAACGATTGAAACAACACATTCATAATAAAAACTTTGATGTAAGAAACCGCTACACTATCCAAAACATCTTGTGGTTCCTGCTCCCAAACATAGTCCACAGAGGGAGCTTTTGTTTCTTCTGGCTGCTCATTGCTATGATGCACAGATGAACTGGTTTTTTTTGAAAAAATGCCATCCAACGATAACGGTGTAAAAACTGTTTTTGACGGCTCTTGAATAAAAAATGATTTTAAAAAGTTATTAAAAAAAACAATAGAAGATGGAACCGACTTACTCGTTAAAATCTTATTTACTAAATCATTGGCAATACTCATATAATTGCCCGAATTAAGTTCGCTGTAGTGACAAATAACATCGCCCCACGCTTTTGAATTAACAAAACGCATCGCTTTTTGTCCAACAATAATAAAGCGCGGACTTTGATGCTCTTCGATAAATAACGAACGTTCGATATAACGAAATAATGAAGAATTAAAAGAACCACACAAGCCCTTAGCACTTGAAATAATAATGTACAAAGGCGTTGAATCTAAAATATCATCAGGAAACAATAAATCATTTTTCCACTCAATGCCGCCAGAACCGGCAACTAAATCCAGCAAGCAACGCTTAATATTATCCATGTAGTAATCAAGCCCTGTATTTTGCTTTTCAAGCCGTGCATACAGAGACATAGAAACCAAACGAACAGCATGGGTAATCTTGCGCGTCGTTTGAATCGATTTTATTTGTTGCTTAAGTCTTACTAATTCGCTCATGATAAAAACCTCATTTACAAGTACTATACCCCCTAAGCTAAACAAAAAATTGCGGATTTACAACAAATTAAACTATAATTAAAAATTGAGGGGGCGCCAAAAAGCAATTTAAAGGACAGGAATCTTACCGTGATTATAGTTATAGATGGCTACAATCTTTTACGACATATTTTCCCAAAAGCTAAAGGCCTTTTGGATATACAGCGCAGGCAACTGATCGCACAACTTGGTTTGTACAAAAAAAAGAAACAAGAAACAGCTAAAGAAATTATAATAGTGTTTGACGCTGGTCCTTTTGGACACGCTTCTCGCGAAGTTAAAGATGGCATTGTTATTATTTTTTCCGGACAAAAATCATCTGCCGATGATTGGATAATTGAATATGCAGAAAAAAAAGCCGCCCACGATATTCTTTTAGTCAGCCTGGATCGTAAACTTGCTCAAACATGCGAACAATACGGCGTCAATTCTATCGATGTTTTTGATTTTTATAAAATTGTACAAGATGTTTTATTGGAACATGTACAACAATCATCAACGCCCTCTTCTTCAATTATTCAAAAATATGAACCGCTGGAAGATCTAGAAATTTTTTCGACAACGATCGACCAGCAAGCCCTTGATGCACTCATGGAAAGCGCCAGCATTGATACCAAAATTAAAGAACCCAGCCAAGCAAGTAAAGTTTCAAAGAGAAAAGATCGTCTTGGCGTATCAAAAAAGCTTTCTAAACAAGAAAAAAAGCTTTATCATAAAATAAAAAAGTTACACTAATTTTTCAAAAAACCTGCAAATCTACTCATGATCTACGAATTTAATGCCGAGCAGCTACCACACTTTGTTCAGACAACGCTCCTGCCACTCACACAAAAACATCGCATTTTTACCTTTACGGGGCCATTGGGCGCTGGCAAAACCACCACCATTAAAGAAATTTTACGCCAAAGTGGCGTTAAAGAGACCGTAACAAGCCCTACCTTTGGGTATGTTAATAGCTATAAAAATGCCGAAGAAATAACGTTTTATCATTTCGATTTATATCGAATAGGCTCCTTGGACGCATTTATAGCTGCAGGATTTGATGAATATCTCAACGCACCGCAATCTTTATGTTTTATTGAATGGCCGGAAATCATAAAACCACTTCTAGATCAATTGATTGACAAAGAAATTGTTTGCCATATAATACTGTCCTACCATCCAACAAACATCAAGAAAAGACGCTGCGCCTTGGAATAATTAATTTTTTTTTCGAAAAAAGTTGAAATCTTTAGTAAAATAACTATGATAATTCTCACTATCACGTGTAAATAACGGGATAGGGCTTTGTTGAAATAATTTTCGTGGGGAGGTTCCCGAGTGGCCAAAGGGGACGGACTGTAAATCCGTTGGCAATGCCTTCACAGGTTCGAATCCTGTTCTCCCCACCATAATTTTAGAGCGCGGATATTGCGCGGGAATAGCTCAATTGGCTAGAGCGACAGCCTTCCAAGCTGTAGGTTGCGGGTTCGAGCCCCGTTTCCCGCTCCAGAAGAGAATTTTGCTGGCATAGCTCAGTTGGTAGAGCAGCTGATTTGTAATCAGCAGGTCACTGGTTCAAGTCCAGTTGCCAGCTCCATTTTTTGCTACTTTTTGCTCATCACCATGATGCGATTGGTAAAATTTGTGAAAATATAAAAGTTAAGGTAAGCTAGTAACAAGCTGAATTAACATAAAGAAGTCTGAAAATAAAGATCGATAAAGTAAAACGAGAAACAAGCGCCCACGTAGCTCAGTTGGTAGAGCACTTCCTTGGTAAGGGAGAGGTCACCGGTTCAATCCCGGTCGCGGGCTCCAGTTCACAAACCTCATGCTAGTTTTGATGAAAGTTGACCATGGCAAAAAATAGAGTGATTATGCATCTTGAGTGTAAAGATTGTAACCTTAGAAATTATAGTAAAAAAGTCTCTAAGAAACGAGCTTTCGGTAAGTTGGCATTAAACAAATACTGCTCAACATGTCAGAAGCATTCAACACATAAAGAAACTAAGTAGATCTGTAGGTCAGTAGCTCCAATGGTAGAGCAGCGGACTCCAAATCCGCGTGTTGGGGGTTCGAATCCCTCCTGACCTGCCAGTCTCTTTCAAGGTGAAGAAAAGGCAAAGAGCGTAAAAATGAATAAAATTCTCGTGTTTGTTAACGAAGTGAAAAATGAGCTAAGAAAGATTTCTTGGCCAAGTCGAGATGAACTTGTAGGAGCAACTATTATTGTTTGTATCCTTGTACTAGTTCTTTCAACAATTCTTGGTGGCATGGATTTCTTTTTTAGTTTGGTTATAAAAAAAATTATTATGTAGCCTTTTGGGCTTTAAATTAATGCTTTTTTAAAGTAAACTCTATAATTACGTGGGGCTAGATTTAGGCTATGAAACGTTGGTATGTCGTCCAGGTTTACACCGGATACGAAGATATTGTAAAAACCGATTTAGAAAAACGCGTCCAGGAAGAGAATTTAGTTGAATTATTCGGCGAAATTTTGGTCCCAACAGGCGAAGTAGCAAGTTTCTTTGCTGAGGAAAAATCCAAAAAGGAAAAAATTTTTCCTGGGTATTTACTTATCAACATGGATATGACTGGCGAAACATTCAGGATTGTTGCATCAAACCCTCGCGTTACACGCTTTCTGGGCGGGGAAAGTCCAGCTCCTCTTTCTGATAGAGAAGTTGAGCGTATTTTCTCTCAAATGTCTGGAAAATTAGCAATTGCGACAGAGAAAGAAGCGTTTGTAGTTGGAAGCGAAGTCAATATTTGCAGTGGACCGTTTTCTGGTTTTGTTGGCATTATTGATAAGACAGATGATGAAAAAGAACGGCTTACCGTCATGGTTAGCATTTTTGGTAGATTAACTCCAGTTGAACTAGGTTTTGATCAAGTAAAGAAATAGCAATAGGATCACTAAAAGGCAATAACAGTAGGTAGATTTTAGGTAAAATCATGTCAAAAAAAATAAAAGCTAATGTCAGATTACGTCTTCAAGGAGGCGCTGCAACTCCTGCTCCGCCAGTAGGTTCAATGCTTGGTCAACACGGCGTTAATCTTATGGATTTTTGTAAAAAGTTTAATGCGGCAACCGCAAGTCAAAAAGGCGAAGTAGTACCAATTATTGTTACTGTTTACGTTGATAAAACTTTTGACTTTGTTACCAAAACTGCTCCAGTATCAGATTTGCTGAAAAAGAGAGCAAACATCAAGAAAGGTTCTAGTACCCCTGGGAAAGCTTCTGCTGGAACAATTCAGATGAAAGACATTGAAGAAATTGCTAAAATCAAAATGGTCAACTTAAATGCTGTAGACCTTGAAGCAGCAAAGAAAACGATTGCTGGTAGTGCTCGTAGCATGGGCCTTGAAGTTATTGAGTAATATAACGTCGTTATAACTGGTTCATCTTAAAATTAATTATTGAAGTAGGATCTATACATGGGGAACGTTAGTAAAAATCATAAAAAGGCATTACAGCTACTGGCAAACGCTGAAATAACTTCATGCAAGTCAGCATTAGACTTTGTCATTAAAAATGCGTATACCAAATTTGATGAATCAGTTGATGCGGATATTTCACTCGGCATTGATGCGTCAAAGGGCGATCAAACTGTTCGCGGCTCGGTATTGTTACCGCACGGCCTTGGTAAGAAGGTTCGTGTTCTTGTTTTTGCTAAAGGGTCATACGAAGAAGCTGCATTAAAAGCTGGTGCCGACTATGTTGGCGCTGATGATCTTGTAGAAAAAATTGAAGGTGGCTGGATGGAATTTGATGCAGCTGTTGCGACGCCTGATTTAATGGGCCTTGTTGGGAAAGTAGCAAAAGTATTGGGACCTCGAGGATTGCTGCCAAACAAAAAAATTGGCACCGTTACTTTCGATGTTGCAGAAATTGTTTCTGACCTTAAAAAGGGTCGTTTGTCATTTCGTAACGACAAAGGCGGCACCTTGCATGCACCGTTTGGTAAAGTTTCTTTTGGCTCAGAAAAGCTTATAGAAAATCTTGCAGCACTTGTTAAAGCTGTTCAATCATGCAAACCTGCATCCTCAAAAGGTAAGTTTTTAAGAAAGATTACCATTTCATCAACGATGGGTGTTGGCTTAACAATTAATCCTGATGAAATCGGATAAATAAGCATATAAGCAAAAGGAATTAAACCATGAACCGCCAACAAAAAGAAAGTTCTATTTCTGATTTTGTAAAAATTCTTACAGATTCACAAAGCACTATTCTTGTTAAATATAAAGGCCTTAGTGTTAATAACATGCAATCACTCAGACAAAATCTGCGTGAAGATGGCGGTAATTTAAAAATTACCAAAGCACGTCTTATGAAAATTGCTGCGCAACAAGTTGGTTCAGATGTTCAAGGACTTTCTGAATTCAAGGAGCATTTTCATGACCAAGTAGGCCTTGTTTTTAGCAAAGAAGATAATATTTCAGCATTAGCAAAAAGACTTGTAAACTTTTCAAAGGATAACCAATCTTTTGAATTGGTTGCGGGTTTGTATGAGCAACGTCTTCTTTCAGTAAATGAATTAAAAACATATGCTTCTTTGCCTTCTCGAGATGTGTTGTTGGCTATACTTGCTGGCACATTAAAAGAACCAATTGCGCAATTTGCACGAGCTTTGAATTTGATTGCTGAAAGCAGAAAAGAAAATATATAAATAAAAAGCCTTTAAATCTGGGCTAAATACTTGTATATTGTCAATCTGTGTGATAACATAATTGTTATAATAACAGGGTTGAAATAATCAAAAAGTAGATTTTTGAGTAGATTTTGATTGTTGATTAAGTTTTTATTAATAGTAATTCGTTAGTTGTTAGGGAGTTGTCTCATGGCGTCAAGATTGGTTGAAGAAATAAGCAAAATGTCTGTAATGGAACTTGCTGAACTTGTTAAAGAAATTGAAGAATTTTTTGGTGTTTCAGCGGCGGCTCCAGTAGCAGCAGCTCCAGCAGCAGGCAACGCAGCTCCAGTAGCAGAATCTAAATCTGAATTCAAAGTTGTCCTTAAAGATGGTGGTAGCGAAAAAATTAAAGTAATTAAAGCTCTTCGTACCGTAACAACACTTTCTCTTGGTGATGCTAAAAAAGCAGTTGATGAAGTGCCATTTACCGTTTCAGAAGCTGCTCCTAAAGAAGAAGCTGAAAAAATCAAAAAAGCTCTTGAAGAAGCCGGCGCAAAGGTTGAGCTCTCTTAACTCTTTGTTACTTTTTTTACTTTTTTTATTTAGTGCATTTTTGAGAATGCCCATTTTAAGCAATACGTTGTTTTAAAATGGGATTCTCTTGTCATTAGGCGTTTGTGTTCAGATAAGTTGCTAGTGCTTTTTTAGGGTTAGGAGCAATTGGATGTCTCACTTTGGAAGAAACAAGGAAGTTGTTAGAAAATCTTTTGGCAAGATTAAAGAAGTAGTTTCGCTGCCAAACCTTATAGAAGTTCAGTCTAAATCTTTCAATGATTTTGTTCAACTCGACTATCTTCCAGCAGAGCGTAAGAATGTTGGGCTTGAAAAAGTCTTGCGTGATACTTTTCCTATAGAGCACAATGACCGTATTTCTCTTGAATACGTCAGCTATGAACTTGGTGAGTGGGCTTGTGTATGCGGCGCCTTAACCGGTGTTGAAAATCGTTATCAATGGGCTTGTACTGCCTGCAAAAAAAATGGTTGTAGTCGCCTGGAAGAAAACAATGCCTGTCCATTTTGTAAAAAAGAAGCTGCTCGTTACACACATTGTAAAGTTTGTTTCTCTCGTGTTTCCATAAAAAACACCTCCTCCGTTGACGATTGTCGTTACAGCGGCAAAACTTTTTCAATGTCACTCAAAGTTAAGATGCAACTTATTTGTTGGGACGTCGACACAACTGGCAATCGTACTGTTCGTGATATTAAAGAACAAGATGTTTTTTTCTGTGATCTTCCTGTGATGATTGATTTGTACGAAGATGATAAAGAACGTATAAAATTAGGTAGCCACGGAACATTTCTTATTAATGGCGTTGATCGTGTTGTTGTCAGTCAAATTCATCGCGCCCCTGGCGTAATGTTTGCATTGAGCAAAAAATCAAAAGACTTCAGAGGACAACCTTGTCACATCGCACGTATAATTCCAAGCAGGGGATCGTGGATTGATTTTGAGTTTGATCACAACGACCTTCTTTATATCCGTGTTGATAAAAAAAAGAAAATTCTTGTTACCACTTTTTTACAAGCGTTAGGCATTGAACGCAGTTCAATTCTTTCAACTTTTTATGATTTCGAAGCAATTGATATCAAAAAGGGTAAATTTTATAAAAAAGTTAATGATCAACTCATTGGTCAACGCTTAGAAGCAGATTCGTTGCCAAAAGAACTTGAAAGCCAATTTACTGTTGGTCGTCGTTTAACCAAAGCACACATCGAAAAACTGTTGAAAAGTGGTGTCGATACATTAATCGTAAGAAAAAATAGTCTTTTGAATAGAATTGTAGCGCAAGATATTATCGATACCGATACCGGTGAGATTTTAATTGTACATGGCACTATTTTGAATGAAGAAATGATTGATCACATCTCAACTCTAAGCGATGGATCAATCAGTGTTATTCAGTCATCAGGCTACGTACTGCAACCAACGATTGCTCTTACTTTCGCTCAAGATAATGTTTCTAACTACGAAGAAGCATTAAAAGACGTTTATAATAAACTTAAGCCAGGGGATGTTCCTTCGCTTAAAATCATGGAAGAATATATTCATAATTTATTCTTCAACTCTCGTTTTTATGATTTAACCATCGTTGGTCGTATTCGCACTAACAGAAAACTAAATCTCGATATCGACAGCGAAATATCACATTTGACCAAAGAAGATATTATTTCAACCTTGCAATATTTAATTGGCCTTAAAGAACGGGGCGAAGGCGAACTAGATGATATCGATCATTTAGGAAATCGTTGCATCCGTCTTGTTGGTGAATTGTTACAAAGTCAACTTTACGTTGGTTTTGCACGTATTGAACGAATTGTCAAAGAACGATTCCGTTTGCAAGAAAATTATGCGGCATTAATGCCTTATGATTTCTTGAACGTTAAACCATTGGCAGCGGTAATGCGCGAATTTTTTGGTACAGGTCAACTTTCACAATTTATGGACCAAACCAATCCATTGGCAGAAACAGCTCACAAGCGTCGTCTTTCAGCTCTTGGGCCCGGCGGTATTACTCGTGAGCGTGCAACTTTTGAAGTTCGTGACGTTCATTCTTCTCACTATGGCCGTATTTGTCCAATTGAAACACCCGAAGGTCAAAACATTGGTTTGATTTCATCTCTTGCTACCTACGCTAAAGTTAATGATCTCGGCTTCATTGAAACACCATATCGCAAAGTCGTTAATGGTATTGTTGAAGATAAGGCTATTTATTTAGACGCATTTGAAGAACAAGGCGAAAAAATTGCCCAAGCAGCTACCGAAATCGATCAAGACAATTGCTTTAAATCATCTAAAGTATTGGTAAGAAAAGACTGTGACATTGTCACTATTGATGAAAAAGAGGTTTCTTTCATCGATGCCTCACCTCGTCAAGTATTTTCCGTTCCTACATCATTAATTCCCTTCCTAGAAAACGACGATGCTAACCGGGCATTGATGGGTTCGAACATGCAACGTCAAGCAGTTCCTCTCATTAGATGTCAACCACCATTAGTCGGAACGGGCATGGAACGAGAAATTGGATCCAGCGAAGGTGTCGTTTTGCGCGCCAAAAATTCTGGTGTTGTTTCTTATGTTTCAGCCGACAAGATTATTATTAATTTGGATAAAAAAAATCTTAATGAAAACAATTGGTTACTTAAATCTATCGATGTTTATAATCTTAAGAAATTTGCACGATCCAGTCATAATACATGGATTCATCATACCCCAATTGTAAAAGTTGGTGAGCGAATTGAACGCGACGATATTTTGACAAACGGTCCAGCAACCAATAATGGTGATCTTTCCTTGGGTAGTAACGTTCTTGTTGCATTTATGCCATGGCACGGTTACAACTTTGAAGATGCTATTGTGGTAAGCAAGCGCTTGGTAAGTGAGGACGTTTTTGCATCCGTTCACGTTGAGGAATTTGTTGCCGAAGCTCGCGACACCAAACTTGGTGCTGAAGAAATTACCCGAGATATTCCAAACGTTTCAGAAAAAGATTTGGAAGCGTTGGATGATGATGGTATTGTAAAAATTGGTACCATTATTAAACCAGGAGACATTTTGGTTGGTAAGGTTACCTTAAAAGGTGACGTTCAAGTATCTCCTGAAGAGAAATTGTTGCGGGCGATTTTTGGTGAAAAGTCACGAGAAGTGCGTGATACCTCATTGAGAGTACCACCTGGAATTGAAGGAACCGTTATTGACGTGAAAATTTTCTCTCGAAGCGGTATTCGAAAAGATAAGCGTTACAAAGAAATTGCGCAAAAAGAATCTCAAAAAATTGAAGAGAATCTTGCCTATCAAACAAGTATTGTTCAACAACAAATCAAAGAACAACTTGTTAAATTGCTTGATGGTCAAACTATAAAGAATAGCAAGATTAAAGAACTTGCTAATAAAGCCGCAACTAAAGCAGTTTTAGAAACGCTTGAGCCAGAAGCTCTTGTAGAATTTGAAACAGCACACAAAGATATCAATAACGACATTAAACGCTACAAGGAAATTCTTAATAACCAAATTCGTGTGTTAACAGCATTAAAAGAAGAACACGTAGCTCGCTTGAGAAAAGGCGATGATCTTCCTTCTGGTGTTATTAAGATGATTAAAGTCTATGTCGCTAAAAAACGCCGCTTGTCAGTTGGTGATAAAATGGCAGGACGACACGGGAATAAAGGGGTGGTTTCACGCGTTGTTAATATCGAAGATATGCCATATATGCACGATGGTACAGCTGTTGATATTGTTCTTAACCCACTCGGGGTACCTGGTCGTATGAACATTGGACAAATTTTAGAGTCCATTTTAGGTATGGCTGGGAAAAAGATTGGTAAAGACTTTGCTGAGCACATTAATAATCTGAATGAAAAAGAAATCAAAAATCAATTATGCCAACTTTATAGCAAAGAAATTGTTGATAATATTGAAAAAAAATATGGCCAACAAGGAATTCAAGATCTGATTGATCAAACAAAAAATCTTGGTTTTGCAACTAAAAACCCGATCTTTGAAGGCGCCGATTACAGTACTGAAATTCAGCCACTATTGAAAAAAATAGGTCTTCCTATCGATGGCACTTATACGTTGTATGATGGTCAGACAGGTAGCGCTTTTGATCAGCCTGTTACAGTTGGTTATATTTACATGATGAAACTGAATCACTTAGCCGACGACAAATTGCACGCTCGTTCTGTTGGACCATACTCATTGATTACGCAACAACCACTTGGTGGTAAAGCACAATTCGGTGGTCAACGTCTTGGGGAAATGGAAGTGTGGGCACTCTTTGCGTACGGCGCTGCATATACCTTGCAAGAAATGCTTACCATTAAATCAGATGACGTTAATGGTCGTATCAAGGCATATGAAGCTATTGTTCGAGGTGAGGAAGTGCCTGATCCAGGAATACCAGAATCATTTAATGTCTTGGTTAAAGAATTGCAAAGCTTAGGCTTGCAAGTAGATCTGTTTAAGACAAGTAAGGAGCAAGTCGGTGAATAATAGAATGCTTGAACGATTTCGTGAATACATCAATACAACACAGTTTAATGCGATCAGAATAGGCATTGCTTCACCAGAAAAGATTCGCTCTCTTTCGTATGGTGAAGTTAAGAAAATTGAAACCATTAACTATCGCACACTTAAACCTGAGCGTGATGGTCTATTTTGCGCACGTATTTTCGGTCCAGTAAAAGACTGGGAATGTAATTGCGGCAAATACAAACGTATGAAACATCGTGGGGTTACCTGCGAAAAGTGTGGTGTTGAAGTTATTCAATCACGCGTACGTCGTGAACGGATGGGACATATTAATCTTGTTTCACCAGTTTGTCATATCTGGTTCTTAAAAGGTATACCTAGTTATTTAAGTTTAATTATGGGTATGACCGTTCGCGATCTTGAACGCGTTATTTACTTTGATAGTTATATTGTTATCAATCAAGGTAATTCACCATACCCTCAAAAAACTTTACTCAACAGTCAAGAATATGAAGAGTATGCCAGCACACATGTTGACGACATTACGTTTGATGCAGGGATGGGCGCGGAAGCAATTAGAACATTACTCACAGGTATTGATTTAAATTTTGAAGTTCGCAAAATTGAAGAAGAATACAAAAAAACAACCTCTATTGCCGTAAAGCACAGACTTGCAAAACGTTATAAAGTACTTTACAGTATGCTTCAAGCAACTATTCGTCCAGAATGGGTTTGCTTTGAAGTCTTGCCAGTCATTCCATCAGACTTGCGTCCATTGGTACCTCTTGAGGGTGGTCGTTTTGCGAGTTCAGATTTGAACGATCTTTATCGACGTGTTTTGAACAGAAACATTCGTCTTAAGCGTCTTATCGAACTTGAAGCACCAGACGTTATTATCAAAAACGAAAAACGTATGCTTCAAGAATCGGTTGATGCCTTGATCGATAATGGTCGTCGAGGTCAACCAGTTCGCGGCTCAAATCGTCGTCCTCTTAAATCGTTAAGTGAAATGCTTCGCGGTAAACAAGGTCGATTCCGTCAAAACCTCTTGGGTAAACGTGTTGACTACTCAGGTCGTTCTGTCATTGTGGTAGAACCAGAACTTGAAATGCATCAATGCGGCTTGCCTAAATTGATGGCACTTGAACTCTTTAAACCATATGTTTATGTAGAATTACAAAAACGAGAACTTGCAACCAATTTGCGTGTTGCAAAGCGTATGGTTGAAGAGATGACTGCTGAGGTCTGGGAAGCTTTAGAAGAAGTTGTAAAAGACCGAGCTGTGATATTAAACCGTGCTCCAACACTGCATCGCTTAGGTATTCAAGCTTTTTATCCAATTTTGGTAGAAGGTAAATCCATTAAAATTCATCCGCTTGTTTGCGCAGCATTTAACGCAGACTTTGACGGTGACCAAATGGCAGTACACGTACCATTGAGCAAGAGAGCTCGCACAGAAACAGTCAACTTGATGCTTTCTGTTAACAACTTGCTCTCGCCCGCAAATGGTCGTCCTCTTTCTACACCAACTAAAGATATGGTTCTTGGCTTGTATTATATGACTAAGGGTCGCAAAAATGTACCTGGTGAAGGTTTGGTATTTTCAAGTATTCATGAAGTCATTTATGCTTATCAGCATGAACAAATAAGTATTCATGCACCAATTAAAGTGCGCCTAAAAAATAATGTTCTTGTTGAAACCACCGTTGGTCGCGTTATTGTTTATGAAGCGCTTCCTGAAGGTTCTGATTTCAACTGGGTAAATAAAGCCGTTAAGAAAAAAGATCTTGGCGTTTTGGTTGCATCTTTACATAAATATTTTGGCAGCCCATCAACGGTAAAAACATTGGACAAAATTAAGAAGCTTGGTTTCTCATATGCAACCTTTGGGGGCGTTTCGTTGTCTATCGAGAATTTGATAATTCCTGATGAAAAACAAGGCATCTTGAATGAGAGTAAAAAACAAGTTGAAAAAGCTGAGCAATTGTACGTCGATGGCGTTATTACCAACGGTGAACGATTGAACAAGATCATTCAAATTTGGGCTCGTGCTACGGAAGATGTCGCTAACAAAATGTTAACGGTTCTTGAAAAAGAAGATCGAGCAGCTGCTACAAACGTAGACAAAAACAACAAGCCATTTAACTCCGTATTTCTGATGCTAGACTCAGGGGCTCGTGGTTCTAAGCAACAAATTCAACAGTTGGCTGGTATGCGGGGTCTTATGGCTCGACCATCTGGTGAAATTATGGAAACGCCTGTTTTGGCAAACTTTAAAGAAGGCTTGAGCGTGTTTGAATACTTCGTATCAACACACGGAGCGCGTAAAGGTTTGGCAGATACGGCACTGAAAACAGCTGACTCTGGTTACTTAACACGTCGACTTGTTGACGTTGCACAAGATATGGTTGTTACACAAACTGATTGTCAAACACTTGGTTATATTGGTTTGGCCGACATAGCCGAATCTGGTGAAATTATTGAATCTATCGGCAAACGAGCATATGGCCGTATTGCAGCAGAAGATATTAAAGATCCATTCACGGGAAAATTGATTGCTACACAAGATTCATTGCTCACCGAAAGTATTGTTGAAGAAATCAATGACTCGGCAGTAAACAAAATAAACGTTCGCTCAGCATTAACCTGTCAAGCCAAACGTGGCGTTTGTGCAAAATGTTATGGCATGGATCTTTCAACTCAAAAGTTGGTTGAAATTGGTGCATCCGTCGGTATTATTGCCGCACAATCAATTGGTGAACCAGGTACGCAGCTTACCATGAGAACGTTCCATATCGGTGGTACCGCAAGCGGATTGATTGAACAAAACCATTACAAAGCACGTTTTGATGGCAGAGTTTCATATCGAGATGTTCACGCGATAAAAAATCGTCATGGACTATGGACGGTCATGAATCGTAAATCAAAGGTTGTTATCATTCAAGAAGATGGACGCGAGTTAGAAGAATATAAACTCGAATACGGTTCTATCATTTTTGTTGATGACAATGCAATGATTAAGTCTGGCGAGAAAATTGCCGAATGGGAACCACACAAAGTTATTATGTCAGAAAAGAATGGTTCGGTTCAATTCATTGACTTAATTGAAAACGTTACTTATCAAGAACGATTTGACGAAACAACCGGTATGTCACTCAAGATTATTCTTGAGCGGCGCGATGAAAAACGTCAACCGTGCGTTGTCGTATTTGACAAAGAAGGCGGCGAAGAAGCTCGTTATTATCTCCCAACCGGCGCTATCTTGATTGTAGAACCAAATGCGATGGTGGTTCCTGGTGACGCTCTTGCTAAATTGCCTCGTGAAGAAACAAGAACGAAAGATATTACCGGCGGTTTGCCACGCATTGCAGAATTGTTTGAAGCGCGTATTCCAAAAGATACCGCCATTATCAGTGAAGTAGATGGTATTGTTCGCTTTGGCGGCTTGCATAGAGGCCAGCGACGTGTTACCGTTACTACCGAAGAAGGCGAAATTTTCGAGTACAGCATTCCAAGAAATAAGCAACTTCTTGTCGAAGACAATGAAGCAATCAAAGCTGGTGATCCATTGTGTTCTGGCGTTCTCAACGTTCATGATATTTTGAGAATTTTGGGACCAGATGATGTACAAAAGTACCTGGTAAAAGAAGTTCAGGAAATTTATACCTTACAAGGTATTGAGATAAACGATAAACATATTGAACTGATTGTTAAGCAAATGTTACGTAAAGTTCGTATCATAGATGCTGGCGACACTAATTTTGTTGTCGGTGATCGTGTTGATAAGAATCATTTGCAAGCAGTTAATAGGCTTATTGCTCAGGCGGGTAAAAAAATTGCAACAACAAAACCAATTTTGATGGGTATAACCAAAGCCTCCTTGGGTACTGAAAGCTTCTTATCTGCCGCATCATTCCAAAACACAACACATGTTTTGACTGAAGCGTCATTGGCTGGCCAAGTTGATTATCTTTATGGATTGAAAGAAAATATAGTTATTGGTAAACTAATACCAGCTGGAACAGGGGTTGCCTCTTTTAAGCTCCAGCACATTGGAGAGGAAATTTCTCATCT
This sequence comes from bacterium, assembly GCA_016699045.1. NCBI lineage: Bacteria > bacterium. Next base: position 740,315 of record CP064957.1, read on the forward strand.
CGAACGACAAGCTCGAGATGAAGAAAGACTTGAAATTGGTCTTGATAAAATTTCTCTTGATTAAATAGGTTTGTAGGCACGTAGCTCAGTTGGTAGAGCATTGCTTTGACGTAGCAGAGGTCAGCGGTTCGATTCCGCTCGTGCCTACCATTTAAACGAGAGAAGTTGTTCTTGATTAAAATAGAAATAAACGATATTATAGATTTGTGTATTTTTAGAAGTTAAATTGACTATTTGTAATCAAAAAATAGTTTTTAGTTTGAGGTTCTTGAATGTTAAATAAAGATGAAAAAAGTGCCATCATTACTCAATTTGCCAAATCAGCAAACGATACCGGCTCATCACAAGTACAAATAGCACTTCTCTCAAAGAGAATTAATCAGCTTTCTGAGCATTTACAAAAATTCCCTAAAGACAATCATTCTCGCAGAGGACTTCTGTGTATGCTTGGTCGTCGTAAAGCATTCCTTAAGTATTTGGAAAAAACTGATTTCAAAAGTTACAGCACTATTTCCCAATCTATGAAAGAAGTAGTTTAGATCATTCTTGTCTTCATCCTATTTTATGGTGAAGTCTTTTCTTTTTACTGAGAGGTACGATTATAATGCACATGAAATTCAATCTGCCAGAGTTGGGTATTGAAGTTGAAATTGGTAAATTTGCCCGACAAGCTCATGGTGCCGCTTGGGTTAAGGTGGGCAACAATATCGTACTGTCTACGGTTGTTGCAGCTCCTGCAGGAAAAAGCTTTGCGGGTTTTTTTCCGTTGACTGTTGAATACCGCGAGAGACTCTCTGCTGCCGGCAAAATTCCTGGTGGCTACTTAAAGCGAGAAGGTCGACTATCTGATCATGAGGTTCTTATTTCCCGCATTATCGATCGTCCTATTCGTCCTCTTTTTCCAACTTATTATTTTGACGAAGTACAGCTTCTTTCGACAGTTTATTCCTCAGATGGTGCTTTTCCCGCAAGTATTCTTTCATTAATCGGCTCATCTATTGCCTTAACCATTTCTGAAATCCCATTCATGGGGCCTATCGGTGGGGTACAAATTGGGCGTATTAATGGCGAATGGAAGTTTAATCTCAGTCATGAAGAAATAGAGAAATCAGACACAAACATTATTGTCGCAGGCACCAAAAATGGTATTTCCATGGTTGAGGGCAACTGTAATGATTTATCTGAAACTGAGTTGATTGATATTTTATTCTTGGCTCATGAGAAAATTAAAGCCCAAGTCGACTGGCAACTTGAAATTCAAAAAGCCGTTGGCAAGCAAAAACTTGAACTTTCAAGTGAGTATGATTGGGATGCTTTACAAAAACGCGTTGATGCTTTTGTAGCTGAAAACGATATGACTAGTGTTTTTGGTGAAACAAAAAAAGAGCGCAGCATTGCTATGGAAGCGCTGAGAGATAAAGTCATTCAAAACTTTGTAGCAGATTTTGAAGCAGGTTTACTAACTGAAGAGATTGTTAGCCATCTATTTGAAAATCGCATTAAAGTTCTTCTTTCTGATGTTCTGGCAAAAAAACAAGTTCGCATGGATGGTAGAAAACTTGATGAAGTAAGACCTATTTCGATTGAAATTGGCCTTTTACCTTGCGTGCACGGCTCATCAGTATTTATGCGCGGCGAAACGCAAGCGTTATCAAGCATCACACTTGGCACATCCCAAGACGCACAAAAAGTTGATTCTCTTTTTGGGGCAACACAAGAACGCTCATTCATGCTTCATTACAACTTCCCTCCTTTTTCCGTTGGTGAAGTGCGCGCAATTCGCGGTGTAGGAAGACGAGAAATTGGTCATGGCTTTTTAGCAGAATCATCATTCCGTAACGTTTTACCTTCTGAAAACAGCTTTCCTTACACAATCCGCTCTGTTGTTGATATTTTGGAATGTAATGGCTCTTCGTCAATGGCTACTGTTTGCGCAACGAGCATGGCGTTAATGGATGCTGGCGTACCAATTAGTCAAATGGTTGGCGGTATCGCTATGGGACTGGTAAAAGATTCTCAAAGCAACTATCACGTTTTGACTGATATTCTTGGCACTGAAGATGCACTTGGGTTGATGGATTTCAAGGTAACCGGTACTAAAAAAGGTATCATGGCCTTCCAGCTTGACATTAAAGACAAAGTTGGTCTGCCACGTGAACTTTTAATGAAAGCGCTTGAACAAGCACGTACCGCTCGTCTGCACATTTTGAAAAAAATGTCTGAAACGTTAGCTGCACCACGCACTGAAATTTCAAGCCTTGCTCCTCGTATTTCTTCTTTTAAGGTCCCGCAAGATAAAATTGGCGCAATTATTGGGCCCAGTGGGAAAGTTATTAAAGAAATTATTGCTAAGACAAAAACACAAATCGACATCGAAGATGACGGTACGGTTAAGATTTTCTCCAAAGATGAAGCTGCTGCAAAAGAAGCTGGTAACTGGATTAAAACCATTGTTGGTGATATTGAACCAGGAAGCTCATATGATGGCATCGTGCGTCGTGTTGTCGATTTTGGTATCTTTGTTGAATTAGTACCTGGAAAAGAAGGCCTTGTTCATATTTCATCAATAGCGCGCGACAAACAACGCGACCTTGAGCGCATGTACAAAATAAATGACGTTATTAAAGTTAAAGTTATTCATTTTGATAAAGAAACTGGACGCATTCGTTTAATTGCACCAGAACTTGAAAAATAGAAATCTCAATTTTTAAATGGAAGCATCATGGAACCAACAAAGCGTCGTATTGACGGACGAGCCGTCGATCAAGTAAGATCCGTTAAAACTTACTACGACCTTATTGGTTTTGCAGATGCTTCCATTTTATTTGAACTCGGAAAAACAAAAATTCTTGTTTCGGTCACTTTGCAAGATGGTGTCCCTCGCTTCTTAAAAGGTCAAAAAACTGGTTGGCTCAATGCTGAATATGCAATGCTACCATGCTCCACACAACAACGCATTCAACGTGAAATTATTGCTGGCAAAAGAAACTCTCGGAATGTGGAAATATCACGCCTGATTGGCCGTTGTTTACGCACAGTCGTCGATCTTGACCTGATTCCAGACAAAACGATTAACATTGATTGTGACGTCTTGCAAGCAGATGGTGGCACACGCGTGGCCTGTATTACCGCCGCAAGCCTTGCACTTAACGTCGCCGCAAATCGCTGGCGCGAGCGTGGCGTCATTCGTCACAATTTGATTAAAGAGTCTATCGCCGCCATTTCTGTTGGTATCGTACAAAAAACTCCCATGATCGATTTAAATTATACCGAAGATTCACAAGCAGAAGCAGATTTTAATGTCGTTATAACACAATCTGGCAAGCTTATTGAGCTACAAGGCACCGCAGAAAAAGATCCCGTTGATTGGAGCGTTTTTGAACAAATCAAAGATATCGCCATTAAAGGTATTAAAGATCTTTTTATAACAACAGCAACTGTTGTTCCAGTTTTAACGATACAACAAGAAGATTTCTTGCCCTTTATTCATCAAGCGGCACTAGAACAGAAATCGGTTACACCTCAACCTACTCAAACAACTCGCATAAATCCTTTTAGCATTGCAGGCCGAATCAATGCTCTCCAACAAAAGAGCTAGTTGCTCACGCGCATTTTTAAAAAAATTCTTGGCAATATGCGTCATTACCTTTTTTGCAGCATGCCTTCCTAGGCGTCAAATTTCGCGCGATTCACATGTTCCACTATTTATTCAAATGCCGCTCAGTAAATTTGTTTTTCGCGATGTCTCAAGTATTATTTACAACGCACTAACCGACCACTGCGCACGCGTTGGCTATCATCTTGTTACAAAGCCACAGGACGGCTATACCTTGCATATCGAAGTTAAAGACCTGTCATCATTAAGAAAATTTGTCTCTCCAGATATCTTACTTTTTCATACAACGGTTCAATTAGAATTGGTATGTTCGCTGTATGATTTTACTCACAAACTCGTTCAACAAAAAACATTTCGTTTTTCGACCTTGATATCTAAAGCAAGAAATCCTATTCTTAATAGTAGTTTCTCAACTTTTGAATATAAACAATTAATAAACCAAGCAGCGCCAAAAATTGAACGCTACTTTAGGCGATTTCTGAAAAAAGATGGATTTTAAAACGTTTCTAAGCCGAGCACTTACTCCTCAATTCTGGCAACAGAATAAAAACTATTGCTTTCAAGGATCTGCCTATCCATACTTTTTTTTCAAAATGCTTTTTCCTCATCTAGAAAAGAATAATTGTTTACCCTCTGAGATAACAAAAACATGGGCTACCGTGTTGGATGAAAAAAAAATTCAAACAATGCTCGCTCAAAATATGCTGGGAATTGATTCTTTTTTTTGGTTCGGCGATGGAGCAGCTATTTTGCCTGAAAAGGCAAAAAAAAACTTAATCAATTTTTTTTGTTCGTACAAAGGGCCCAACAGTATTAGTTTTTTTGTTGATCTTGAAACAAATGTTTCGAACTATCCATGCACACTTATCTCGATCCCTGCGACAATTAACTATACTGAATTTCAAGCGTTGCTTTCTTTTTATGAAAAAACTATTCCTGAAAAAAAAATACTTTTTCTTAAAAAAATATTTACTCACTCATCAACATTGCCACTCAATACCTGTTGCAATATTTTAAATATATTGGATTTGGTAAGCGTGCATTTACTTGATCAACTGTTTACCTATCTTGAAACATCACTTGATACACAGCCATCATTTATGCAGCTTTCAGAATATTTTTTTTCCGGCAACGCCCCCGCCTTTTTTAGTACGTGGAGCAAAGTTGGCCCCGAATATCCCGATATATTTTGGTTATCATACTGGTCAGAACAGATATGGCGCGCGTATCATACAAAAAAATTTCTACAAAAAAACGACTTCGTTCAAGCAAAAAAAATTGGCTATCGCCTTCCTTATTCATTCATGAATAAATATTGGAAAAATTTTAAACTTCAAGATCTATCCGAATTGCACGAACAATTGTATACTATCGACTATGCATTAAAAACAGGATCAACATTCTGTTTACTTGATCAATTTTATTTGAATTATTTTTTGAAGTATACTCAACCAAAGGGGATGTAGAATTTATGGCGCTATCACTATACGATCTTTTAAAACGCGAAATTAAACGTATGATCGTAGGCATCGGCAAAAACGGAGCGGGCAATATTCACCCGCTTATCATGAACGAAACAGAACGCTACGTTATTGAACAAGTTTTACAAGAAACTAATAACAATTACTTACTTGCTTCAAAAATGCTTGGTATTAGCAGAAGTACTTTATACAGAAAAATAGACACTCTCAGCATTATCACTAATAAACATAATCCTGAAAAGCTAGATTTTTAACGATTATTTCATTAATGCATCTTTAAAGAAATTCAACTCATCAAGAACCTTACCAGCACCAAGTACCACACACAGAAGTGGATCTTCGGCAACACGCACGGGTAAGCCAGTTTCTTTTGAGATAAGAACATCAAGTTTCTTTAGTAATGAGCCACCACCAGACATCATAATACCACGATCAACTAAATCAGATGAAAGCTCTGGCGGTGTGTTTTCAAGAGCTGAACGCACTGCATCAATAATCACTGAAATAGGCTCAGTCAATGACTCAAAAACTTCAGCATCAGTCAGTGTCAAAGTCTTTGGCACACCGGTAATTAAATCGCGCCCCTTAATTTCCATTTGCTGAGATTCATCCGACAATATAGCTGTGCCAATTTTTATTTTAATATCTTCTGCCGTTTTTTCACCGATCAGTAAGTTATATTTTCGTTTTACGTATTGAACAATGGCACGATCCATTTCATCGCCTCCAACACGCACTGATTTGCAATAAACAATATCTTTAAGAGAAATAATCGCAACTTCTGTCGTCCCGCCACCAATATCAACAATCATATTGCCAGTTGGTTCGCCAACAGGAAGGCCTGCGCCAATAGCGGCCGCCATTGGTTCCATAATGGTATATACTTCACGCGCTCCTGCTTGCTTAGCAGAGTCTTCTACGGCACGCTTTTCAACTTGGGTAATACCAGACGGAACACCAATAATCATACGTGGTCGCACAAGTGTTTTACGATTGTTGTGAACTTCACGAATGAAATAACGCAACATGCTCTCAGTAAGTTCAAAATTAGCGATAACACCATCACGCATTGGCCTGCTCGCGATAATACTTTCTGGTGTTTTGCCAAGCATTAATTTTGCTTTATTACCAGCAGCAAGAACTTCGTTTGTTGAAGATTTAATAGCAACAACTGAAGGCTGATCAAGAACAATACCTTGATCTTTAACATAAATTACCGTATTTGCCGTTCCAAGATCAATTGCCATATCATTTGAAAAAAAGCTAAAAAGCTTTCTAGCTGGCCAATATTTCATTACGTATCCTTACCTCAAATTAAAAATGCAGTTCTACTCCACATGAAACCTGATGTGTTTTACAGATCGCGCTACCACCTACAGGAATATCGTATGCAACATAAATAGTAGGATCCAAAGACCAATTTTGCAAAGCTTTTTTAGCATCATACAAAAATTGTAGCGTCACATAATGAGATCGACGCCTTGTTTTATTTTCTTTGTCGGCAATATTTGCATTAATTGCCTCCTGTGTAATATCAACCGCAGGAGTACGACTCAAATAACTTGGCACTATTTTATCTTTACGCACATCATGAAATTCATCCTGTCCATAACGCAAATAAGTATAACGACCTTGTACACTCAAACCGTCAGTCAAATTTTCAAGAATTAAGTACGGTGAAATTTTAAACGTAAATCCCGGATCTACTTGAATATCGCCAACCAAGGAACTGAAAATATCTGGTTCTTGATAAACAGCAATGCGTCTAACCATCGTCTTTCTAAATTGTCCTAAAAAACCAACCATTAAACCAACTTTTACATCTTGCTTAAGTTCAAATTCTGGCACGAAGTCAAAGTAAAGACCCCAATGCCCATTGCCCATAAATGGTATCGACGTTGGCACATCGTTATCGGCAAAACCACCTGTCGGCACAATAAGTCCAAGACGACCATTAACATTAATGCTTCGCATCAACAATTTGTGATCGGTATAAAAATTGTACATAGCAAAAAGATCAAGATCTCCCAAGCCACCCTTTTGCCAAGCATTTTGATTAAAACCAATCAAGTCATGCGTTTGTCGGCGAATTTTGTCCATGGTCACATTGAGGTCAGCTTGCTCTTTATCTGTCAATGCACGCGGCAAAGACTGTTCTTGAAATTTTTCACTTAAAAATTGATAACGACAAGTTGTATCCAAATGTATCACAGGCATCCAAAAACCAAATAACAAATGATGCTCATCAGATATTTTGTAAGGATACTTGTATGAAAAAGTCACCCCGCGCGATCTAATACGCTGACTAACTTTGAAAGGAGCACTTACCAAGTCAAAACCAGGACCGTATTTAGCAATGAATGGATTAACAAAACCGGGATCACCAGCAGCTTGGTAGGAAGTTATAATTGCATTTAAATCATACTGCCCCCACAACTCAGGAATCCCTACTGTACTTCGTGTGCGACTAAATGCCGTTGATGCAAAAGTCATAAAAAACGAAGTATCTAAAACCTGTTTATCATGATATCCATAATCTTCAGGTTTTTCGAAAAAGGGAAAATAACGATTTCCATTATGAGTTGCACAAAGGTTATCGATAATTGTCAGAAAAAAAGCTACTAAAAATAAAAAATGCTTTCTGTGAGGCATCATTTTTCCACCACGACGTTAAGGTGTTATGATACAAAATTGCACTGCAAAAACACGCTTGAATGCAAGTTTTGAGATTACTTCAAATTCAAGTTTAGTCAAGGAAACTATCGGCGATTATATTATAATTTTTAGCGAGAAATAATCCTCGATAATATTACCATCGTAAATTATATTATCATCGCAATTGGTTCTATGCTAAATATTAAAATTGATGTAGATTAAATTCAACAAAAAGGAAAGTGTAACTTCTTACCAGAGAATTACTGATGGATGCAATAAAAAAATCATCGAACAAAAATCACCAAATTTTTGTTGCAAACTGGAAGATGTATGCATCAATCGATGAAGAAATTCGTATCGGCTCAGAAAATTATGATAATTTCATCAAACTTGCCAACAATCCGTATCATGAAATTATTTTATGTCCTTCTTTTTTATCGCTTCATACACTCAGCAATATTTTTAGAACAACACCAGTTCAACTGGGCGGCCAAGACTGTTCCGAACATAATCAAGGCGCTTTTACCGGTCAAATTTCCGCAAAAAGTCTTAAGGCGTTAGGCTGTTCATATTGCATAATTGGCCACAGCGAACGCCGCCAATTTAATGCTGAGACAAATGAGCAAATTGCTCTAAAATTTCAACACTTGCTCGACCAGGGAATTGCACCCATCATCTGTGTTGGCGAAAATGAAACAGAATATAAAACACATCAAGCTCTTACTGTTCTAGAAAATCAACTTAAAGAAATATTCTCTTTGATCAAGGCAAGTAAATACGCCTTACGCGATCTGCCTATTTGTATCGCATATGAACCCATTTGGGCTATCGGAACCGGGATTGTTGCGCAACCTGAACATTTGAATACCGTTTTTGCTTGGCTGGCCAACCAAACAAAAAATGTAGCCCCAATAATTAATTGGAAGTTTTTGTACGGAGGCAGCGTTAAAGCAAACAATGCTGCTTTATTGAAAGAAATAGAATATTTAGACGGGTTTTTAATTGGAGGCGCAAGTTTGGATTTTCAAGAGTTTGAAAAAATAGTATACTGTACTCATCAGAGACACGAGAACTGTTTAGTTTAAATGAAAGCACCCGGCATTATACACGGCCAGGGGCACGTTGCGAGGAACCATGTTTACTCTTTTAATGACCTTATTTATTTTCTCATCACTTCTTCTTGCCATTTTAATTTTGATTCAACAAGGCAAAGGCGATATGGGTATGGGTAGCCTTGGTGGCAGCACTCAAATGCTTTTTGGCGGTTCAGGCGGACAAAACTTTTTTGAAAAAGCCACCTGGATTCTTGGCGCTATATTTTTGTTTGGCTCTCTTGGCCTCACGGTACTCAAAGCAAAAACCACCAGAGAATCAGGCTTAAAAGGCTTTGTAAGCAAAAAGCTTGCTTCCAGAGAAGTAGCACAAGAAACTAAATCTCTTGATATGGATTTAGCAACTGACCGTAAAGATACTGTTTAAAAAGCTCTGGTTACGCGCAAAAATATTAACAGCAAAGTAACACACCACCTTGAAACATAGGAAATAGGAGAGCGGTGTTAATTAAACTTGCTGACTACATTGGTGCAAAATCAATTAGTTGTGCTGAACGCCTTGGAGAAATAGGTCTGTTTCTTGGTGATTCAGTCATTACGTTATTTACAACACGACTTAAACTTAAAAAACTTTTTTATTATATGAACTATATCGGCGTCAATTCGCTTGGCGTCGTTGGGCTGATTGGTATTACTGGTGGCGCTGTACTCGCGCTGCAAAGCTATATCGGCCTGCATCGCTTTGGTGCGCAACGATTTATAGGTCCCGTTGTATTTCTTTCAATGACGCGCGAACTTGGCCCCGTTTTTACCGCCATTATGGTTATTGGTCGCGCGGGCTCTGCTATCACGGCTGAAATTGGTACTATGCGGATCACGGAACAAATTGATGCCCTACAAACCTTGTGCATTAATGTTAAGCAGTATTTAGTAATCCCTCGCATTTTGGCAGGCACGTTTATTTTGCCATTTCTGTCCATTATTTGTTCTTTATCTGGAATACTTTCTGGCTATCTGATTGCAGTTTACGCACTTGGCATTAACTCAGAAGTTTATATGGAAGCCATTCGCGAAAGCTCAGAACTTTCTGATATTACCATTGGACTCTTAAAAGCATGTTTTTTTGGCTTTTTGATTACACTTGTCAGCACCTACAAAGGATATACAACCAGTGGAGGTTCAAAGGGCGTTGGTATCGCAACAACAGAAAGCGTCGTTTTTTCTAACGTTACCATCTTTATTGCAAATTATATTCTAACCTCTTTACTGTTTTAATCATGATACAACTTATTGATCTAAAAAAATCATTCGGAACAAAAGAAATTACGTGCGGCCTTGATTTAACCATCAATGCTGGCGAATTTATTGCTATCATCGGTAAATCTGGCGAGGGGAAATCTGTTTTACTCAAACAGATTATTGGCTTAATCAAACCTGATTCCGGCCAAGTTATTATTGACGATGAAGACGTCACCAAACTCAAAGGCAAAAAACAACAAGAAGTTTTTAAAAAATGCGGCTACGTATTTCAGTTTGCCGCCCTGCTTGATTCATTAACCGTCTTTGAAAATATTGGCATCACTCTATTAGAAGAAAATATACCAACAGAGCAAGTACTTCCACTCGTTCTTGAAAAAATTACCAGCGTTGGCTTGGGCCCAGACGTTTTAGATAAATACCCAGCAGAACTGTCGGGCGGGATGAAAAAACGCGTTGGCCTTGCACGCACACTCATGCTCACGCCAAAAATATTATTGTATGACGAGCCGACGACCGGTCTTGATCCAATGACCACCCGTCTCATTCATGAATTAATTTTTGATACGCATAAAAAATTTAATATCACCACTATCGTCATATCGCACGATATTGAAGTCTTCAAATTTGCAACACATGTTGCTATGCTTTACGAAGGTAAAATTGTTTATAAAGGCGATGCAAAAACAATCTGGGAATGCGATAATCCTTACATTTATCAATTTATTCGCGGCCTCCCAGACGGACCTATAAAACAAATAAGTACACAACCAGCAAGTTCAAGTAACACTCCAACAAGCCAAGATGATACATAAACTATGATTTACGAAAAACCACTTCTTTTAATTATCGATGACGAAACCGCTATTCTCAAGACTCTCAAAGAAGCGTTAGAAGATGAAAGCTTTCGCGTGCAAACACTTGCAGAACCACGTGAAGCACTCGAGCTTATTGGTCAATTAGTACCAGATATGATTTTGCTCGATATTTCTATGCCACACATCAATGGCCTTGATTTGCTTGACAACATAAAAAGAGAATACCCTCAACAAAAAGTAATGATCATTTCTGGATATGGCAATATTCCTCTTGCACTTGAAGCAATCCGCAAAGGCGCGTACGACTTTATAGAGAAGCCTTTAAATTTAGACGAGATTTTACCAAAGCTCGAATTCTTAAAAACGGATACAACCCTGCAAACCACAAAGCCAAACTCTCAAAAAAGAAAACATGAAGAATACGGCATTGTTGGAAAAAGTTATTTTTTCCAAGAATTTATTGATCAAATCCAACGCGTTGCACCATTAAAACTTCCTCTCCTCATTTATGGTCATCACGGCACCGGCAAAAGTATGATGGCGCACTATGCACACGCACTCAGCACCATGGCAGACTTGCCGTTTCAGACATTCAACTGCGGATCGGACAACGATGATGATGATCTATTCGATACGTTTTTAACACAAACCGGCACATTATTTGTTAAAAATATTGATATGCTTTCAATGCGTTTGCAAAAAAAACTTGCCGCGCATCTTGAAAATAAAACACTAGAAAACCAACGCTTCATGGCATCGGCACATTCTTCGCTGATTTTTCGGGTTCACGACGGTTCCTTTAACAGTCTGCTTTTTTTCAAGCTTAACGTAACTCCGCTTGAAATTCCAGCTCTCAACAAACGTCCGTATGATATTCCATTGTTGATTGAATACTTTGTAGAAAAAAATAAAGAAAAACACCACAAAACAATTATTTTTCCAACAAGCACAGTACGCTTGCTCCGCAACCATCAATGGACCGACAACGTCCGAGAACTTGAACAATTTATCGAAAAGGTTACCTTGTTGGCACCTGAAGACCATTACGTTGTTACACAAGACAAACTAGAAATGTATTTCAAGGAAAAAGACCTGGCATTTGTTGAAGAACAAAGTTTTACTTTTTTTAATTCTTTAAATGAAGCCACCTCTACCTTTGAAAAAAAATTTCTCCTGTATTTTTTGAGAAAAAATAAATATGACCTTGATCAAGTATCAAGCAAGCTTAGTATTAACACTTCTCAACTGCGATCCAAGATGCTCGATCTTAATATTGATGATATAAAAAGCTCGTAAAATTCAGGTAAAAAATTCATTTAGACATTAGTTAATTACCTGCTAAAATATCAACATGAAATGTAATAAGTTACAACTCATAAGATTATTGAATAGAGAATGAGGAGTTACCATGGACAGCATAACGAATGCAGCAGCCGAACAAATAAAAGAACACAGTCTTAAATGGCAAACACTCAAAAGTGAAATACAAAAGACTATTGTCGGTCAAGAATATGTCATTGATCGTATTTTTATCGGTCTTTTGTGTGGCGGCCACATTTTACTTGAAGGCGTTCCGGGGCTTGCAAAAACAACCTTAATTAAAACAATTTCTCAGGCAATTGGCCTTGATTTCAAACGCATTCAATTTACACCCGATCTCTTGCCAGCAGATTTATTAGGCACCTTAGTTTACAACCCAAAAACACAAGAATTTCAAACACGCAAGGGCCCCATTTTTACCAATCTGTTACTTGCTGACGAAATAAACCGCGCCCCCGCCAAAGTACAATCTGCATTGCTTGAAGCCATGCAAGAACGACAAATTACACTTGGCGACAGCACATTTCATCTCGAAGATAATTTCTTGGTTCTTGCAACACAAAATCCGATCGACCAAGAAGGTACCTACCGCCTTCCAGAAGCTCAAGTTGACCGTTTTATGTTTAAACTATTGATGGGCTACCCAACAATACAAGAAGAAAAAGAAATCGTTTACAAAGCAAATAACCAACAAAAAATTAATACCGTTTTAGATAAAGAAGAAATTAACGCCGCAAAAAACTTGGTCAACCAGGTGTATATCGATGATAAAGTAATTGAATACACACTTAAACTTGTTTTTGCATCCAGAACCCCTCAAGACTTTAACCTCGACGATATTCATTTTTTTATTCAATACGGCGCCTCTCCCCGCGCAACTCTTGCTATCAACCAAGCCGCAAAGGCACATGCTTTTTTACGCAAGCGCCATTTTGTGATACCGGACGACGTAAAAGCGGTTGCTCCCGATATTTTGCGTCACCGTATTTTGCTCACGTACGAAGCCGAAGCAGAAAACATTACAACCGACCAAATCATACAACAAATTTTACGGACCATCCCAACTCCCTAACGATGAGCCCAGCACACTACAAGATGTATGACGGTTTAATTTTGTTTTCTTGACAGAAAAGAGATGGTAACAGTATCTTCGTAGTCTAAAAGAGGATATTTGGCTATGAAGCAGCAATTATGGATACTAAATAGTTCACTTCTGGTGACTTTTTTTGCAATTTTAGTAGTTGCACAACTTTTAAAGATAGAACCACCTCGAGTTCGCATGAAACGAAGCTTTGCCGAAAAAATTGAAAAAAAAAAAGAAACTCTTCCTGCGTCATCATGGGAAAAAATCTATCAAAATGACGTATTTAAAACATACGTAGCCAAAGAATTTAAACCAGAAAAAGTATCTCTAGTTACTCCAATTCCTCAAGTTGCCGCACCAGCTATCAAACCAGCTCCTGAAGCAAAAAAACAAGAATTTATTGATGCGCTCAATATAACACTTAAAGGCATTATCATATCTTCTGATGAGCTTAAAAGTGTTGTCATGGTTGAAGACGAAGCTCAAAAAGAAGGGCTGTACCATCTGGGCGATAAAGTTAAAGACGCTCAAATTATTAAAATTTCTCGCAATCGCGTTGTTTTTTTGCGCGCTAATGGCCAGCAAGAAGTATTCTTTTTACGTAAAGACGATCCCGAACTTGAGCTTGACGCCCCCGGCATGGACAAGTGGCAGTACGTTGTTAAAAAAGTTGATGACACTACCTACCAAATTGATCCAAACAATTTTAAACAAGCTGTCGACTCGCTTGGTAATTTTATTGAACGCATCGGTATTGTTGGCACGGCATATCAAAAAAATACACCTATTGGTATTCGTATCGGCACATTAGAAAAAGATGAACTTGGCCATGCGCTTGGTTTACAAAATTATGATATTATTGTCTCAATTAATGACATCAAGACTGCCGAGACGAAAAATAGACTCAAAATTTACGATACGGTAACCGCACTCAAACTCAAGAGTGATATTACCGTAAAAATTAAACGCGGCGATGAAGAGTTGGTTCAAACATACCAATTAACAACCATTAGTAAAGCAAAGAAAAAGATCTTTACGGGCAAAAAACCAGAGACTGAAAATAAGAAAAAAGATGAAGCAGAAAAATTAAAAATGAGCAAAACACAAGAGCGCGAAAATCTAATTCGAGAATTCAGAAAGCGCCATCCTAACAACGACCAAGGCAATGCTATTGCAAAGATTAGGCAGCGATTATTGGAAAATTTACGCGAACGCTTGAAAAATACCCGCACAAGAGTGCAAGATAAACCCAATGATAAGGCACAAGGTAATAAGCAAACACCACAACAAGGCAACGCAGTAGTAAAACAACCAGCCATTCAAACAGTCTCTGACCCTACCAAGCAAGCGCCACCAACAGCAGCAGCTCAACCAGTCAATACACCCAAGAAAAAATAAAAAAGGACGTAATGCCACATGACAAAAAATAGGTATATAAAAATCATGACAATAAGGTTTTTTCTGGCTTTACTCTTTCTTGCTCATTCAGCACAAAAGCTTGCTGCCATGCCACCCGCGGCACCTGATTCAGCCACGCCAGTAAAAAAAACTTCTCCTGCTCCAAAAAATGTCGAAATGCCTAAAGCTGACGACAAACCAAAAAAAACCACAAAAAAAACAGCTCCAGCAGCATCAAAGCCTGCCGGCATGCCAGACGCCGACGAACCGGACACCGAGGAAGAAACAACTAACGAATCAGCTAGCGAATCAACTGACGACACTTTAGCTCAAGATAATACTACGGAAGAAAAATCTTCTGACGAAAAACAGAATACAGCTGATACGGCCGACGCACCAGAAGAAACCAAAGAAGATACTGAAGAAAAAACGGACGAGCCCGCAGATGAGCCAAATGCGCAGCCAGACGCCGAAGATACCGAAGAACTCGAAGAACCTTATCGAGAAAATTCTGAAAAAGAAACGACTGAAGAACCAAAAGAAAGCGTTGAGCAAAATATTTATCTCAATTTTGACAACACTGAATTGGCAAACTTTATTAACTACATGGCGGATTTAAAAAAAATAAATTTAATCCCGGACAAGTCACTTGAAGGCAATAAAGTTTCGCTCACTATTCGCGAACCCCTAACCATTGATGGCGCCTGGAACATCTTTTTAACTGTTTTAGAAATGGCTGGTTTTAGTATTATTAAAGTTGGTGATGTTCATAAAATAGTGCCGAAAGATCAAAAATTAACACAACCCCTACCGGCCTACATCAACGTTCCCGCAGAAAGTCTACCAGACAGCGATATCATGATTCGCTACGTTATTTTCCTTGAAAACATCAAAGTTGAAAGTTTGACCGACCTTTTAAAAAGCATGCTCAGCACGACATCTGATGCCATCGCCCAGAATGATGTTAACGGCTTTATCATTACCGACAAAGCGTACAACATTAAAGCCGCCGTCAAGCTTATTCAAGAACTTGACCAAACGGGCGAACTAGAAACGGTTGAAGTAATTCGTTTAAAACAAGCAAATGCCGAAGATGTTAAAACATTACTTAATTCATTAATTGATCAACCTGAAGGCGGCCAAGGCGCGCTTGCACGCTTGCTGGGCAAAACCTCTGAAGGCACCACGAAATACTTTCCGGCCGGCACCAAAATTATTGCAGAACCACGCACTAATTCTATTATTCTGCTTGGCGCTCCAGGACCTATCAAAAAAATTGAAGAATTTATTATAAACAACGTTGATACAACCCTCAAATCTGCCGCCTCGCCGCTGCATATTTTTGAACTACAATATGCCGACGTCACTCAAATTGCTGATATTTTGCAAGCAGTTACCGCGGCACCTGAAGGCGGCCCAGGTCAGCAAGCATCGCAATATGGCGCCATTCGTGGAGGCGTTAAATATTTTAAAGGTATGAAATTTTCAGTCGACAAAGAAGGCAACCGTTTAATTGTTTCAAGTACCGACAAAGAAGACTGGCACTTACTCAAAAAAACAATCCAAGATTTAGACAAGCCACAACCACAAATTGCACTGGAAACGTATATCGTTTCGGTAAGTGCTACTGATATGAAAGCACTTGGCGGCATGCTTCGCAATAAAAAACATGGTCAAATTGGCAACCATCTTGATTTTCAATCAACGCCCTTAACCGGAAAGTCACAATTGCAATACGAAAAACCCGATGATAGTGGCAATGCCGTTAGTTTGCTTGGTAACCTTTTAAATCAATTGGTTTCAAATCAAGGAGCATCGCTGTTAACCATCGGCAAAGCAAGCAATATTTGGTCAGTATTCCAGGCAATTAACTCAATTACTCATGCCACTATTTTAACGCAACCTTTTTTAACGGTTGCCAATAAAAAGAAAGCATCACTCGCCGTTGGTCAAACGACACGCGTTCTTCAAGAAGAAGCTGGTAGCGCCAAAGGTTATGTCGCTATCGACGCTTCAACCAAAATTGATGTCGAACCGCAAATCAACCTTGATGGCATTATTAAAATGAGCATTAGTACGACAATTGAAGAATTTACAAATCCATCATTGGGCAATAAATCCATCAAAAAACTTGATACTAATGTTACGGTTGCCGATGGCCAAGTACTCGTACTTGGCGGTTTTGTACAAACGCAAGTTTCTGAATCAGTAAATAAAACACCTCTTCTTGGCGATATTCCAGTTCTTGGCTGGTTGTTTAAAAATCAAAATCGTACCGTCACGCAGGATTATAACTTTATTTTTATGTGCCCAACAATTATCAAGCCACGCCAACAGCCGGGCATGCAACTTTATACCAAAATGAAACTGCATGATATCACTGCAAACCTTGAAGAAAGCATACGAACAACGCAAACGCGCGATCCTATTTTTGACTGGTTTTTTAATCCAAAAAGTGGTAAGTATGCCGAAAATTACTCACATAAAGTTATTGATTTTGCTAACGCCCGCTATCAGCCAACCACCGTTGATATAAGAAATGATTCTTTCTACCGCGTTCATACCGAACGAGCAGAAAAGTCTGGCATCGAAGATGAAGAGGCTGATACGCTTTTTTCACCAAAAACATTGTTCCCATCTGAAAGAAACACTATCACAGAACCAAAGAATATACCGCAAAGCGCCCCACCAGCCCAAATGCAACAACGCATGCCACAAACTGAATCGCCATCTAAAAAAATAGGTGCAACCAAAACACTTACTGAACAAGTTGCCAACACACAGCCACAAGCACGCAAATCAATTATGTCTGACAAAAATCTTGAAAAACGCCGTCAACAACTCAAGAGCGTTATCTCTGATGCGTTTGACCAAAACACACCGCCAGTACGAACAAAAAATACCGTAAAAACAGCACTTAAAAAAGAATCACTCAAAGAATTTGTAGCCCCACAATCTAAGCGCGAACAACTTAAAAAGGTAATTAATAACCAAGGGCCAGTGATTACCACCGCTACAAATATACCGCAACAACAAGATTCAATGCCCCTGAAAAGACGCAGCTTAAAAGAATTTTTTTCGCAAAATCAAACACTAAAGAGACGTAGCCCGAACTTATCAATTTCATCAGCTCTTGCACAGGAAGAAGAGGAAGATGTCGCATGATCAAGAAAATATTCTTCCCGGCAAAAATTGGCTCGCATCGTCTTTATCCCGAGTATATTTTTGGTATCTCGATTGATGAGCATAAAGTTTATGGCACCCTTGTTTATGCAAAAAACGCTTGTTCTTCGGTTGAAAATTTATATGAGCAGCCAATAGAAAAACAAGAAAACAGTACCCATGAACAAGCAACCGCCCAAGCATTAAAAAAACTCGTTACCAATGTTAAGCATTATGACCAACTTAACATTGCCATACCATCCTCAATCGTTGTTTTTAAAGAGCTTGAAGTGCCATTCATTGATGAAGATAAAATTCGCATGGTACTTGAATATGAAATTGAAGAAAAATTGCCATTTTCAGTTAATGATGCAGTTGTTGATTTTATCATCACTAAAAAAAATAAAAGCCTCAATTCTGCACAAATTTTAGTAGCTGCCGTACGCCACCAAGACCTTCAAAAAATTCTTGATATCTTTGTAGAGGCTGACCTTACCGCCAATCATGTTACTATCGATCTTTTTGCCCTCTACGGCCTTTATTTGCAAATGCCAGAATTTAGCCAAAACGAAGAAACCAACGCACTTATTGAGCTTGATTTATATTCTTCGCGCATTTCGCTCATTCATCACAACGAACTTCGCATGACGCGTCACGTCCCACGCGGCATTGCCGCCGTTGCGCAAGAAGTTGGCAAAGAAATAAATATATCAACCGAAAAAGCACTCGAAAAAATAGTACGTTATGGCCTCAAGCCAGGTGGTGATGATGCTTTTGATAAAAGTGTTCAACAACATATGATCAACTTTTTTTACGATATACAATTTACACTCAATTCATTCAGTCTCAAGCTACCTAATTACAAAGGCATTAACAAAATTTTATTTTGCGGCCAAGCGGCCGGCTTGCTTGGTTTGATGCGATTTTGTGGCGATTTATTACAATTGCCGTGCACTATTTTTGACCCTTCAAGCATTTTTACTAACAAAAATATTAAGAAAAAAAACTTACGCCAAGAACCTTCTGTGTGGCACGAATATGCCACCGTTTTGGGCGTAGCATTAGTCCTGCCAACACATGAAAACTTTGATTTACGTCGCAAGCAATTTGAATTGATTGATTATGACTTAATCAAAAAACAGCTTATTGCCGGCATTATTTTAATTGTCGCACTTTTTACCACAATAATCATGCAGGGTTATTTTCAAATTAATACACTAAAAACAACGTCCAATGATCTTGAAAGCCGGGAGATTGGTAAAATAATTGATATGATTCCACGCAAAGACCGCCCACGTAGCAACCAGCTTAAAACCGTTATTTCACGAGCAGAAAAAGTGCTTAATGAAAAAATGGAACTCTGGGAGCCCTTTAAAAAAGAGCGCATTCAGCCGCTTGAAATATTACTTGAGTTAACCAGCATCATGGATAATAAATTATTTATGATTGATGTTGAAGGCATTACTATCGATACAGCAGCTCGCGGCTCTGATATTTTAAAAGTAGAAATTGATGGATATTTTAAATCTAAAAAGGGCACCGGCTCACACTTTGCAGAATTTACCGAGCTTCAAAGAAGGTTTAATAGCTCTAATTTACTCAAGCCAAAAAAATTTACCGAGCACCCAGCAGGTGACAAAGGTATTCAATTTAATATCGAACTAAAGAAACACGAAGAAGCAGACGAAGAACAAGTATGATGGATTTTTTTACTAACTTTACTAATATTATCGCACACCTTGCACCAAAAGAGCTCAAAAATATCTCTTGAGCCTTTTGCTTGGTATTGGCTTATTGATAACTTCCATTAAATATTTTATTTATACCAAAAGTTATACCTTTGTTACTCACATCAAACAGTTAGAAAAACTTGATGCCAAAACAAGTGATATGCAAGAAAAATACGAAATGCTGCTTGGCGAAGAAGAGCGCATCCAAGGTCTTTTGAATAAAAATAAAGATTTCAATATAAAGAGTTTTTTTGAAGCTTTTTATAAAGAACAGCATATCACGCCAGAAGCAGGCTGGGACACAGACGTCCGTTCAATTAACGAAAAATTTGATGAAATTGCACTCAATGCAACCTTTAAAGATCAAACAACTGAAAAGTTAGTTAAAATACTTGAAGAAATCGAAAAAAAAGAAATACTGTCAACCAAAAGCATCAACATCAAAAGCAGTAAAGATAAAAAGATTAGTTTCGATATAGTAATTGCCACGATTAAAGCCAAATAAGGAAACGACCAATGCGATGCACAATCAATCATTATTATCGCGTGATTGCCAGGGCAATCTTATTGGTGTTTGTGCTGTGCGTTGGTGCACAGGCTACTCAACCATCGCTTGCCCAGCCGGCACGAAAACCGGCCAATGTTGCGGTTAACTTTGATATGCCCCGCGCCGATACGACAAACCAACCAGATGGCACGAGTACGGCAGCAACAGAAAAAATAGAAAAAGTTGAGCCTAATAAAAAAAATAACAACCAATCAACTACAGAAAATGATGAAGAGACTGACAATATTTATCTTAATTTTGAAAATAGCAGCCTAGGAAGCGTTTTAAATTATTTGGCAGAACAAAAAAAAATTAATGTGTTGCCACAAAGCGATCTTGATGAACAAAAAGTATCATTAACAACACGCGAACCCCTTTCGCTCGATCGAGCATGGAATGTACTGCTCACACTGTTAGAAATCAATGGTTTTAGTATCATTAAAGTTGGCGACCTTTATCGTGTTATTTCTAACAAAGATAATGGCCGTGAACCATTACCAAGCTACTCATCACGCAAAGGAACAGAACCTGAAGATCTGCCTGACAGCGATCTGGTTGTGCGCTACATCTATTTTTTCAAGAATATGCAAGCTGAAGTTGCCCAAAGCATTTTGAGCACCATGCTTGAAGGCGATGGCGCCGTTCAGGTAAACCAAGATCTCCAAGTCTGTATTATGAAAGAAAAGTGCTTTAACATTAAAGCTGCCATGCGCATTGTTAAAGAACTTGATATTGGCGGCCTACGCGAAGGCATAAAAATTATTCAACTGCAAGAAGCTGACTCTGAAGCAGTAGAAGCATTATTTAAAGAAGTTTTGGGAACTGAAGACGAATCGCGCCGCATTCGCTTTATCAACAAAGCATCCCAACAAGGAAAATCATATTTTTCATCAGCAACAAAAATGTTTGCCTACCCAGCAAAAAATTCTATCATCTTGCTCGGCATGCAAAAAAATATTGAACGCATCAGCGACTTTATTTACAAACATATCGATGTACCAATTGGTACTGCCAAGTCACGACTTCATATTAAAGAAATTCGCTACGCAAAGGCAGAAACTCTCAAGCCTATTCTTGAGTCTATTACCAAGCCACCAGCAGGCCAAGGCTCAGAAAAAAGCTCCGTTGTTGGACGTTTTAAATTTTTTGAAGATGTCATTATCGCAGCAGAAGGTCAAGGTGATGAGGCCGGGCGCGGCAGCGGTAACCGGTTAGTTATCGCATGCAACCAAGAAGACTGGGTACGCCTCGAAAAATTTATTGAAAAATTAGATAAACCTCAGGCCCAGGTAGCTTTTGAAGTTTTGATTGTCGACGTCTCGCTCAATCAAGACAAAGAGCTTGGAGCCCAGTTCCAAAATAAAAAAGATATTGGCATGGGCTTTAATAGTATTAGGTTACAAAATCTAAGCTCAGAAGCAGATGTTACCAGTAAAACAGAAACAGGTGCAACTGAAGAAATACCTATAAAAAATTATATCGATCTTGCTCTACCAGAAGCGACCGGGCAAGGGTTTCCGAGCTTTTTAACTTTGGGGAAAACAGGTATTCTTAAAGATGGGACACGCTATGAAAATATCTGGGGAATCGTACGCAGTGTTTTCACGACTCAAAATACTAATATTATTGGTCAGCCATACATTGTTACCAACAACGGCCAGCCTTGTTTTATTGAAGTAACCGATCAGCGTCGTCTTGATGCAGGCTTGCGTTCAGAACGCGGCGAACAAGCCCGTACCACCAAAGAAGCCGTAGACGCAGCAACGCGCGTTGACATAACGCCACAAATAAACTCTGACGGCATGATTGATTTAATTGTTAAAATTCAACTCGACAGTTTTGATAGCGCTGACCTCTCGCAACCACCAAACAAAAGTACCCGTAACATTGAAACACGCGTCAACATAGGCTCTGGCGAAGTATTGGTTTTAGGCGGTTTGAAAAAAAGCAATCAGCAAACCAATTTATGGAAAACACCAATTTTGGGTAGCATACCACTGCTTGGTAATTTATTTAAAAGTAAAACCAAAAGTAAAACAGAAACCAATTTGTACGTGTTTATCAGACCATCGGTCATTAAACCAAAATTTGAAGGCACCCCTGACGAATACACGCAACTCAAACTTGATTATGCAAAATACCAAATTATGAAAGCCGATACGTATATCAAAGACAGCGACCCAATTCAACGCTGGTTTTTCAAACCAACCAATTATTCAGTTCAGCAAACAATTGCTGATGCTAAAGAAGGCCGCGTCCGCCCCGTTGATAATTTTATTTATGGAAAAAGCGCCCCGAAAACAGTCAACGTTCAAGAAGATCCATATTTTAAAGATTCTGAAGCAATTGCTCAGCAAAAAGAGTTGAAAAAGCGTCGTAGCAATAGATTTGCCAACGCGAAGAAAGCAACGATAAACGAAGATCCCTTGAGTGAATTAAAATCACGCAAAAAGATCACATAAAAACGACTTAGTATTTGTTATTCTTGCTGTTCACTACAAAACGTTTTGATGATTTTGAAGGCTTCTTCAACCGTGTCGACCACTTGAATAATATTGCGATCTTTTGGTGCAATGAGGTTTTCTGCCAATGCCTTTTCTTCAATCCATTGAATAATGTGCTGCCAATAAGAACTGTCAACGAGCACAATGGGCGCCTGTTGCATATGATCGGTTTGCATGAGCGTTACTATTTCAAACAATTCATCAAGTGTGCCAAAGCCACCCGGAAATATAACAAATCCGATTGAGTACCGCACAAGCAACCATTTGCGCGTAAAAAAATGATCCATCACAATATTTTCTTGAACATAAGGATTTGCTTCTTCTTTGTTCAAGCGCAATAAACCAATACCAGCAGAAACAATTGGCTTACAACGCGTTCTGTCGTTGACATCACATTCTTGTACAAAATCAAGCGCACCTTCATTTGCTGCTTCCATAATACCGGGGCCACCGCCCGTAATAATTGAAAAGCCATCAGCAACCAGCATTTTTGCAAGTTGACGTGCTTTTTGAGCATAGATACTATTTACATCAATCCGTGAACCACCAAACACGGTAATTGTTGGTTGTGGTAATTTAGTAAGCCGCCACATGCCCCACAAAAGACGAAAATTTATTTGAAATAAACTTTTTAAGAAACGCATATAATATTTTAAGCGCTTGAACATACGACAATCTCCTTACAGAAATTGGGTTATTTTTCACCAAGCAAAGCTTTTGCCTTTTCAACAGCGCCATCATCAATCACAATTTTTGCGACAGCCTTGCAGAAATTTAACGCTTCTTTGAGTGGCTTTTGAAAAATATTGCGACCAATGGCTATGCCATTTGTCCCACCCGTATGAATCTGATGATATAAATCTTCAAGAAAAGCCTTTGGATCTTTTGATGGCCCACCAGCACAAATAACTTTGGTCCGACCGGCAGCATGAGTAGCTTGTACCAAGCGCTGCGCACTTTCAAAACCGTTGGCAGCATCAGGAGCATTTACTTTGACAAAATCAGCACCAAGTGCCGCACCAACGCCCGCTGCCCCAGCAATCATATTTTCATGCAGCTCATTTTTAACTGCCTTGCCACGCGGATAGCACCACAAAACCGTAACCAACCCATGCCGCTGTGCTTGATAAATAACTTGGGCAGCTTCGGCCAACATGTCGGCTTCGTAAATGCTGCCAACATAAAGTGTGTAGCCAATGCCGGCAATTGTTAAGCCCGAGTTTTTTTTGAACTCAAGAACATCATCAATCGTGCACAACAAACGACTAACCGGATCTCTATCGCTGGTCGGCACGACGTTCGTTTTACCGTTCATTTTTACAATGTAAGAAACATCAGGATAATCGCTGCCATATTTACTAATCAACCCAAGCTGCGTAGCAAAAGCACCAATACGCCCTTTGCTTGCAATTTCAAATAAATGTTCTGGATTGGCGGCATCTTTAGCAATACCTTTACCAACAAAATCGTGATTTAAATGCTCGAGCTTTTGGTCTGCCGCAAAAAGAAAAAGTCGCCCAGAGCTGGCAGTCACTCGTAAATAATTTTTTTCATATTCTTTGCGCAACGCTTGCGGCACACTCGCCGGAATGTGGACCGATTTTTCTTCAACAATTCTACGTATCGACTTGGCCATAATCTACAACGCTCCTCTTTTTTTAGCATTTTTTTCTAAACTAGCTGCAACGAGCATAGACCATTAAGAAGTCATTCTTAAACGAATCTAAAAATTACCCTGAAAAACACAGATTGCTTGAGCCTTTAAAAAAATCTCGTTCTGATCGTTGCACCAACCAAGTACCGTTCCGCCCAGCATACGTATGCGTACTACGCGACCCGCTTCTAATAATTTTTGTTTTTTTAAAACAGACAAAACTGCCGCCGCACCAGAGCTACAAGCCTGCGTTATGCCACAGCCACGCTCATGCACCAGCATATGAAAAAGATCAGACTCATGAGCATCTGGCCAGACAAACTCAACATTAGTTCCTTCTGGAAACGCTGTATGCCGCTCAATAGTGTGACCATACTGCCCAAGCCAGGCTGTATCAACTTCTTTCATGACAATAAAATGCGGGTTCCCTACATTAACGCAATTACCAACGAGCGATTCTTTGCCAATTTTTATTGCACAAGTTTCTTGGTAATCTACTTGTCCAACATGCGTCGTAATCACTATCTCTTCAAGCTTGTCACGCGTACCTTCAACCTGATTATTCATAATGCGCGCCCCAAGCCGCACGTCGATAACATTACTCAGCCCGTACTGCGTAAATAAATAATGCACCATGCAGCGCAAACCATTTAAACACATCTGCGCTTGCGATCCGTCCGCATTAAAAATAAGCATCTCGTGCAAATGCCGACTTGGATCTGTTTTTAATACTAAAACACCATCGGCACCAACGCCAGTATGCCGGTTGCACATACTGACAATAAAATCGTGCCAGCGCTGACTCCCCAGCATACTTTGAATGTACATATCGGGCTTTTTGTACCAATCAAGCACAATGAAATCGTTGCCCAACGATTGATATTTAATAAAGTTTTTCAGCAACATAAGCAGTCGTTTTTTTAGAAATCTCTTCGTTCATAAAAACTTTTTTCAAATAAGAGCGACCAGAGTCTGCCAAGATCACCACAACAACATCGTTTTCATCAAGACCTTTGGCATATTCTAACGCAACGTGTAACACCGCCCCGCTGCTGATTCCGACCAACAAGCCATAATCAGTTGCCGCTCGGCGCGTCATGGCAAAAGCATCTTCATCAGTAATTGGCACAATGGTATCGATCAGTGATTCAACAAAAACATCACTCATCACGTCAATACCCAGTCCCTCAACTTTGTACGCTTTGGGCGTTGGCGAAGAATAAAATGACGTTGCCGCATCAACCCCAACAACTTTGACGGCAGGGTTTTGTTCTTTGAGATATTCAGCAATGCCACACATAGTACCGCAGGTCCCAGCACCGGCAATAACATGCGTTACCGCACCATTGGTTTGCTGCCAAATTTCAGGCCCGGTTGAGGAGTAGTGCGCTTTACGATTAAGCGGATTGAAATATTGGTTTGGCATAAATGCGCCCGAAATTTCTTTACATAAAGCCTCCGCTCGGGCATGGTAGCCTCGCGGATCATGGTGCGAATCGGTATTCGGGCAGACATAAACTTCGGCGCCATAAGCCCGCAATATAGCTACTTTTTCTTCAGCTGTGCGGTCAGGTACGGTAATAATCACACGATAGCCCTTGACCGCACCAATCATCGCCAATGCAATTCCTTGATTACCTGACGTCGCTTCAACAATAGTACCACCCGGCCTAAGTTTACCGGTACGCTCAGCCTCTTCGACCATAAACAAAGCACTGCGGTCTTTGATGCTGCCACCTGGATTTAAAAATTCTAGCTTAGCCAAAACGGTTGGCCGCACGCCAAGATCAAGTTTAATGAGTGGGGTATTCCCAATCATATCAAGCATACTTTTGTATTTTTTGGTTGTTTCATTCATATTCTAAATCCTACTTTTTGAACGACCTACAGGACTAAAAAAGGTACCGCCTAGTGTAAAACCTTTTTTTAATTCTTACCACCTCGAACTTACACCAGTTGCAATTATGCACAATTAGCGCGATAATTAAATCCATAACATAATAACGATTGACGGTATCCCTACTGATATAAAAATAAAGAGGTCGCTCATGGCAGATAATATTCGAGTTCGTTTTGCACCATCCCCAACTGGATTTATGCATTTGGGCAACGTTCGAGCCGCACTCATGAATTATCTTTTTGCCAAAAACCAAGCCGGTACCTTTATTTTACGTATCGAAGATACTGATGAAAAAAGAAATATTGAAGAAGCTCGCGCAAAAATTTTGAGCGATCTCGAGTGGCTTGGCCTTGAGTTTCAGGAAGGTCCTTACAAAAACGGCCCTTACGCGCCTTACTTGCAATCGGAACGCGAACATCTTTATCAAGAAAAATTAGCACAACTCATTGAAATGAAAAGAGCATACCGCTGTTTTTGTACCCTTGAAGAATTGGAAAACAAACGCGCACGCCATATCGCACTCAAACAACCGCCGCGCTATGACCGCACCTGCTTGCGCCTTACCGAAAATCAAATCCAAGAAAAACTTGCCACCAATCTGCCATTTATATGGCGCTGCAAAATAGAAGATGGACACACCGCCACCATCGCTGATATGGCAAAAGGCAGCATTTTTTTTGATATGAAAAATTTCTCAGACTTTGCACTTACCAGAACTAACGGTTCTTCAACATTTATGTTTGCCAATTTTGTTGATGACTGGCTTATGGAAATTACGCACGTCATTCGTGGCGAAGATCATTTGACCAATACCGCCATGCAAGCAGAACTTTATCATACTTTCTCTGTTCCATTGCCAATATTTTGGCATTTGCCAATTATTTGCAACAACAAGGGAGAAAAGCTTTCTAAACGCGATTTCGGATTCAGCCTTGAAGATCTCAAAACTGCCGGTTTTTTGCCAGCTGCCATTGTTAATTATTTGGCAATCATTGGCGCATCATTTAAAGAAGAAATTCAATCACTTGAAGAATTAGTTACCAATTTTGATTTCTCACATATACACAGCAGCAGCTCAATTAAATACGATCTTGAAAAATTAACATGGATCAATCATCAATGGATTGCTCGTTCTAATTCTTATGAAATGCTTGAACAATTAAAAAGCTTACTGCACAAAGATATTCCAACAAGCATGCAAACGGATGCTCAAGAACTTGAAAAATTAATAACATTGTTGAAGCCAGAATTAAAAACATTGAACGATATTGTACCGCTCGCTGCTTTTTATTTTGACACGCCCGTCATTCACAAAGAAGATCTTGTGGCACATGTGGGCGCAGAAAAAACAGAACACATTTTGCACAGCATTGCAGAGTGCAAACAATTTTTACCTAATATCGAACTATTCCTTGAACACCTAAAAACACTTTGTAAAAAACACGAAATCAGCATGAAAGAACTCTTTGGTTCATTACGATACTTGCTGACTGGTCAATTCCAAGGCATTGGCATTAAAGATCTTCTTACAATACTGCAGCCTGCTATTATTGAACAACGTTTATCTATGAATTAACTAATGGCAAGATCATCCTCTTTGATCCTATTTGGCTTTTCTTCACATGAAAGAATAGCCCCTTTTTCCATTAAACAATCAATAACGTAAAGAAATTGTTCCTCTTGGCTGTCAGGAACAAAGAACTCGATAACATTGCGGCGACCCTCAAGGGCACGCGCAAAAGCAACGTTATCTTCATTGCGGAAAACACCTATGACCAACCATGTCTTCTCTTTTAGTACTTGCGCTTGATAGTATTTGCAATACATGATTTCATACCCCCACGGCTAAAAAGGCCCTTGTTTCCGATCCTTGTTATGTCTTAGTTTAGGGGGGATCGCCCCAATTGTAAAAAACTTAAAAAAAATGCCTCACTTTTCCTGTAAGTGAGGCATTTTTACTTTATAACTTTTTAAAAAGAACTTAAAACTTTACGCTTCAGCGCCACCCTCTTCAACCACTTCCTCTTCTTCGCCCTCTTGAGCGGGCTCTTCTGCTTGATTGGCGACAACTTGCTCTGCTGGTTCTTCTTCAGTCAATTCTTCTTCTACAGCTGGCTCTTGAGCTTCAGCAATTTCTGGACTTGCTTCTTCTTGCTGCTCTGCACCTTCGCTTACATCAACCGTTTCTTCTTGAGCAACTGACTCTTCTGCCACTTCAGCTTCTGCTACATCTTCTTCGAACTCTTCTTCAACTTCTTCAGCGACTGCCGCTGCTGGTTGAGCAACAACAGGCATGACTGCCGGCGCAACCACTTGCTTGGCAGGTGCAGAAACAACAGTCTTAGCAACAACCGGCATAGCGGCAGCTACAGCTTTTGCTGGCTTAGCCGCTGCTGGTTTTACAACAGAAGCGACCACAGGTTTTGCGACGGGTGCTGCAACAACAGAAGTATTCGCTTGTTTCAATTTTGCTGGATATAACTCACCAAAACGTTTTAATGCAGCAGTTGCATCTTGATAATATCGCGCCAACGTACTCCAGTCTGTCCATTCTACAACAGCCAAAAATCTTAGTAACTCATCTTTTGAATCTTTGACGTGCTCGACAACGCCTTGACCAATCTCATTTGGTTGCTGGCTCGATAAGTCTCGAACATCAGTACCGTAACACTGAAAACCCGTCACTAAAAATAAATAAAAAAAACTCGCAACACGAATCTTCATTCTTACTCCTTTTCCTCAAATTACACAGCCTACAACCTTAACATCTCAAGCTAGTATAAAATCCTTCCTGTCGTCAATAAAACAACTGTTTTTCCTACCTAATTAACAACGGAAAAGGGTTTTTTATTTCAAAACCATTGTGCAAACATATCATGAGTGCTAGATTGAAAAAATCAAAAATTAATTTGCACGAATATTGCATTGTCAATTTTTTGATAAAAAAAAAGGGAGAAAAAAAAGAAAATGAAGAATTACTTTAGTAAGATCTTTTGCATTGCTTTATTAATAACAATCATCATTCCAAAAAATATTTTTTGTATTCTTGATTTTGCCAATCGCGACACTAACTTAATCATTAATCCTACTGCCGGAACTTCGCGCATAATGTTAGGCAGTCTTACCGGAATAACCGGCTGGACACAAGACTCAATTATTGTTTCTTATGGCAACAACGCCCCTTCCGCATGGACAGAAACATATACCGCTGGTGTTCAAATTGGTACTGGTCGACGCAAGGCACCAAGTAACATGATTTACAACAATAGTAATGCCATCGTAAGTCTTCAAAGATTCGTAAGAACTGACAGTAACGCCATGACGTACCTTGTCCGTATCAACAGTAACGCCATCAACGGCCTTTACCCACTTGTTAAGCAAAATAGTAACACTATCAGACGCTATTCTACTCTCGTTAAACAAAACAGTAATGCGATGAATTCTCTTAGTCTCTCAACACTTGCCACCCTTTTGAGAACGACCAGTAATTTAATTAGTGTCATCACGCCGCTTGTAAAACAAAATAGTAATGCTATCAATGCACTTAATCTCACAACACTTACAACACTTGTAAGAAATTCAAGTAACTTAATCAATGTTTTAACGCCACTCGTTAAACAAAACAGTAGTACCATCAATCATTACTCAATACTCGTTAAACAAAATAGTAATGCCCTTGTAAGCTTGAAAGACCTTGGAAGAAACACCAGCAATGCACTTGTCAGTCTTCAAACATTTGTGAGAACCGATAGTAATGCCCTGACAAATCTCCTAGTACTGGTCAGAACAACTAGCAACACAATAAACTCATCTGATTCTACTCTTGCGCCACTTCTCAGGCAAACCAGTAATTTAATTAATGTTATCACGCCACTCGTCAAACAAAATAGTAATGCCATTGTAAACTTGAAAAACTTTGTAAGAACTACAAGCAATGCTCTCGTCAACCTTGAAACATTCGTAAGAACTGATAGTAATGCGCTAACCAATCTTGCTACGCTTGTCAGAACAAGCAGTAATGCATTTATTTACAACACCAGAACCACCAGCAACGCTTTACTCAGTCTTCAAACATTTGTCAGAACTGATAGTAACGCCATAACAAATCTCTTGGTACTCGTCAGAACAACTAGCAACACAATAAACTCATCTGACTCTACTCTTGCACCACTTCTCAGACAAACCAGTAACTTAATCAACGTTTTAACGCCACTTGTCAAACAAAATAGTAATGCCATCAATCGCGCTTGCCCACTTATTAAACAAAATAGTAATGCTATTGTTGCTCTTGAACGGTTAGCTCATATCTTCCTGAACAATTCAAACTTTGTAGCCACAACTACTATCTGCGCTCTCAATTACTATAAAGCTGGATTCACTGTTGCCGCTGGCAAAACCCTGATACTAAACGATCCTCTACCAATAAGCGGTAAAATTAATCTGAACAATACCGGCATACTATCATTTGGTAGCGATGTCTATTTTGGTGCAAATGTTTATTTTACCAACGGCGGTTTACTGCAAGGCAATGGTCATTCCTTAATTTTAACTGGGAGTTTAACTATCCCTGCAAATAAAACTGTTCGCATTGATAGCAATACTATTATCGATGGTCAAGGTAATGATATTTTTCTTGATAACAATGCAAAATTTGCCGTTTCAGCAGGCGTCACGTTTACACTCAGAAACGTTAAACTTAAAAATTTGTCAGGCATCCAAATAGATCTAGAAGGAGCAGGCACAGCGGCGCTTGCGCTTGCAGATTCAGCTATTTTCCTTGATCACAATTTCCATTTTGCCGATGGAAAATTATTTGTTCATGAAGATGTTCATATCTGCGGTACCAACAAGTTTATATACGAATCATTATACCCATTGTATATAACTTCAAACTCAGCACTCATTTGTAATCCGGCTTCAACGTTCAGATATATTCCTGGCGGCGGTACGAGCAGCACAGACCGAACATTGATGCGTTTTGCTGACACTACATCATTCTTTTATCTTGATCAGGCAACATTTGAAGCCCCTGTAAACGGCGTACAAATTTTAAGAGGCACTATGGCTTTTGATAACAAATGTACCATCATCAATTTGTTAGCTGATGGTGTAACACCAAACATCACACGCACCAACGCCGTAACGATTGGCGATGGCACAACAAGTGACAATGATGCCACCTTGCATGTCTTCAGCGGCGCCCACCTTGAAGTACAGGGTTACTTGGATTACAATAACGCAAACTAGTACAACAAAAGCCCGCAGTAATTCACTGCGGGCCTTTAATTTAAAAAATACAATGCTATGAAAACACTTAACCAAGAAGTTTTTCGATCTCAAGTAATCGATTATATTTTGCTACGCGTTCGCCACGAACACACGCCCCCGCTTTGATATAACCGGCAGCACAACCCACGGCAAAGTCTGCAATAAAATAATCATTTGTTTCGCCAGAACGATGTGACGCAACCGTCATATATTCAGCATTTTGAGCAAGTGCCAATGCCGCATACGCCTCAGAAATAGTCCCACACTGATTTGGCTTGATCAGCACGCCATTGGCAACGCCCTCTTCAATACCATGCATTAATTTTTCTGTTGAAGTAACAAAAATATCATCTCCAATCAAATGAATTTTGCTTCCCAATTTTTCTGTTAATAAAACCCAGCCAGCATGATCGTCTTCGCTCATGCCATCTTCAATAGAAACAATTGGATAACGCACAACAAGCTCTTCATACTGTGCAACCAAATCTGCACTTGTTAACGAATCGCCTTCAAGAATGTAGCACCTTGTTTTTGTATCAAAAAAATAATTGGCAGCAACGTCTAAACAAATTGCCACGTCATCAAAGGTAAAACCGGCCTTTTCGATCGCCTGCACCAAAAGGTCTAATGCTGCCAACTGTTTTTTTAAACCTTTTCCAATAAACTGAGGAGCAAAGCCGCCTTCATCGCCGACCGTTGTTACATATCCTGCATCATGCAATAAATGTTTAAGCTCTTGATACACCTTAAAAATAATTGCCATTGTCTCACTCATACTGATAGCCCTGAGCGGCATAATCATAAATTCCTGAAACATCAGATGATTATCAGCATGCATGCCGCCATTTAAAATATTCACCATGCAACGAGGCAGCACTGGTTTTTGTTTAAACAATTCAGCAAGTAATGCATAATCATGACGCCCTTCAATATGAGCCTGGGCACGCGCTATAGCAATACTTACCGCCAAAGTTGTATTGGCTCCCAATCTTTTTTTATTTGAAGTACCATCAAGATTGACCAGTAACTCGTCCATCTCGATAAGATTCGGCACATGCTGGCGCAATGCAGGCGCAATAACTGTTTCAAGCGTAAGAACCGCCTTTAAAACACCCATTCCAGCAAAAACTGCCTGATCTCCATCTCGCAACTCAAGTGCTTCACAATGTCCAACCGAAGCACCGGCGGGCACACTTGATTGAATTAAAAAACCGTCATCCAACAACAAAGAACATTCTAATGTTGGAAACCCTCGAGAATCAAAAATTTGGCGGCCCGTAAGGCTTTTTATCTTCATACCCACTTCCTATTTTACCTGATTATGCTAAGATAAGTTGTTCAAAAACAGTACAAACAAATTAACAAAACTAACCTTCATGCTGACCAATGCCATCAATATTCTTTTTCGTATCGCGATCCCTTGCACCACGCTTGCTCTTGCATGGTACAGCCTCATTATAAAACCACGCCAGACCCTAAAACCAAATTTTTTGTTTTTCTTAATGGTAAGCTTGATAAGTGGTATTTTTTTACAATCATGGTTCGCTCTTCCCTTGCCGCTGGTTGCGCTTGGTATCATTGCCAGCT
This sequence comes from bacterium, assembly GCA_016699045.1. Lineage (NCBI taxonomy): Bacteria > bacterium. The sequence continues at coordinate 773,348 of CP064957.1, forward strand.
CAATTGTCACACTATGCGTACAAGACATCCCACCCCTTGCATTATTAATGCCCGTTTTTTGTTTGGTAGGGGCATTTACATTTCAATATCAAAAAAATCATGCCGCCATGTTGCTCACATGTTACGGCAATCAACCAATAACGCTGTACGGCACCATCAGTAATAAAGAAGAATGTACCGGCATTTTTAAAGAACAATGGCGCTTAAGCGTTTCCGATCTTGAACTGCATAATGAAAAACAATCGACCTCATTTAATGTTTTGTGTTACAGCAAAAAAATTACTGATTTGTTACCAAGCGACCAAATAATTCTTCATAATGTTATACTTAAAACATCGCACACAGCCTCAATGAGCGACAAGCCAACCTTTGCTGATTATCTCATGAAAGAAGATGCGCTCTCTTCGCTTTTTATCGATCATAAAACTTCGTACACCCTGCAAAGTAGACCAATCTGGTCTTTTAATCGCTGGCTGTGGACTAAAAAAATGAATCTCTACCACGCCTGCAAACAAAAACTTTCGCACATCACGTTTACGTATTTTTCGTTAATTTTTTTGGGCAACAAGTATTTTGCAAAATATGATTCACTGCGCGCCTTATTTAATCAGTGGGGCCTCGCACACTTTTTGGCACGCTCTGGCTTACACATTGTACTTTTCATTTTTATGTGGACATTTTTACTGAACTTAATTCCGCTACCGCTGCAATGGAAACGAATTATCTTGCTATGCTGCTGTTTTTGTTATTGCATGCTCAGTTGGATTAGTATTTCTTTTATTCGCGCATTTCTTGTTTTTATACTCACACAACTGGGCGCCCTTTTAGCACGACCAACACATTTTTTACATTTGCTTACTATTGCCTGCTTGCTCATTTTGTTGTTTAATCCGATACAACTTTTTTTTCTTGATTTCCAATTAACCTTTGGGCTAACCTTTACCTTAGCGTTGCTTGCCCACACAATCTAGCTCTTCTTTTATGGCAAAAATTCTTGTCGTGGTTACCAGGATATCTATGAAAACAAGAATAGATTCCACCATAAAAAAACTGTTTCTGCTTTTAGCTTTTTTAGTCATACCATCTGGCTGCACCCCCCAAACAACAACATTCAGTCTTATTCATCATTATCCTTATTTAACTGCACTCAACACCTGGATCTGCAATCATATGCATGCTCTCATCCCACCAAGCATTATTACCAAAACAACAAAATCAAATGATGAAATTTTGCAGGAAACAAAAAAAATAAAAGATTGGAATATCATTGTTTATATGGCAGCCAACAACAATCTCCACATGTTTAGTATTAAAAATTTACAACAAATGATTCATATTGGCTCAAACGAGCGCATTAATATTATTGTCCAGCTTGATGGCTATCGGATGGAAGATATCAGCAGATTTTATCTTGAAAAAGATAATCCAATCTTAATTGATTCTTTTAATCATACCCAAGCTACCATTAGCGGCACCAGACAAAGCTTAGAAGAATTTGTAACCTGGGCAATCCAAACATACCCAGCCAAACACCAAGCACTTATTTTATGGAATCATGGCTCTGGTATTAAAGATCCTCGGCTGTGGGAAAAACGAATCATTGCTCATCGCGATGATTTTTTTTTCTTCAATCACCAGTTATGTCTTTTAGAACTCAATCGTCATCTTCTCGATAATAATTATGAAGATCAAAGCAATCGTGGCATTGCTTTTAATGACACCTTTGAAACATATATTACCAACCAAGAACTAACCGAAACACTTGATACCTTAAGCACTAACATTCTCAATAATAAAAAAATTGATCTCTTATTTTTTGATGCCTGCCACATGGCCATGATTGAAATTGGATCACAAATCAAAAGCGCTGTTTGTTATATGGTTGGCTCTGAAGAAATTGAGCCAGGCAACGGACATAATTATATGTACGCGCTAGAACCTTTTTTACACAAAAATCTGTCCCCATCAGAATTTGCCTGCCACTTAGTACATGCATACGAACAGGAATATATAAATTTTAATGCTGACTATACGCAATCGGCCATTCATTTAGAATCTTATGAGCCACTCGAAGAACTGATGCAAAAAATCACATCCAACCTAAATTTTTTACTACAAAAAGAATCTACTATCATTACTCAATTTATTCGATCTATCAGATTTAGTAGACGATATACCACCGAATTTGGCGACCCTGATTACATTGATTTTTGTTTGTTTTTTCAAAATTTAGAAAAAAAATTAATCTCATTACTGGGGAATGAAATAATTGCCAACATCACCATGACAACAATTGTCAAAACAATAGAACTTATTAATCAGTGCTTAGAGATTGCACTCAAAAAAACCATTATCAAAAACACTTCTGGCTTTAACCTGCCGTATGCCCAAGGCCTTGCTATCTACTTTCCAAGACGATCAATAGACTCATATTATCGCACTACCATTTTTGATCAAAAAACCCAGTGGTCAACTTTTTTAACAACATTCGCTCTCAATCTACAAAAATTAGGTGAAAGTTAAATCGTATGAAAAAAATACTTGGTATTTTCTTGTTATTAATTTCCCTAACTTCAAGCGAGTCACTACAATGCAGCGATATCCACACAACCTATGCATGTTTATCTCAAACTAACGACCAAGAAGGAAGTCCACTGTGGTTGCATTTAGAAAGTATTGATGATCTTTCAGTTGTGATGGGACTTGTCATGCGTATTATTACCGAGCTGCCAGAGGTAGAAATTTTTATCACTACAACGCTCATCCAAACGAAAGAAATCATTAATTATCTTTTTCCCAAGCTACATGTGCATCTTATCTCTCAAGATAATTTACAAGCAATAGCAAGTTTATATGATCACTTACAACCAGGAGCCATCATTTTGGTTAAACACAACATAATACTGAGCCTGGCGCTTTTATCTTTTTTACACAAGACGCCAATTTTTCTATTAAATGCTTCAGTATCACAAACAACTGAGCGGCTACTCTGTATGTCTCCGTATTTATATCAAGAGCTGTTTAATGCGCTTACCGGCATTTTTTGCTCACACGAAGAAGATCGACAAGCATTTGAAAAATTAGGCGTCAAGCAAACACACACAACCGTTTCAGGACCTGCACATTTGTATAATATTTTTGCGAGAAGAAATTACTTCCTAAAAAAACTTAGACTCGAACCAAAAATATCCACTCCTATTTTTGATTATCCGGTTATTTTAATGCATACGTACAACAAAAATAGGATCAAACTTTATCTTAACGCGTATGAAGAGTTACACAAAAAGATCCCCAATCTCAAACTTATTATATCAACGAGCTCGGTAACATCGTGGGAAAACGAGCTCACTACGTTTATAAAAAATAAAAATCTGAACGCACTTCTGTGGAACAAAAATATTGATCTATACGGCAAAAAATCACATTTTATTACCAACTTAAAAAACATTTTTCAAGCGAATAATATCTTTATTTCCTGTTTTAGCGGCCCACTCTTTTTTTTAAACAACATTGTGCCAATTTTTGTATGTGATGAAGGTGCTGCCGCGGAAGAAATTTTCTTAATATTTCAAGCCGCCATTGCAAAAAACGCCATTGTTATAGGGCCTTGTGAAAAAATGGCTTACTTAAAACCCCTCAAAGACAATCATTTTTTCAATATTGTCGACTCAAAAAATGAGTTATGTACAACACTACTCAGTCTTTTATTTGATAAAGAATTTTTTATCAACAACAGGAAATCCTCATATAACTTTGCAAAAAAAATGGCTGCTGATGTTGCAATCATTTTCAATCCATTTTTTGAATTACTTAAGCAGTATCTTATAGAAAAAAGGAGGCTTGTTCAGTAAAAAAATTTTATAGTAAACATTCTCAATACTGACATAAGTATTCATTAATTTTTCAAAAGGAGTAATCGGAATGAAGAAGTCATATGTTTTTTTATGCATGCTGCTAGCAGCTTATTCATCAGAAGCAAAAACAGAAGTATTGAACGCACCACAAGACTCACCAAGTTTTACCGAAGGAAATGTATCACCAGCTTCACGCGCACGCAAAGACTGGAATTTTATGGTCTACATGGCCGCCAACAATAACTTGCACACGTTTGCCATTGCCAATCTCATGCAAATGATCTCTGTTGGCTCAACGCCTGATCTTAATATTTTGGTTCAATTGGATGAATACGGTAAGAGAGAAGTGAGTCGCTATTACATTGAAAAAAACAATCCCATCACCGTTGCAACTTCTGATCACACACAAATTTCAACAAGTGGCACCAAGCAAAGTCTGTATGAATTTATGAAATGGAGCATTCAAAAGTTCCCCGCCAACAATCATGCTATTGTTCTATGGAACCATGGATCCGGCATTAAAGACCCACACATTTGGGGCCGCACGTTAATGAAAAATCGCGATCAACTTTTTGCCTTCAATGACAAAACAGGACTTCTCGAATTAAATCGTCATATCGCACGCTACCATCTGGACAAGTACGAAGAAGAACAACGATTTATTTCCTACACTTATGAAATCTTAAAAAGACGTGGCATTGCATTTAATGATACCTATGAAGAATATTTAACCAACCAAGACCTTACGATGGTTCTTGAAAAAGTTTCAAAAGAACTTCTTGGAAAAAAAATAGATCTTTTATTGATGGATGCCTGTCACATGGCCATGGTCGAAGTTGGTTCACAAGTAAAAAGTGCCGTTAATTACATGGCAGCATCAGAAGAAATAGAACCAGGCCCAGGATACAACTACTCGTTTCTTCTTGAACCATTCACGCATAACACACTGTCGCCACAAGAGTTTGCTTGCCAGGCGGTTAAAGCATATGCCCAACATTATAAAGGCATCAATGCGGATTTTACACAATCAGCTATCAATTTAAATGAGTTTGAAAAACTAGAAAAAAATATCAAAGACATCACACTATTGATGACAAATGTTATTGACACTGAAACATCAATTGACTTTAAAGCGCTCTTGCAATCCATTCGCAAAAATAGACGCCATACCACCAGTTTTTGCGATTATGACTATATAGATTTTTGTCACTTTTATAAAAGCTTAAATGAAATAATTGCTATAAAATTACCAGACACAAAAGGTTCTACGCGCGAAAAACTTATGAACATTCGTTTACTTGCTCTGCAAGGTTTAAGCATGATGCAAAATTATATTCTTATGAATGCGACAGGCATTAACTTGCCAAATGCTTTTGGTTTGTCATTTTACTTTCCAACGCGCCGCATGGACGATACCTACTTTAAAACAATTTTTGATCAACAAACAAAATGGTCTGAAATTTTACGACGTTATTTAAGCTAACCATCTTCACGCTTTTCTTAAAAAAGAAGCCTTGCTATACTACGCAAGGCTTCTTTTTTAACTTTAATACTTTTGGTCAAAAAAATGCACATCATCAAGAAACAAGCAGTCCTCAACGCTCTTTATCAAAAATATGCTAACTGCCAAGCATGTCCCCTTGCCACCATGGGCCGCACCCAAGTTGTCTTTGGTGTTGGCAACCCGGACGCACACTTAATGTTTATTGGCGAGGCGCCTGGCTTTAATGAAGACCTAAAAGGCGAGCCTTTTATCGGCCGCGCCGGCCAACTGCTTACCAAAATTATTGAAGCAATGGACCTCTCTCGCCAAAAAGTTTATATCTCAAATGTTGTTAAATGCCGCCCACCAAACAACCGCACACCAACCACGCTTGAGCGCGAAACGTGTAAAAATTTACTGTTGGTAGCGCAAATTGCAATCATTCAGCCAAAAATAATTTGCACGCTCGGCTCCCCATCAACCAAAGCATTGCTCGGCGATGACGTTCAAATTTCACTGGTACGCGGAAAATTTTTTGAATACCAAGGCATTCCCGTCATGCCAACGTTCCATCCCGCCTACTTACTCCGCAATCCCGTAGAAAAGCGAACGGTGTGGGAAGACATGAAAAAAATTATGGAAAAGCTCAAAGAGTTTGAATAGAAAATAAAGGCTCTTTATCGTTGGATCAATTCAGGCTGCTCCAAGCTTTCATTCTTTGCCAGCTCAGCAAATGAAATATCGCAGAGCTCATACTCCCGCCAGTCTGCATCATTAAAATGCCACCACTCAAAAGAGAACGGCTTAAAGCCATGTTTTTTCATAACATTTTCCAACAATCTGCAATTATGAGCTGCCACAGGCTCCATGGCTTCATACTTTCTATGTGCCTTTTCAGTAAAATCGTCAATCACTGAAGGCATCTCAAGTTCTTGACCAGTAGCAAGGTTAATCAGTGTCAGATCAACTGCAGCGCCTCGATTATGCTTAGATCCTTTTCCTGGGCCGGCAATATGTGGATTGATAACATAACGCTCGTCCGGCATAAGCTCCCAAAAAGTATATTGCACAGACTGGGGGCGATAGCCATCGGCAATTTTTAAACCAAGACCTTGTAATTCAAGTTCTTCTTGAACAGCAACAAGTTTTTTAGCGGTTCCATAACGTAGATAGCAAACATCAGAAGGGCAGTCATTATACACCACTTTTTTTGTAAAATTACTGTCGTGCGAATAAATCAAATCAACCTGAATACTGGGACAAAGTTTTTTAATATTTACAAAATCTGTTTTAACAAAACCTCTCTTTTCAATCCCAAAGCTCATATTTTCCACACCAAAGCTGGTACCAGCATAAAAAAAAGTTAGCACCATAATAAGAACACGAAAAACACTCTTCATCCCTATCTCCTCAAAAATTTTTACTCAAAGCTATTTCAGACATGCACAGGACTAGATTACAAAAATAGCGCAGTAAAACAAGAAAAAAAATTAATCGCGACCAAGCCAGTCATTATGCATTTGCTGCGCAAGCACTTGGTCAGCCAACATGCTTCCAAAAAAAATATACTCGTTCCGCCGCGACCCACCAACACACTGCTGCCCATTTTTTAAGTTCGTCAGAGACTCTCCGGCAACATCTTGAAGAGTACTTATGCGAGTACTCAAGCTTTTATCACGACCAGTCGCTTCAATAAACGTATCATTGCCCGCATAAATACCAACATGCGCAATCGAAGCAACTGGATCTTCAGAGGACCCAAAAAATATTAAATCGCCCGGCTTTAAATCTTTACCATGCAAAACTGACTTACTAGTTTTAAACTGACTCACCGAATTGCGCGGTACTTGCAAACCAACCGATTGAAAAACAACATTAACTAAGCCAGAGCAGTCAATGCTGGTAATTTGATTATTCTTTGCCAGCGCATACGCACTGCGGCCACCCCACACATAAGGACTTCCAAGAAATTGCTTTGCCAAATCAACAACCGATTCTCTTAACTGTTCAGACGAGCCAACAAGAGCAGGTTGCACAAAAGAAATGTCAGATAAACGCATCAAGCCAACCTTGCCGACCGGCAAAATCACTTTGCACCACTCATCGCTCACGCGCCGAGCTTTTAGCTTTGTCCCGCACGAAAGTAAAAACAATTTTTTATTTTTATAAACAACGGGAGCCCACAAAGAACGCACAACGCTTGTACAAGTCGGAAAAGATTCAACCGGCACCGCCTGATGATCCTGAATATAGCCAACCATGCTTGAAAACTTATTTTTATGCCAATTTTTTTGTTCAAGCAACTCTACGCGCAACCAGCCTGGCCTGTCAGGCTCAGCCAAAATACATTCTCCCATCAGAACTTGTGAAAGCTGCCCTTTCATCTTTTTAAATAGAGCAGGACCACGCAGGCCAGCAGGCGCTGCCTTTATTTCATTGCGCACATCTGCCACCGGCACACAAACAACCATTTTTTGCAGCCCTCCTGCCTGAATAACAGCAGTTGCCAAAAGCCATGCCCCTAGACCAGCTACACATCGTATTAAAATTTTCATAAAACAGCCCCCTCATCATAAAACCCTACCCCGAATCTCACCAAAATCTTCTTTTATGATTTTACGATAATTAACAAATAAAAATAAACAATAGCGTAAATATTAGACAATAATAAAGCACTTACCGAGCTTTTCATTGACAAATAGAGATGTTGATAACTTGTTGATAACTTGTTGATAACTTGTTGATAACTTTTATCTATTTTCCCAAAACATCGAGCCAGTCGACAAAAATAGCATTGTTGATAATTTTAATCGACCAGCACGCGTCAAAGTGCATGTATCTATATCAAAACGTAGAATAGATAAGTACTTTAAAAACCAATGCCAGAAAACATCGACTCATAGGCACTATTCAGTGGCGACAAATAAGTTATCAACAAGTTATCAACAAGTTATCAACATATTTTAAATCATAGAATTTAGTAGAATTCTAAAGGCTTTTTAGCAAAAATACTCTGAGTTATCCACAAAAAATGGGCTGCTCATTATTACTATCTAATATATAATATTAAGATATATATAAAAAATTTACTTATGAACAAAGCCCCTCTTCTCATTTTTCCCAAAAATAAAAATTATTATGTTTCAAAAGAGTTATATTCTTTGTTCTTCACATTTAGGGGATTTTGCTTTAGACTGGGTTCTAAGTTGTCGATAGTGCATAACTTTCATATTAAACCAGTTTAAGTACTCAGCAATCAAAATTGCTATATCTACCTTAACAATCGAGGGCATGGAAACCGTGAATCTTGCAGATGTAATAGAAAATCTCGTTGAAGAGCGTGGTCTTGATCGGGATCAAATAGCCGCCATCGTTTGCGACGGTATTCAAACGGCATATACAAAAAAATATCCCTACGTTGATGTTTTGGTTACTTATAACAAAAAAACCGGTCTCGTAGAAATTTTGGCTGAAAAAGAAGTTGTAAATACGGTTGAAGACCCTGATACCGAAATAACACTTCGTAGAGCCAAAATGGTTGATGCAAAAGCTGAACTTGGCTCACTTATTCATGTTCCATTCGAACAGGAAATTGGTCGCGTTGAAATTATTGCGGCCAAGCAAATCATTTCTGCAAAGATTCGGGAACTTGAGCATATGGCGGTTTACAATGAGTTTAAAGACCGTAAGGGCGCTATTATTATTGGTGCTGTGCATAAACGTGAACGCGCAGGCATGGTAATAAAGATTGGCGAAATTATGGGCTTGTTGCCTAATGAAAACATTCCTATTGGCGAAACAATTAAGGTAGGGCACCAAATTCGCGTTCTTGTACAAGACGTGCTTGTTGCGGCCAGGGGCGATTACCAAATTATTCTCGATCGCGCTTCGGCAGATTTTGTTAAGGGCCTTATCGAGCTTGAAATTCCTGAAGTTTATGAAGGAATTGTCGAAATAAGGAAAATTGTTCGAACTGCCGGTTATAAAACCAAGGCAATCGTTGCTTCGACTAGCAAAGACATTGATCCTGTGGGAACGTGTGTTGGCGTTGGTGGTGCGCGTATTAAGCCTATTTTGCGGGAGCTCGGGCAAGAAAAAGTTGATTTGATTGAGGCAACCGACGATCTTGACGATTTAGTAAAAGATAGTCTTAAGCCTGCAGATATCGACAAAGTAGAGGTAAATGAGCAATCAAGTGTAGCAATGGTTTGGCTGGCTCAAGATCAGCGATCGCTGGCCATTGGAAAACTTGGACAAAATATAACCTTGGCGTCTAAGTTGACTGGTTTGGAAATTCACCTGCAAGATATACAACCGCCGCGTGGCCACGAAGAAGGCTTTATTGACCGACCTTTTGAGCACAAAGACGAGAATGACGGCACGGAAGACTAATTGTTGCCCGAGACAGCACTTTTTTGTTGCCGGTAAAAATTTAATGTTAAAAAAAGATAGGTGAGCAGTAACATGCGTGTATATGAGATTGCAAAAGAACTCGATATTTCAAGCAAGGAACTGGTAGTCTTTTTGAAAAATGAGGGATCGCCTGTCTCAAATCACATGTCGATGCTAACAGAAAAAGACATTGAGCTTGTCAAAAAGACTTTTGGGAAAAAGACGCCAAAGCTTGCCGAAGTAAAAATTGTGGCTGAAAAAAAGCCAACACCTGAAAAAAAATCGACTTCTGTCAAAAAAACTCTTACTCAGAAAAAAGAACCTGATTTAAAGGTTGCAGAGCCAGAAAAGAAGACGATAGTACACAGCAAAACGGTCGAAAAAAAACAACAACCAGGCGAAACGGCGCAAAAAAAAGACGTTGAAATAGCTACGAGGAATGTTGCTTCTGCACAACCAAAACAAGAAACAACCTCTTCTAATCAGATAAAGGGTCCCACAATCGCTGCACCAATTAATCAAAAAACACCTGTTCGTTCTTTAGTTCCTGAAGAAGAGGACGTAAGATTTTTAGATATTTCGACCAAGCAAGCTACAAGTAGTATGACGTTTGATCGCTCTAAAGGATCTCGTGGCGTTAACACTCAACAAAACACAGGCTCACGGTCGAGTAGACGCCAACATCACCGTCGTCGTGCGGCGCGAGCTGCTGTTGAACAACAGCAACATAGTGCACCGATTACTGACGTTGTGTTGTCAAAAAGCTTGCCTCTTTTCGAAGTTGCGCAATTGATGGGTAAGTCTGATGGCGAGCTTATCTTGGCCTTGTTAAAGCGTGGCATGGTCTGCAATCGCAACAATGTTCTTTCAACAGACGTTATCGAATCTCTGGCTGCACAATTTGGTATTCAAACATCCGTTGCAGCGCCAGCTCCCGACAAAAATGTCGAAAGCATTCAAGCAAAAATTAAACAAACTGAAGATGGCATTCAGCGTTGGCCGGTTGTTGTGGTGATGGGACACGTTGACCACGGCAAGACAACGTTATTAGACTTTATTCGTAAAATGAATGTTGCGGCTCGTGAAAAAGGTGGCATTACGCAACACATTAGTGCTTATGAAGTTAATAGCAAGCATGGCAAGATTGTGTTTTTGGACACGCCTGGGCACGAAGCTTTTTCTTATTTGAGACAAAAAGGCGCTCGAATTACTGATATTGCTGTTTTGGTGGTAGCAGCTGATGACGGCGTTAAGTTATAAACAGTTGAAGTGATTAAATATGCACGTCAAACCAACGTAACTATTATTATTGCTATTAACAAGATGGACAAGGTTGCGCCAGCAGCGGTGGAAACTGTTAAGCGTCAACTTGCGCAGCATGACTTGTTGGTAGAAGATTGGGGCGGCAATATTATTTGCGTGCCGATCTCTGGTAAAACAGGACAGGGTGTTGCCGAGCTTCTTGAAATGATTGTTCTTCAATCACAAATGATGGAACTTAAAGCATTCCCTGACAGACCTGCGCAAGCGTTTGTTTTGGAGTCGCGTTTAGAAAAGGGCTTTGGTCCAGTTGCTTCTGTTATTTGTACCGAAGGTACGCTTAAACAAGGCGATTATTTTGTGTGCGGCAACAGCAGTGGCAAGATTCGTTTGTTGGTAGATTCCGGCGGCCAAAAAGTAAAAGAAGCTGGGCCTTCAATGCCAGTACAAGTTGTTGGTTTTAATGAATTTGCTTCATCGGGCGAATGGCTGCAAGTTGTTTCTGCGCATGATTACAACCAAGCTCGTGCTGGTAAAACCGTTCAAGCTCCGTTGTCTACAACCGCACAAGCAATGCAACAAGAACTTTCTCTTGCTTCTCGTGAAGTGTCTCAGCGATCAATGAATCTTTTAATCAAAGTTGATACGCAAGGTTCTAAAGAAGCGCTGATGGGCTTGTTGAAAAAATTAACTGATCTTTCTCGAGAAGTTCAATGCCCGCTGAACATAGTTTATGTTGGCGTTGGCGATATTTCTGAAAGTGACGTTGACTTGGCCGCTAATACTCATTCGATGATTATTGGTTTCCACATAAAAGCTGAAAAAAATTCACAGATGGCAGCCAAAGAACAAGTCGTTGAAATTAAACTTTTCGATGTGATTTATCATTTGGTTGAATATTTGCAAGAACAAATTGAGAAAAAGCGTATTGTTGAAGCAGTATGGAAACAAGTTGGTGAAGCAGTTGTGCGTAAAGTTTTTGTAACAAAAACAGGAACAATTGCTGGTTGCTACTTGCGCGAAGGGCTTTGTTCTCGCGACAACAAGTTCCAATGTATTCGTGGCTCCAAGGTCGTAGCTGAAGGAAAAATTAATAGCTTGCAGCGCGATCGTAAAGTAGTTAAAGAAGTGCATGCGGGTTATGAATTTGCCTTTATTGCGGACTCTTTCCAAGATTGGCAAGAAGATGACGTGGTCTTGTATTTGGCCAAAGTAAAAGGGTAATACCTTTTTGGTTGTAGCTTATGCGCACCATGCTTGAACGTATTTGGGATAAAACAAGCTCGCTCCAGCAGTTAACGTTTTTTGAAAAAATACTCTTTTGTAGTTTATGCCTGCTCGAACCTTTATATCGGGCAGGTTTTTTTATTGTCAAGTTTTATCGTAAAAAAACGGGTGGTACAAGGGTGCCTTTTTCAGTGTTGTCGATTGGAAATCTTTCGGTTGGTGGGACTGGCAAATCAGTAGTAGTTTCTTTTTTGGGAAATCTTTTAGCAAGCCGAGCGCCAGCAATTGTGCTTCGTGGTTATGGTGGGCGTGCTGCGCACGACGGTACTAATATACTGGTCAGCGATGGAAAAAATATTTTATGTGATGTGGCAACAAGTGGCGACGAAGCATGTATGTTTGCACAATCGTTTTGTGGACCGGTGGTTGTTGGTGCAGACCGCTTGCGCTCGTGCCAACTGCTTGAAGCGTGGTCACGCAAAACAGATAATGCTGTAAAGACCATTATTCTTGATGATGCGTACCAAAATTACAAAATTTTCAAAAACGTTGAAATTTTGCTGTTAGATGCGCGCAAACCATTCGATAATGGACATACGTTGCCGGCTGGCAGATTGCGCGAAAAAAACTATCGTCGTGCGCATTTTTTTTTCCTCATGCATGCAGACCAGGTTTCTCCAGCTTTTTTACAATTTATCACCACGAATTTATTGATTGGCGTGGATGAAAAATTTATTTTTGCAGGCAAGCATGCGTATGCTGGTATTTTTTTACATAATGCTGGTGTTGATCAAACGAAAAATCTTCGCTATCGATTGTGCATGATTGTTGCTGGTATTGGTTCGCCGAGTGGCTTTGAACGCACGGTTGCTGATGCGGATCTTATTTCTTGTGCTTCATTTATTTTTCCAGATCATCATGATTATTCATGTGCTGATCTTGAAAAAATTGAACAGTATGCGCAAGAAAAAGATTGTTTTATTGCGGTGACGACTGCAAAAGATTGGGTTAAGTTGCAGCCTATCGTGCAAAAAATATCCAGTAAAATTCAGTGGTATGTTATTCGCGTTACGTTTGATTTTTTGCAAACGCATGATCATCAGCGTTTTTTCACTCTTTTAACAAATCTTTTAGACCATTCTTAAATGTTGTTTGAGTTTTTACCATAAAGATATTATCCTTTTTTAAAAAGAGCAGGGTGGTATGAAACGTTAAGGAGAGATGGTTTATGATGCTGGTCATGAGGCATGTTTTTTCATTTCTTTTTTCATTTTTAGTTGCCTTTTATTTGTTACCTCTTATTGCGCAAGCAGCTCGTCGGCTGCGTTTTTTAGATGAGCCAAATGGTACTATTAAAGTTCATAAAGCGCCGGTTCCCTATCTTGGCGGGCTGGCGGTATACATTCCGTTTGTTGCAACACTCAGTCTTGTTTATCCTTTTGAAACTATTATTGTCTGGCTTTTGCTCGGCATCAGTTTGTTGTTACTGGTTGGCCTAATTGATGATTTTAAAGTATTGAAACCAGGACAAAAACTCTTTGGTCAAATTATTGCTGTGCTTTGTTTTTTGAAAGGCGGCTTGTCGCTTAAAACCGTGTTTTTTTCGTCAGGGCTCAATATTTTTATCGCTGGCTTTTGGATGCTTTCTGTTATTAACGCATTTAACCTTGTTGATGTCATGGATGGCCTTTCGTCGCTTATTGCCATGGTTGCTGCCGTATCGTTTTTCTTTGTTGCATTATTTTTTAAACAATATGCCTATAGCATTTTGTTGCTCGCTTTTTTGGGGCCGCTATTTGCTTTCTTTTTGCACAATAAGCCACCTGCAAAAATTTATTTGGGCGATGCGGGATCTATGTTTATTGGTGGTTTTTTGGCGGCGATGCCACTGCTGTTTCCGTGGAGCTATCAATTTTTAGATGCGTACTACGTTCCGGCAATTATTTTAGGTATTCCATTGTTGGAAGTTTCTTGTTTGGTGATCATTCGAACATGGCTTGGGATTCCATTTTTTCGCGGCAGCCCCCATCATTTTTGTATTTATTTGATTAAAAAAGGATGGAGCAAAGAGCAGGTTCTGTTGTTTACCGGCTTTATGGGAAGTATTTTATCGGCTTGCGCGCTGCTCTTTTTGAGTAAAATAATAACGTTGCCACTGCTTGTTTGCGCAGGGGTTCTTTTTTTAGGGGCGTGGACTTTTATTATTTTTTCTCCGGCGTTATTTCGTATTCAGCCTGAAGACCTTGAGCCAAAAAGTATTATTGGCGCCAAGCGAGTAGCCATGAATCAGTCGACAATTTCAGAGCGCCACGAGCAGGTCAAATAGTTTTACACAAAACTCTTGAGCGTTGCTATTTCGTCAGCATATTTTTCAGGATTTGGTGTTTCAAGAACTTTTGGCACGTGTATCAATCGATCATCGTGCATAATTTTTTTGAACGTAGTCAGTGGAATTTCTCCTTCGCCCAAACTTGCATGGCGATCCTTTTTTGAACCGCATGGCATTTTAGAATCGTTGAGATGCAACGCTTTGAGGCGACGAATGCCAATGGTTTTACAAAAATCGTCCATCATAGTTTCATAACCGTGTGGCGTGCTGATATCATGACCAGCAGCAAAAACATGGCACGTATCTAGACATACACCAATTCTGCTGTTGTCTTCAATCTGCTCAATAATACTTTTGAGGTGTGTAAAAGTGCCAATATTGGTCCCCTGCCCCGCCATGGTTTCCAACAAAATCATTGAGTCCCCAGGAACTCTGTCTAAGATTGTTTTTAAATTTTGAGTGATATGTGCAATACCAATTTCTTCACCAGCGCCGGTGTGTGAGCCTGGATGCAGTACTAAATAAGGAATCTCTAAATCTTGGCAACGTTGTAGTTCTTTAGTCAGCGACGTAACTGATTTATGACGAACATCAGTATTGCTTGCCGCCAAATTAATTAAATAAGAACTATGGACCATGATTTTTGTAAGCCCTGATTCTTTTACCGCTGCTTTGAATGCGTCAATCTCATCGTGCTTGAGCGCGGGCGCAAACCAGCTTCTGTTACTTTTGGTAAAAATTTGCATGGTAGTGCAGCCAATTTCAAGAGCACGTTCAGCTGATTTGTAAAGGCCGCCTGCTGCCGAAATATGAGCACCAATCAACGTTTTATTATGAGGCATGGGAGTCCTTTCTGGTTATCAGATTTTTACCTTAAAATAATTATGCATGAGAAGTGTTGATTTTGCATTATACTATTTTTTTATTAATTATATATTTTAGGGGTTTGGTCATGAATTATCACGGCAGATTAGCGGTAAAGAGTTTTTGTTTGGTGTTTGTTTTGTTGCCGGCATTAATGATGCCTTTTGCTTGCGTGGCAGATGATTCGATTATTACTTTTTTTGAGCAACGTGATCTAGAGCTTTCTGGGTCGCTTAATCAATCACATCGAGGTGTTGTTGCCAAGCTTGGTAACCCTCAAACAATGTTTGGGCGGGATTGTATTGCGCATTTTTTTACCAACCCCACGGCGGATGTGAGAGTTATTGAAGAGCGTCAAATCGCCATTCAAGAACTCTTTGAGAATCAAGAACTTTTGCATAATGTAACGCATTTGTTAAAGCAGCTAAAAGCGTATCAATACGGTGTAGATTTTTTTTTACATAAAAGCCTCGACGTGGCCGCCGAAGAAATTTTGAAGACTTATTATTTTTCATTATCAATGATGCGTTCGTACAATGATAGTGCTTTGGCTTTAACATTGCGCGATATTTTTAAAAAATTTGGTTTATTTATGCCGGTGATAGAACATCTTCTTTTTCACTTTGCTATGGATTATATTTATCAGGTAATCGCTGAAGATAAAAAAACTGATGGGCATTGTCATCATCATGACCATCAGCATAAACACCACCATCATGGCTGCGATGGGCACTCGTGTGTTATGGACCATCTTGAACCAGCAGAAGGTGCAAGTACAGCTGTTAAAGGTTTGTTTTTAACCTTAAAAATTGGGCATTTTGGTCTTCATGCGATCAGTATTTATGAAATGATTAGTTATGTTAAAGCACAAGTTGCGGTACTTGATTATGTGCATGATCAAGTAATTGCCGTGCAACAGTGCTTTGCAACGGTTGAGAAGCTTTCTAGTTTAGTTCAACGCAATGAAGTTCTTGCGCGCGTTTTTCCCGATATGTCAATGTTATTAAAAGAGCATAAAATCATGCCAGAATTGAGTGAGTTGTTTGTTAGTGGTGCCTTTGAACTTGATGATGAGCTTGGTTTTTTTTCTACCGTTGGGCCAACGTTGCGAGCTTACCGGTTGCTGCGTGAACAGCGAGATTCTTTTAAAAATGTTTGGCAGGCAGTTGGGCAGCTTGATGCGTACGCAACTCTAGCGCAGGTGATGCGTGAACATCAACATGGTGATGCGCGCATGAGTTTTGTGCGCTTCAAAAAAGATGCAACGACGCCTTCGTTGATTATGAAAGGCTTATGGAATATCATGCTCAATCCCGACATGGTTACAACTAACGATGTTGAACTTGGTGTAAATAATGCGCCGACTATCATGGTGATTACTGGGCCCAATAAAGCGGGAAAATCGAGCACATTGAAAGCGCTGGGGTTGAATGTTATTTTAGCCCAATCGTTTGGGATTGTTTGTGCTCGTGATGTCGAAATGACACCATTTGATGCGCTTATGACATACATAACGGTGACTGATGATATCACGTGCGATACATCGTTGATGGTGGCAGAGTTGGCGCGCGCAGACGGTTGTTTAAAAAAAATTCAAGAATTAGAGCCAAATAAGTTTGGTTGTATTTTAATTGATGATTCATTATTTAAAGGTACGACATTTCAAAAACGAGAAGAGTTGGCGTATCAATTTGTAGAAGCAGTAGGCAGACCAGGTAATACGTGCGGCATGGTAGCAACCCACACCATGGCGTTGACGCAGTTGGCGCAGGTTGCTCAACAGACATTTTTTAATGCTTACATTCCAACTGTGCTAGCGCTTGATGGTAATGTGACGAGCACATTTACCGTGGTGCCCGGTATCGCTAACCCTGACGATGTTTTAGCGCTTGTGCGTGCTTAGTTCGCACAGCGCACTATAAAGCCAGGACGTATTTTTGGTTCAAACCAGGTTGCTTTGGCTGGCATCAGCTGGCCAGCATCTACAACGCTCATGAGTTGTTGCAATGAAACGGGATAGAGCGCAAAGGCAACATGCCAGCCGCCTTGACGATATGCTTCCTCCAGTTCATTGGTATTTTTGAGGCCGCCAATAAATTCGATATCTTGATCGATAATTAATTTTCTTACTTGGAAAAACGGCTGCAAAAGTAGTTCGTTCAAAATAGTAATATCGAGTGATTCGACCGGATTATTTTGGCGCATGGTTATAAATTTTTTATGCAAACTTAATGTGTACCATGAACCATCAAGCAGCATGCCAAAGTCATGAGCTTTGAGCGGCTCTGCTTGAGCGGCATCTGCTACCCGTTTAAGGTAAAATGATTTTTTTATAATATTTAAAAAAGCATAACCACTCAGGCCTGCCAAACTTTTTAAAAGGCGATTGTATGCTAAAATGGTAATTGATGTATCAGAAAAAAGTGCCGCCAAAATATGATGATAAAAGACATTATGAGGTTCTTTTTTAAAGAGTTGTTTTGCAGAAGCGCTGCGATGGTGGCCATCGGCTATATAAAGTTTTGAGATAGAGTTAAACGCTTCTTCAAGTTTTATAATTGTTTCTTGTTTATCAATAACCCATAGATAATGTGTAATATTGTCTTCAGTTACGCACTGTTGAGTTGGTTTTTGTTGGGCCGTGCGTTCAATAATTGCATTAATTGTAGGATTGCTTTTGTAGGCAAGAACAATCGGATCAATTTGAGCTTGTTGAATTTTAGTAAATGTCGTAACAGCTCTTTTTTTTGTAGAAATTATTTTTTCGTGTGGCTTTACAAGATCATGCTGGTAATTATCCAGCGCTAACTCGCCAATGATGCCAAACATGGTTGATCCGTCTTTTTGTTGACCATAAAGATAGTACGCAGGCTTAGTATCTTTTTTAAGTGTTTCTTTTTTTATTAACGCTTCTAAATAAGCTTTTCCTGCATGTGCTGCCATATTGTCATACAAATCGGATTCGGTTGAAAGGTTAATCGTAGGTCGAATAACATGAATAAAATTGTCTTTGTGTGAGCAAGCAAATTGGTAGGCATGAATACTGTTGATTGAGTTGTAGGGTGGGCAGGTAAAGCTTGGTACCAGTTTATTGGTGGGGCGATAGGCTTGAAAAGGACGAAAGTTGATGGTCGCTTGACTGGCAATGAGAAAGTTTTGTTTTGATAATGTTAAGGATAATATCGGTAAAAATAGTATAAAACCTATCTTTTTTTTACGAATCATTAGTGACCCCTCCTTTTTGATTTCTTTTTTTCTATTCAAAAAGACAATCTTAAGTATAGCCTGAGAAGGGATATTTTTTCTAGAACCCGTACAATTTTAGCAATTAAAGAGAAGAATTTGTCGTTCCTCTCTTTAATTGTACAAAATCGTTTTTATTCCCTTTTTTGTTTTTTTTGCCATGCTGTGTATTCTTCTGAGGTCATTTCTTCTTTGCCCTCTGCATCGCTATTGCTTCGCTTACGTTTTTTTGAATTATCTATTTTTGTAACATTAGGAAACATTGCTCTGTAGGCAGGTGCAAGTTGTTCATAAATTTTATACCATCCTTTATCAAGATAAATTATTTCGTGCTTTCCTGTGTGTTGGTGACCCAATTTGTGTATAAGTATAAACTGTGTAAATGATGGGAATGTGTATATAGCAACTTTTGTTTTGTCTACAGATTCCGTGGCGATGGTATTGTTATCAATCATAATGGTTGAGTAAGTTGAGCCTAAACGAGTTGCGCTCTCTGTGAGATCGGCAAGCCATTCCCAGTCATGTGCAGAAAGGCTGCGACGAGTCCATATTTTTATATAACCATTACCATCACTCGTGATAATGGTGGTGAGATCGAGGATGGTTATATAAGAAATCCAGTAGGTATGGCGATGCTCGCCTGCAAGGTTTGCAACCAAATGCCAGTTTTGCATGTCTGGCGTACATGTCCACACGGATGCTATGCCGCTGCTCGATCCGGTAATGACAGTATGGCGATCAAATTTTATTATGAAGGAAATCCAGTCTTGGCTGTTGTGCTCATTTGCAAGGTCGGCAACCCATGCCCAGGTATTAATGTCTGGTGTGCGCGTCCATATTTTTGCTGTATGGTCTAATGATCCAGTAACAATAGTGTTGGGATCAAGGGCGATTGTTTGATAAATGGAGTCTGTATGTCCATGGTCGCCTGCAAGATCAGTTGACCAATCCCAAGAATTTGTGTCAGGATTTTGTGTCCACACTTTGGCGGCATGGTCCCATGATGTGGTAACAATGGTATGGTCATCGAGTTTTGTTAAGCTGGTGATAGGGCTTTCGTGGCCGTGCTCGCCAGCAAGATCGGCAACCCACGTCCAATTATTGGTACCAGGAGACCGGGTCCATGTTTTGACGGTCTGATCGTGCGAGCCGGTGACAATAGTATCGTCATTAAAGATGATTACTGATAAGATAGTTCCGGTATGTTGGTGTTCTCCAGCAAGATCTGCAACCCACTGCCAATCGTTGGTGCCAGGAGTTTGAGTCCATACCTTGGCGGTACCATCGTGTGATCCAGTAATAATAGTATTACGATCAATTTTGGTGATCTTAGAAACCCAATGAGTGTGTTGATGTTGTCCAGCAAGGTCAGCAACCCAGTACCACGAGTTGGTATCAGGGTTACGTTTCCATACTTTGGTCGTATTGTCTCGAGATCCGGTTACAATTGTATTGTCATCAAGTGGCGTGATAGTCAAGATGTCTGCTTTGTGGCAATGGTCGTCAGTAATTATTTGGTGTAGCAACTGAGTATTGATATTGAATTTTTTGCAAAGATAAAAAATTGATATGTTTTGATTGTCAGCCAATATTTTGCAAAGGTTTATAGCCTCAAAGTTTAATGGTTCATTGAGTTTGATAGTTGCTATCAATTCTTGTATTCCTGGCAAAAAAGCAAGTTCTTGTAAAAAAGGAATATCTCTTGCTGTTGAATATGATCTTGACGATGAGCTGCTGCCGGCAGGACTTACTGCGGGTATGCTGATCGCAAGTGTGAGTGTTAAAAGGTTTAAAAAACGTTTCATAACAAGTACCTCCATAAATACACACCTCTTTAATTTCAGGTTGATAATTATAATTATACAATATAATAAATATTTGTAAAATGAGGGTGCCCTATTTTTGCTCATAGAATAATTCTTCAAAAATAGACCAATTTTAAAAAACTTAAAAAAGGGGCTTTTTATTCTTCAAAAGGCCAAGAAATCAAGCAATAATGAGGTTTTTTCGATTTTTAAAGACCTAAAAATCTTATCATAAACAGGTAGAAAAGTTTAGTCTGTTGGTGTAAGTTTTAGATTGATTTTTCTATTTTTTGCCCTATAATTAAATCGAATTAAGAATGTGTGATTTTCGTAAATTCATTGAAAAAGTGAGTTTTTTGTCACCAATAATTTATTTTTAACACAAGAAGGACGTTGTTATGGCAGATACATTTAAGGGAGCAATAAAGCCCCTCTACGATCGAGTCCTGGTTAAGCGCTTAGAAAGCGAACAAAAAACCCAGGGCGGCATCTTTATTCCTGATACCGCGCAAGAAAAGACTCAACTTGGAGCGGTCATTGCTGCTGGTGAAGGTAAACTTATGGCCGACGGCTCCGTGCGCCAATTGAGAATTAAAGAAGGCGACAAAGTGCTTTTCGGCAAATTTTCAGGAACTGAAGTTAAGCTGAGCGGCGAAGAGTTTTTGATTTTGCGTGAAGAAGAGATTCTTGGTCGTATTGAAGGTTAATGACTGAATTAAACAAGGAATAAAACAATGGCTAAAAAAATTATCTTTGGCGAAGACGCCAGAGCCAAAATTTTAAAAGGCGTTAATACGCTTGCTGACGCAGTAAAAGTAACCTTGGGGCCCAAGGGCCGTAATGTTGCGATTGAACGTTCATTTGGTTCCCCAATCATTACCAAAGACGGTGTGTCGGTTGCAAAAGAAATTGAATTAAAAGATAAACTTGAAAACATGGGCGCCCAAATGGTGCGCGAAGTTGCTTCAAAAACTGCCGACGTTGCGGGCGATGGTACCACCACCGCTACCGTGTTGGCACAAGCAATTTATCGTGAAGGCATGAAGAACGTTGCTGCTGGTTCAAACCCAATGGAAGTTAAGCGTGGGATTGATAAGGCAGTAGAAGCTGTTGTTGCTGAACTTAAAAACTTGTCCAAGTCTATCGACAGCAAAGAAGAGATAGCACAAGTTGCTTCTATTTCTGCAAACTCAGACAAATTCATTGGCGATTTGATTGCTGATGCGATGGACCGCGTTGGCAGACACGGTGTTATTACCGTTGAAGAAGCAAAAGGCATTGAAAGCGGTCTTGATGTTGTTGAAGGTATGCAATTTGATCGTGGTTATGTTTCTCCATATTTTGTGACCAATCCAGAAAAAATGGAAACCGTTCTTGATCATCCGGTGATCTTGATTTGCGAAAAGAAATTGAGCGGCATGAAAGATATGTTGCCAATTCTTGAGCATGTTGCAAAGCAAGGTAAGCCACTCATGATTATAGCTGAAGATATTGAAGGCGAAGCGCTTGCAACCTTGGTTGTTAACAAAATGCGCGGCACGCTCAACGTAGCAGCTGTCAAAGCGCCTGGTTTTGGTGATCGTCGTAAAGCAATGTTACATGACATTGCGGTATTGACGGGTGGCCAAGTGGTGTCTGACGATCTTGGCGTCAAACTTGAAAACCTTACCATGGCAGATCTTGGTAGTGCTAAAACAGTACGTGTAACCAAAGACAATTGCGTTATTGTTGATGGTAAAGGTTGTGCGGACATGATCAAAGCTCGTGTTTCACAAATCAAAGTTGAAATGGATCAAACAACATCCGACTATGACAAAGAAAAGTTGCAAGAACGTCTTGCAAAACTTTCTGGTGGTGTTGCCGTGATCAAGATTGGTGCAGCAACTGAAACTGAAATGAAAGAAAAGAAAGACCGTGTTGACGATGCATTGCATGCAACACGTGCTGCGGTTGAAGAAGGTATTGTTCCAGGCGGCGGGCTTGCGCTCTTGCGTGCACAAAATGCTTTGGACAACCTTAAGCTTGAAGGTAATGAACGCATTGGCGTGAGCATTATTCGACGTGCGCTTGAAGAGCCTGCACGCATTATTGCAGCAAACGCTGGTTATGAACCTTCAGTCGTTATTGACCGTGTTAAGAATGTAGAAAAAGGCAACGTAGGTTTTGATGCTCGCACCGAAACCTATACCGACCTCATGAAGGCCGGCGTTGTTGATCCAACCAAAGTAACGCGTTATGCATTGCAAAACGCCGCATCGATTGCTGGTTTGTTGTTAACAACAGAAGCAATGGTATGCGATAGTGCTGAAGAAAAATCATCAGCTCCTCAAGCTGGTGCAGGACATCCTGGTATGATGCCGGGCATGTACTAAGATTTTATATCAGCAGAATAAGTATCTTATGGGGCACGCGAAAGCGTGCCCTTTTCAATGAGTGCTTTAGATCGGTTGCACTTTTATTTTATGATTAAATTAATGCTCATAGCGGCACTATTTTTGCTTGTCATCAGAATAAACGCATGATACTCTGTGGAAAAATGTTTGCTCAGTTTTGTGTTATCACTGCAATTTTTTTCTTGATATTTATCATAAGGAAACTGTTATGGCTTTGCGTATTTCGTTGCCGATGCGATTATTTTTGGTCATCATGGCCGTTCTTCTTTTCGGTCATCTGATTCCGCTTGTTGTTACGCAAGGTTTTTTTACTATCAGTTTAGTTTTCAAAGAAATACTTGGCTTCATGTTGCCGTTTGTTATTTTTTCTTTTGTACTTTCAGGTATTCTTTCTCTTAAAAGTAGAGCGCCTTTAATTTTGGGGATTTTGATTGCCAGTATTTTTATTTCTAATTTTATTATCGCCATTGCAACGTATGGCGCGGTTGTGGTCTTGGCGCCCAGTTTGTTGAGTTCTATGGCGTTGGAAGTTGCCGACCAGTGTGCGGTGGTTGTGCCATTCTTTGTTTTTAATTTGCCGACGCTTATTCGTTCTGAACACGCGTTGTTGCTGGCGTTGGTTTTGGGAATTATTGGTTCTTTCAAGCGTTGGTCGCAGGGCGAGCGGATGGTTTTGAGTTTCAAGAATGCTATTGAAAGCTTTTTGATTAATTATTTTATTCCTATGTTGCCGCTTTATGTGATTGGTTTTTTATTGAAAATGAGTTATGAGGGCGTGTTTGTATCGCTTATGCAGCACTACAGTGGCGCCTTTTTATTGATTGTTGCTATTCAAATTTGTTTCTTGGCGCTTTATTATTTTGTCGCGGCTCATTGCTCGTGGGACAAAGCGTTGAAAGCTATTAAAAATGCATTGCCAAGTTATTTGACGGCATTTGGTACCATGTCTAGCACGGCGACGGTGCCGGTGTCAGTTGAGTGTGCGGTAAAAAATACACACAATCGTCCGTTGGCGCAAGTTGGGATGCCAATCATGGCCAACGTTCATTTATTGGGCGATAGTATCAGCACGCCAATTTTGGCCATTATATCAATGCATCTATTTTTTGGTTTTGTGCCAAACTTTATGCAATATTTTGTTTTCGTTTGTTATTTTGGTATTAGCATGTTTGCCGTCTCGGGTATTCCGGGTGGCGGGATTATTGTTATGATCCCTATTTTAAAATCGGTTCTTGGCTTTACGCCGTCCATGATTAGTTTGATTACCGCTTTGTACTTATTGCTCGATTCGTTTGGCACCGCGGCCAATGTAATGGGTGATGGTGCGTTAATTATTATCATCAATCGAATTTTAAAAAATGGGGTATCTCTTCAGAATAATTTTTCATGGGACTGTTTTTTATTGTTCGAATTGAGTATTGATTTTTTGTATGAATAATATAAAACTTTCCTATCATCAAAATCTTATTTTGTCATAAAAACGGCAACGCCTTTCTGACTAATTTTTTTTAAAAAAAATGTATGTTGGTAAAAATGAGGCTGGTTTTTTTAAAAAAATTTTCTAAGAATTATTTAATGATAATAATTTTTTTGATTATTAATTTTTCAAAAATCAGCTTGAAATTTTTTATGCAAAATTGCTCAAAAGTAGCGCTGCTACAGCATCTTTCAGATATTTAAAAATTTATTTGATTGTAGGTTGGTAACCTGCTAGATTATACTCCAGATTTGAAAGTTTAGAATTTTCTTTTTGAAAATGAAAAAACAAAAATGCATGAGGGGGTTTTCGGAGTGGTGAGCAAGGGCACGCTAGATTTGGTCAGTGTGAACGTAAAGATGTTGAAGAAAGGAATAGTATGAGCAGTACGAGTGGGTCCGTTTTTTCAGATTCGATGAAAAGGCAAGGAGATATCCTTTTAGACGCATTTAATTTTCGCGTGGGTAAGCGTGAGGGAGAAGATGTTGCTTTTGATCGTTTGAAAATTGAACAAGCAATTCGACGTTGTTGTGCTGAGTGTTTGCAAGATGTTTCAGTTGATTTGATCATTGAAGAATTAATGCGCAATATTTACGATGGTATTCCAACCAAAGATTTAGAACGCGCGCTGATTTTGGCCGCAGTAGCGTTGATGGAGCGTGATCCTGCGTATGATGTTTTGGCTGCACGTTTGTTTTTACAACGCATTTATAAAGAAATTATTGGCATCTCAGTAACCGAAAATACCGTTGCGCAATTGTATCAAAATCAATTTATTATCGGTATTAAAAAA
Source organism: bacterium (assembly GCA_016699045.1). Classification (NCBI taxonomy): domain Bacteria; species bacterium. Next base: position 798,468 of record CP064957.1, read on the forward strand.
GGTATTGAAGCCGGGCGCTTAAATCCCAAGCTTGCTGATTTTCCTCTTGAAGAATTAGCAAAAAAAATGGTTATTGAGCGTGACAAATTGTTTCGCTACATGGGTATTGCAACGCTGTATGAACGCTATTTTTTGCGTGTTGAAAAGAATATTTTGGAATTACCACAAGCTTTTTGGATGCGCATTGCCATGGGTTTGGCGCTCAATGAAAAAGATCAGCTTGGTAAGACTGTTGAATTTTATAATGTTCTTTCATCGTTGCTTTACGTTGCTAGTACCCCAACATTATTTCATGCTGGTCTTGTGCATGCACAATTGAGCTCATGCTACCTGACGTATGTTGATGATGATTTGAATCATATTTTTAAATGTTTGCGGGACAACGCTAATCTTTCAAAATTTTCTGGTGGCATTGGCAATGACTGGACCGCGTTACGTGCTACTGGAGCACCTGTTAAAAGTATTAACGTTGAAAGCCAAGGTTTGATTCCATTTTTGCGCATTGCTAACGACGTTGTGTCTGCTATTAATCGCAGTGGGAGTCGTCGTGGAGCAACATGCGTTTACCTTGAAGTATGGCATTTGGATTATGAAGATTTCTTAGATTTGCGTCGTAATACGGGCGATGAACGTCGCCGTGCGCATGATATGAATACTGCTAGCTGGATTCCTGATTTGTTTATGAAGCGTGTCATAAGCGATGGCAACTGGACATTCTTCTCTCCTCACGAAACCCCAGATTTGCATGAAATTTACGGACAAAAATTTGAAGAGCGCTACGTTCATTATGAAAACATGGCCTTGCAAGGTAAGATTGAATTTTTCAAAGTAATAAAGGCTCAGCAATTGTGGCGTAAAATGTTAACGCGCTTGTTTGAAACTGGGCATCCATGGGTTAATTTTAAAGATGCGTGCAATATTCGTTCACCTCAAGATCATGCCGGCGTAGTGCATTCATCAAACTTGTGTACTGAAATTACGTTGAATACTTCACGAGAAGAAACGGCGGTGTGTAACATTGGTTCTATTAATCTTGCTCGGCATGTGGTTGACAATAAACTTGATGATGAGCTACTGACGCGTACTATTGAAACAGCGGTACGCATGCTTGATAACGTTATCGATGTTAATTTTTATCCAACGAGTGAAGCAAAAGCAAGTAATCTGCGCCATCGTCCCGTAGGGCTTGGTATTATGGGCTTTCAGGATGTGCTCTTTAAAATGAATGTTGCGTTTGAAGATGACCGTGCACTTACATTGGCAGACCAGCTTCAAGAAAAGATATCGTACCATGCGATTAAAGCCTCTGCATTGTTGGCGCAAGAGCGTGGTGCGTATGGTTCTTTTAAGGGCTCCAAATGGCATCGTAATATTTTCCCCGTCGATACACTTGATCTTCTTGAAAAAGAACGTGGCGTGCCTATCGACACTCCTCGAACCAGTTCACTTGATTGGGCTCCTGTACGAGCATTGGTGCAAGAGTATGGTATGAGAAATTCTAACTTGATGGCGATTGCGCCAACCGCAACAATTTCAAATATTGTTGCGTGTTTTCCATCAATTGAGCCGATTTATAAAAATATGTATGTTAAATCAAATATGAGCGGGGAGTTTATTGTTATCAATCAATATTTGGTGAATGATTTGAAAAAAATTGGTCTATGGTCAAAAGATATGGCTGACAAGATCAAGTATTTTGATGGCAGTGTTCAAATGATCGATGAAATTCCAGATGCTCTCAAAAGTAAATACAAGGAAGCATTTGAAATTGATCAAGAGTGGTTGGTTAAACTTGCCGCACGTCGTGCAAAGTGGATTGATCAAAGTCAATCACTTAATATTTTTATGATTGGTGCTTCAGGTAAAAAGTTAAATGATTTGTATATTGCGGGTTGGAAAGCCGGCGTAAAGACATTCTACTACTTGCGCTCCATGGCTGCAAGTCAGATTGAAAAGTCAACGCTTGATGCAAAAAAATTCGGGTTTACACAAAAGCGTCAATATGATGCAAATGCTGGTCAAAATGCAGTCTCGACCCCTGAAGAATCAGCAGCTGCGTGTAATATTGATGATCTTTCATGTGATTCATGCCAGTAGATAGTAAAAGTTTTAAACAAAAGGATAAGAACTATGCAAGGAGCTAGAATGGCAAAAAGAGATACTGTTTTATCAAGTGAGTCAACGGATCCAAATAAAATATTGCCGATGAGATATTTATGGGCGCGCCAACATTATAAAGATGGCATTGCTAATACCTGGACGCCTGAAGAAATTTCGATGCAAAAAGATATTGAGCAGTGGAAGTCAAGCTCGGTGCTTAATGATGATGAGCGACGTCTGATTTTATGGAATCTTGGTTTTTTTTCGACAGCAGAATCATTAACCGCCAACAATATTGTTTTGGCGGTGTATCGTTTCGTTTCAAATCCAGAATGTCGACAATATTTATTGCGTCAGGCTTTTGAAGAAGCGGTTCATACCGATACGTTTATTTATTGCTGCGATTCGCTTGGTCTTGATCCAGAGTACATTTATAATATGTACAATACGGTTCCATCAATCAAAGCAAAAGATGAGTTTGTTATTAACATGACAACCACCATTCTTGATCCAAGTTTTAAGCTTGATGGGCCAGAAAGTATTCAACGTTTTTTACTTGATTTAGTTGGATTTTATGTGATCATGGAAGGCATATTTTTTTATGCTGGTTTTGCTATGATGCTTGCGCTCAAACGCCAGCAAAAAATGACGGGGATTGGAGAACAATTTGAGTACATTATGCGTGACGAAAGTCTGCATCTTGCATTTGGTTGTGATTTGATTAATACCATCAAAGTTGAACATCCTGAAGCGTGGGACAAAGCGTTTCAAGATAAAGTGGTAAGTTTAATTGAACAAGCTGTTGAACTTGAAAAAACATATGCTTTTGATGCGTGTCCGCGTGGTTTGTTGGGCATTAATGCGCAACAGTTTTGCAACTATGTTGAACATATGGCAGATCGCCGCTTAGAGCGCTTGGGCTTGCCAAAAGTATACAACCAAGAAAATCCATTTCCATGGATGGTTCAGGCAACCGATCTTTCCAAAGAAAAGAACTTTTTTGAAACACGTGTTACGGAATACCAATCCGCCGGCTCTCTAAGCTGGGATTAATAAAAACGAAGAGGCTTGCTTTCGGGCAGGCCTCTTCGTTTTTTGGGGAACAAAGTAATGAAAATTGGTCGTTATGTTGTTGAAGTTCCTGGTCCTGAAAAAATATGGTTTCCCAAAAGCAAAATTACCAAGGGTGATATTGTTGCTTATTATCGTGATATCAGTCCATTTATGCTGTCCTTTACCAAAAATCGACTGTTAACAATGCATCGTTTTCCTGGTGGCATTGATCAAGAAGGTTTTTATCAAAAAAATGTTGGTGACTATTTTCCTGATTGGTTACTTTCTAAAAAAATAAAAAATAAAGAAGCTGGTTACACAACGTACGCTGTTTGTAATAATGCCGCTTCGCTGGCATATATTGCAACGCAGGGCTGCATTACGCCGCACGTGTGGCTAAGCAAAATTGATAAACTCAATTATCCCGATCGTATGATTTTTGATTTAGATCCTGCCGGTACTAATGTTGCGGCAGTGCGTTGGGCGGCCAAGCAACTGCATGATCTTTTAACTGAGCTTGGCATTCCATCATTTTTAATGACAACCGGCTCGCGCGGCTTTCACGTTGTGGTTCCGCTTAAGCGCTTAGCAACGTTTGAGGCGGTGCGTGCTTATGCGCGCGATGTCGCAACTATTTTGGTGGAGCGCTATCCAAGCAAATTAACCATCAATCCGCGCAAAGAGGCTCGCACTCATAAAATTTTAATTGATTGTATGCGCAATTCGTATGGTGCTACGGCAGTCGCGCCGTATGCCGTGCGTGCGATTGAAAAGGCGCCAGTGGCCGCACCAATTTTTTGGGAAGAGCTGGCACGTATGACGCCGCAGCGATTTACGATAAACAATATTTTTGAACGCTTGACGCACGAAGAAAATCCTTGGCACGATTTTACTAAAGTTGCTACGCGCTTAAAAGATTTGTAATAATAATGAGAGAAGAAAGGATTTGTGTGAACAAAAAATTTGTAGGATTATTTTTGGCAGCTCTTGCGTTTTCTACCAATGCTATGCCAATGGCGCCAGCAACATGCAAACTATTTGAGGCAGCTAAAAAGGGCGATGTTGTATTGGCAATAGAACTTATCAAACAAGATGCCGATGTTAATGCTTTCAATGTCAATAATAAAACACTCCTTCATTTTGCTGCTCAAAATGGTTATGACGAGTTGACAGCATTGCTTTTAAAAAATGGTGCAGAAGTTAGTCCTGTCGATGTGTCAGGTTTTACGCCATTGCATTATGCTGCTTGCGAAGGCCATACCGAATGCGTTAGGGCGCTAACGGTAAAAAAAGCTGACGTTAATGCCATTGCCAACAATGGAGCTACACCGCTCAACCTTGCGATTACCGATGGTTATAAAGAGTGTGTAGAAATTTTACTTGCTGCGGGGGCAAATCCCATACTCGCTCCATGCGCAGGCACGTACAAATACCTTATGCCAGAAGAAATAGCACGCAAACGCGGTCATGAAGACATCGGAGATATTCTCCTCAAAGCGTGCGAGAAATGGGAAAAAGAAATCGAAGACACGTTGGACAAAGATTCTGAGGAAGAATTAAATGCAAGCATATGGACGGCATGCTTCAATTGTTGTGGCTGTAGTGTTCAATAACGTTATCATGAAAAATTTATAACATTATTTTTTTACAAAATGCTTCTGAATAATGTCGTGCGAATAATCGATCGAGTTTATTTCATTAAACCCTGTGCCAACAACAAGATCGTGCGGAAGCGCAATGCCTTCGTTGAGTGTAATGGGAATAATAGTAATAATTGATTCATCAATTAAATGAGCATCAAGAAATTGTTGTACCAGCGAAGCGCCGCCTTCAAGCCAAATTTTACAACCAGGTTTTTCGCCTGCTATCTTTTTAATAAAATCAGTAACGCTTTCATTAACAAACGTTATGTCTGCCTGCGCTGGTTGTTCGGTGCTTTCGGTAAAAATGTACGAATGTTTTCCTGCATTTGGCCAGTCGCCAAACGTCAGCATTTGTTCATACGTCTTTCTGCCCATCACAATTAAATCAAGAGAAGCAAAAAAATCGTGATAACCACAATCCATGTCAGGTGGCAGATCGGCAGCAAAAGAATTTAACCAATCAACACTACCGTTTTCGTCGGCGATAAATCCATCGCGGCTTATCGCGATATACAAAATGACTTGTGGCTTCATGAGCGACCTTTGTAGAAAACTAAAGACTAATAATATGGCAATAAAGTATCATAAATAATTGAAATTTAACAGGACTAGAACACTTCGCCAAGCGTTAAATACCAGGCATAAGCGCTATCGCCCGGCAATCGCGTTTTCCATTTCCAGCCGATATCAAAACGAATGGCGCCGATGGGTGTTTTGTAGCGCAGCCCACAACCAGAGCCAGGAAACCAGGTACCTGAGCCAGGAATACCGGATTGACTCAAAACGCCAACGTCTTGGAAAATAACCATGCCGAGTTTATTAATAATTGGAAAGCGTAATTCAAGATTGAGGTTGATCATCGAGCTCCCGCCTTGAATGGTGTATTCTTGCTGTATGACGCCATTTTCGTCAATAAACTCGCTCATGCCCAGTGGCGGCAACGCATCTTTTTCATAACCGCGGACCGAGTAAGGGCCGCCCAAATAAAAGCGTTCGATGGGCATAATCTGGTTAAATTTGCGTCTGAAAATATGACCAAAGCGTAATCGAAAGCTGCCGATAACGTCGTTGTGTAATGCTTTAAAATATGATTGCTCGGCCATTAAGCGTACCGAAAAACCGGCTGCAAGTTCAGGGACCATTAATTTCATTGAAAGAAAACTAAACTGGCCTTTGGTGGTGTTAATGCGGTCATCGAGTGTATCGATAATTAAACTTGGTTCAAGGAAAAAATAGGGCAAGGTGCGATCAATATAGTCCGGATCTAAGTTAAGGTTGCCGCGCACTCTGCTCGTACGCATCCACTCATTACCAACCGTAATACCCCAATAATAATTTTCGCGATATTCATCGCTCAGGCCTGCCAAAAAGCCACTCTGTACCGCTTCGTATGCCGAGTCGCTTGAACCAACGGCGATGGGTTGTGTGTATTTGTTTGCGTAACCTTTGAGTTTGCCCATGACGGGAAATCCTAATAACGCTGGTTGTTGGTAATGTGCATCAAGTGTTCGCTCAAAGCGCGTAATTTCTGTATTAATGGTAAAATTGTCGGCACGATTGGTTGGATTTTTTATGACTAAGGATGCGCCTAATTTTGCTGTTGATTGTTTTTTAAACATAAAATTTTTGCTTGTTAAAAAATAGCCAGCGCGCAAACGCAATTCAATTGGTTCGTCGTCAACCAGTGTTATGATCAGCGGTTTTTTGCTTTTGGTATTTGATAAATGGTATGGCTGAATTTGTATTTGTTTAAAAATATCAAGGCTGCGTAATTTTTTACGCGTGAGTTCTAATTTTTCTTTATTCCACAATTCGCCCTCATGGCAACGTACTTCGCGCATGATGCGTTTAAATGGTAATTTGGTGGTGCCACGTAAATAAACTTTTCCAAAGCGTACGCGTGGTCCTGGTTCAATATTCCAGGTGGTAAAAACATCAATGCCATGTGGTGCAATTTTACTGGTCAAAATCGGGCTGACACGAGCGTACCAATAACTATGTTGTTGAAAATAATTGAGTAAATAGACTTTTTGTTCATGAAGCCAGTGAATATTGAAAGGGACCAAATTATGCGTTGTACTTTTTTGTGGGTTGGTAAACACTGAGTGAATTGCTAAGTGCTGAAAATTTTTGAAATCAAAGCCATGATAAAAATGCTGAGCACCTTTTTTGATGAGTACTAAAATAGCGTATGAATTGTTAGGTTTTTTAATGAAGCGCGTTTCAACAATTTCAAAATTCCAAAATCCTTGAGAAAAATAATAATCTTTTACGCTTGCAAGTGCTGCATCAAGGCGGCTTTGATCAAAGGTTTTTTTGCTCAGAAGCTCATCAAAAAAGTGTAAGCACTGTTTTTCATGAGTCCCAGTCTCAACATTTTTACAAACGATTTTCTTAATGAAGGTTGGGTTTCCTTCTTGAATGGTAAAATCATAATCATATTTTTGTGTTGGAGTGTAAGAAATAGTCGTTCCCCAGTACCCTTTTTTGTAATATTCATGTAGCAGTTGTTCTGCAATAATATCGGGAGAAAAAAGCCATTCGGGCAAGTCAACGCCAATAATATCTTCCTTGATGGCATGATTTGAAAAAAGATGATTGCCACTAAAATTCAGAAGTTTTCTTTTTCCAAGATCAATAAAAAATACAATATTAACCGTATAATTCCTATGATTAATCAGTCGCTTCATGCTTAAGTGGCTGTCGAAGTACCCTTTTTCTTGCAAATAGGTTCGTATCTTTTTTGCCTGTTTTTCGATGTGTTTTTTTTCGTAATTGGTATTTAATAAGTTTTTTTTAAAGCGCTTTAGTTTTTCTTTGAGTGTATTTGGTGCTTGTGTATCACTTTGTTCTTCATGAGTTTTAATATCAAAAGAGACGTCTTCAATGTGATAGTGTTTGCCTGGTTTTGTTTTAATGATAACCGTTATAGTTTTATTTTTTTTTTCATACACAAATTCATCGGTTATGAGATGATCAAAAAAGCCTTCGGCTTTGAATTTTGCTTTAATGGCGCTAAGTGATTCTTCGTGTAAAGAGATATTAAAAATGTTGCCCGGTTGCTGGATGTACAAATTGGTATACTCTTGTTGGCCAAAAAATACTCCTTTAAAGGTCATGCGCCTTAAAATCCAATTACTTTTGAGCGTGAATGTGAGATGTTGGCCATTTTCATAATCATGGCAATTGATATCAACTGATTGCAGGCGTTCTTTGCGAATAAGGCTTTTAAACGCCTGATTAACTTGTTTGACAGAAATAAAGGTGTTGGGAACGAGTTCAACCAGATGATTAAATTCTTCTGGGCTAATCTCGATGTCTGACTGATATGAAATTTTTGTGACGTACAGCGTTGTGGTTTCTTCAGGATAGTATTCATGAAAATTGCCGCCATAACACTGTTTTACATGAGCGAATAGTGACGGCGCCAATGTGCTGGCAATAAAAAAACAGATGATAAATAATAAGCGCTTGAGCACGGAACGTCCTGTTTTTGATCAATAAAGTTTCCTAAGTATAACTTTACTATTTTTGTGAAAATTTGTATTGTCCCAGGAGATTTCTTGGGATAAAGTGGTTTTTTGGGGTTGCCAAAAAAGATGAAAATTTTTATGAGAAAAGTGGAGGAGGTCAATAGTATAGATTTAATCACCAATGATTCTGAAAACGCTTCTAAAATCCTTTTCTTTTATCATTGGTTCTACTTGGACTTCATCTACTTTGGATTCCGAAGTGCCTTTGTACAAAGCATCAATAAACTCATCAAGTTTTTCAGCGACGCCAGATGCTAAGATGATAACGCTTTGCTTGTCCTCTGCATTTTGCACGGTTCCTTCAATATCATACCGTTGAGCATTTTTGCGAACATATTCGCGATACGATGCCATTTGGACATTGCCAACGACTTTTATCTTAATACATTGCCTCATAGGAATTTCCCTTTCTCACTTTTTGCCTCCTCGCGAGAATCATGCGTAATAGTATCAGACCGATTTTTGAAAAGTCAAAAAAAAAGTATAATTTTTTTTAAACTAAGTGAAAAAAATTATTACAAAAAATGGTGGTATGTTTCTTAATAGAAGTTATTTTCTTAATTCAATATTTGGCGATAAAGTGCCATATGTTGAGCAAGCATGGCGGGAACGCCAAAGTCAGTTAATGAATCTTGATGATTACTTAAACGTTGATATAGTGCCTTATTGTTGGCTATTATGGCGATCATTTTGCCTAATTGTTGCCAATTTCCGGGTTCAATTAAATAGCCATTAATGTCATGTTGAATAACTTCATTGATTCCACCAACATTATAAGCAACTACAGGAATTTTGCTTAAACGTGCTTCAATAATACTACATGGTAAGCCTTCCCATAGCGAACTGAGCGCGAAAACGTCCCACGAAGTGAGCCATGGCCTGATATCGTGTTGCCAACCAAGAAGATGTACCGAATCGTGCATGTTGTTGCGTTTAATCCATTCTTCTAGTTCCGTGCGTAATATGCCGTCGCCAATTATTTCTAATTCAAGTGTTTGATGAGTAGTTAATGTGGTGGCAAGCTGAAATGCTTTGAGTAAATCGAGAAGATTTTTTTGAGGTTTGAAGCATGACACCGTGCCAATACGAAACGGCTTCATGCGGTTGAGGCAGCGAGCTGGTAGATAAAATTTTTCATATTCAACGGCAGCCCTAATAATCGAACTTTTACGTGCAAAGTCTGGCAAAAGCTTACATCCTTCTGTGTGATCTTTTGTTGAAACGCAAACAAAGTGGGTGGTGATTAATGTGGTTATCCATTCAAATGCGTAAATTAAAAGCCAGCGCAGGCGCGGTTGATAATCATTAAAACCAAAACCATGAATCGTGTGAACGCGTGTTTTAATGCCTGCAAAAAATGCAGCCCAGCGACCAATAATGCCCGCCTTGGTACTATGTGTGTGCACGACAATAGCGGGGTATTTTTTTTTTAAGGTACGCAAAATGCGTACAATATTTCTAAAATTTTTGATTTCATTAAGCAATGATTTGAGGCGTGCTTCGTTTTTAAATGAATCAAGAAGAAATACTTGATCAAATTGTTTTGCATGCGTTACAAGTGGTCCTTGGTTGCCCGAGATGAGGCTTGTTGAAAAATCAGTATCATTGATTCCTGAAACAAGAGAAAGGCAAACTTTTTGTGCTCCGCCAAGCTCAAGTTTTGTGACAATGTAAACCACGTGGAGGTTTTTAGTCTTCTTCATTATGCTCTTTCAAAAGCGTTTTAGCTGCTTATTTTTAAGATCAGTAAAAATGACACGATCATGGCATAAATAACTGATGATTCAATAAATGTGCTGGTCAGCAAGGTGAGCTTGATCATCAAGGGATAGCTGTTTGGCTCTTGAGCAATTTGTTCACAACTCTTTGATGCTGAAAGGCCAATGCCAGCTCCGGTGCCCAGAGCTCCAAGTCCCAAGGTAACTGCGGCTGTTAAAATAACAGGTCCTTGTGGCAAAAACGTAGTGCCCAGCGTTGGGACATAAAACAGAAACATGAGTGCAAGGAGCAAGCAAAAAATTATAGGTGTTTCAATAAATGCCTGCCCAAATAGCGCGAAAGGAAAAATTTTGTTGTAGGCATTTTTGTTAACGCTGACGGCTGTACAGGCCGCTTGGCAAAAAAGTGCTTGCCCGATTGAAGGCCCAATGCTGGCAAGGCCGATGACTAAGCCCGCGCCTAAATTTTTAACACCATCAATAACGACCATATTGTCGTTGATGGTTGTTTTGATAAGTAATGAAATAATAAAAGAAAAGAGAACAGGGGCTTCAATAATTGATTGACATAACAACATGAGCGTTATAATTTTTTGAGCAAAAAAAGGTTGGCGGCCAATTCCTTGCGTGGCAGCACTTACTACAAAACTTGAAGCAATACTGGTTGAAAGAGCGGCCAAACCAATGGCTAGTCCAATGCCGAGTTCTGATAAGCTAAGTTCTAATGTTATTTCTTTTGGGGCGCCTAGTAGCATCAAAAGTGACATAACAAGTGCAATCACAATGCCGCTTTCAATGAGCGCAAGGCCGATAAGCATTGCTTTAAACGTGTTGTCTCGGCCGAGTTGTTGGCGTTCCATTGCTTGTAAGGCGTTCATGCCTGCCAAGCCTTGTCCCAATCCACCGCCAATAGTTGCAAGGCCTAGTGCCAAAATAGCCGAAAAATAATGAAGAAAATTAGCAAACATCGTGATCACTTTCTTCTGATACTAAAGGTTGTGGTTCATCGTGGTCTGTTACGCCCATCGATAAGTAAGTTGCTGTTAGCATAGTTAAAACGAATGCTTGGATTAGTCCTTCAAAAAAGCCAAAAAACATTTGAATGAAAACCAAGGCAAAAAGCATGATATGAAATATTTTGTGCAGGCGTGCAAAATAAGTAATGTGTTTGAGTACTGGAAATCGATATGTAATGATGCTTAACAAGATCATTACGAGCGTGAGCCCAAGAAAATGAAATTTAAGGGGGCCTCCTACAAATTGCATAATCATGCTAAAAATAATGCTGCCACCCAAAATATTACCAAAAAGTCGAAAAGACATTGAGGCAATTTTGGCAAGCTCACCAATAACATTGATTGGTGCTAAAAAGAAAATTGGTTGTATAAATTCTTTTAAGTAATGTTTCATGCCTTTAAATTTAATTTTGTACCATTGTACGTAGGTAAAACTGGTAAGCCCCAAAGCGACGGTTGTATTTAGATCATTCGTTGATTCATCCAAAAAAGGGATAAGGCTGGTGGCGCTACAAAAAAGAGTAAATAGAAAAAGTGACGTAATAAAAGCAAAGTGGTTATAAATCAATTTACCAAATGATTCTTTGGTTAAATCAATAAAAAAGCCAATGACCGTTTCGTAGGCAACCGAGATGATGGTTGGGTTACGTTTTAAGAGATATTTGCCCGCTATTGCTAAAACAAAGAGCATCCCCATGGCAAACCAGGTGTACATTAATGTGTCTAAATGTAGGTGCCAAAAGGGGCCATTGAGACCAAATACCTTGAAAGGTGCAATTTCTTTATACTTAAAAAGATTAATATTCATGAATGCGCCTGTGTTTTTTTGAGCGTATACGACCAAAAGCTAATACCAAAACCAACAAGGAAGAGCGGCAAGGTAACATGTAGCCAAAAATACAATAATGATACGGTGATGATAAGTATAAAAAACCTTCCAACAAACCATAACAAAGGTTGTACAAAAAAGCGAGAAGGTGGAGTTTCAGGGCTTGTTGAAAATGCCTTTTGCGTTTGAGTAACAAAAAAATAGGCATACGCAAAGCCTACCAAGAGACCAGATACGATTGAGATGAATAGCGTTGTTGTTGTCATAAATGCACTCCTGTGATAGCAATTTGCCCTAATTATAAAGGCTAGTACGAAATGGCGACATGTGCAAGTAAAAGAATACATTCTGGGGCCATCTTAATAAAAATATTGCTTCTGCTGCTCAAATTTGATTACTATGAGAAAAATGCCCTTCGAGACGCCAAGTGTTGCTGGTCTCCTCAGGGTGGACGGGAAGAGGGGTAAAGGGAATAATACTATTGAGGGGGAATAATGAAAAAAGGCATGCTTTTCTTACGTGCATTTTTTGCGGTAGTGGTTGTTGTTGGCGGAGTGTGCTCATTAAACGCTTCTTCTTCGCTTGCGCGTAATAAAATTCCACGGGATATTGAGGGTCAAAAAGTTCAACCAGGAGCAACATTTACGGTGATTCAGTTATGGAATTTGATTAATACCAGATTAAAAAAAAAGGCTGCCCATTTTCTGGTGCCTGGTGGCAAAAATAACAAAGTTTTTACCGATAGTGAATGTAATTGGACAACGGGCGGAGCCAATATTCATGGTTCTTATAGTGCCGAGCGACTTGGTTTTTCTGCCGATTGGATGCACAAAAATGGAGATCAACAAGTTACCTTGCATGATGACCCAGATTTGATAACACTTTTGGAAAAAGAAGGCCGCATTGCAAGTGCTAATCAAGGTGATAAGTACCAGAAAATTTTGCTTTATTTTACCGTAAATATGAATGGTGTTTCGTACCGTTTGTACCTCAACGATCCTTATCCTTCAAAAGTTGTCAATATTGGCAAAAAAGTTGTCAATGAAGTTAAAAATATATTGAATGCTTGGGAAGTCTAGATACTCAATTTTTAGGTAACTTTTTAGAAGAGCGGCTACTCGACATAGCCGCTCTTTTGTGTTTAAACGTTGTTGAGAAGTAACATTTCTTTCAAAACGCTGTCTGGGTTGAGCGAAATAGAATCGATTCCTTGATCAACTAAAAACTGTGCAAACTCTGGATAATCTGAAGGAGCTTGGCCACAAATCCCAATTTTCTTGTTAGCTTTTTTAGCGCCTTGAATTGCCATAGTCAGCATCATTTTGACCGCGGCATTGCGCTCATCAAACAGTGAGGCAACAAGGCCTGAGTCGCGATCAACGCCTAGTGTCATTTGTGTTAAATCGTTTGATCCAATCGAAAAGCCATCAAAAAGTTTTGCAAATTCATCGATCAGTAAAACGTTTGAAGGAATTTCAACCATCATATAAACTTCAAGGCCATTCTGTCCTTGGATTAAATCGTGTCGATTCATTTCTTGTAGTGCCTTGTGCGCTTCCTCAATCGTACGTACAAATGGCAACATCAGCTTAACGTTGGTCAGGCCCATTTCAAGCCGTATTTTTTTCATAGCAGCACATTCCAGCGCAAAGCCTTCCTGGTATTTTTCATGATAATAACGTGAAGCGCCACGAAATCCCAACATTGGGTTTTCTTCTTCTGGTTCAAAGTCTTTTCCAGCAATCAATTTGCGGTACTCATTGCTTTTAAAATCTGACATTCTGATAATAACTGGTTTTGGGTAAAAAGCAGCAGCAATGGTGCCCGCTTCTTGTGCTAGTTTGTCGATAAAATATTGTTTTTTATCAGTGTAACCAGCGGTCAATTGCGCAATGAGTGTACGATCTTTTTCGTCAGAAATTTTGTCGGGATGAATAAGTGCCATCGGATGGATTTGCAGCGCGTTATTAATAATAAATTCCAAGCGAGCCAAGCCCACGCCGGCATTTGGAATATTAACCAGGTTAAATACTTCGTCAGGGTTGCCTACGTTCATCATCAAACTTACTGGCGGATTTTTAAGATGGCTTGTTTCTATTCGTTTAATTTCGAAAGGAAAGTGGCCTTGGTAGACAGACCCAACTTCGCCATTGGCACAATCAAGCGTAATTTCTTGGCCGGTTGTAATTTTGGCAGTTGCATCTTCGGCGCCTACAATGGCGGGGATGCCCAGTTCGCGACTAATGATAGCGGCATGACACGTTCTGCCTCCACGATTAGTGACAATGCCAGCAGCAATTTTCATGATTGGTTCCCAATCAGGGTCGGTCATGTCGGTAACCAAAATATTGCCCGGCTGCACTTCGTGCATTGCTTTAATATTTAAATAACGCGTGCTTTACCCACCACAATTTTGCGCCCCACGCTTTTGCCGTGCACAATAATGTTTTCTTTAGAAATCGTTGATTTATCCAGTACATATTCTTCAAAAAAAGATTGCTGTTGTTTTTGAGAATAGACCGTTTCTGGGCGCGCTTGAACAATGTACAGTTTTCCGTCAAGGCCGTCTTTTGCCCACTCGATATCCATGGGTGACCACATGCCGCGCTCTTGAGAATAATGATCTTCAATGATAGCTGCTTGGCGCGCCAAGAAAAGAATTTCATCATCATTCAAACAAAATTGTACGCGGTCTTTGGTTTCAACTTCAACTTTTTTTGTTGCTTGGCCATGGTCGGCATAGATAAGTTTTTGTTGTTTGCTGCCAATGCGTTTTTTTAGAATTGGTTTAAAACCTTGCGCAAGTGTTGGTTTATGGACATAAAATTCATCGGGATTGATGCTGCCTTGTACCACCATTTCGCCAAGGCCATATGAGCCGCTGATGTAAATAACATCTCTAAAGCCGCTCTCAGTATCAAGGGTAAAAATAACACCCGCACTTGCCAAATCTGAGCGTATCATTTTTTGTACACCAATTGAAAGAGCAACGTCCATGTGATCAAAATTATGGTCAATGCGGTACGACAACGCGCGGTCGGTAAATAACGATGCGTAAGCATTGCTGCATGCCGTCATGAGTTCTTGCTCGCTGCGGACATTCAAATAAGTTTCTTGCTGGCCAGCAAAAGAGGTTGCTGGCAAGTCTTCTGCGGTGGCAGATGAACGTACGGCAACATCACAGGGTGCGGGGTAGCGCTTGGTTAGGTTTTGATAAGCTTCTTTAATGGCTTGGGTAAGATCGGCAGGAATTGGTGCTTGCGCAATGAGCGTTCTAATTTGTTGGCCAAGGGCTACAAAAGCTTCAAGATTATTTTTATCAAGTTGTGCGAGTAATTTTTGTAATGGTTCTTCAAGATTGTTGGCTGATAAAAAATGACGATATGCTTGGGCAGTGATAGCAAACCCGCCGGGTACCATGACGCCTTTGGTGGTAAGATTTTGGATCATTTCGCCAAGCGAAGCGTTTTTCCCGCCAACACTATTGATGTCTTTTATACTAATCTCTTCGAATAATTTTATAAATTTCATAAACTAATATCCCTGGCATAGGTTTTTGGGTACCGCACCTGATTCATAAACTCGTGGCACTAGAGTAGACGATTGAGATTTTTTTGAAAATAAAAAGGATAATTATGAGGCAAGAGGTTGGCAAAAACTTAGTTTTTGTTTTGTTCGATGGTATTAAAAATTCGGTTTTTCAAAGCCAAGTTTTGGCTCCCTTGATGGGGATGCTTGATGCCCATTCAACCATTCAGATTACGCTTGTTTCATTTGAGCAGAAACGCCCATCGGACAAAGATCTCATCTCAATAATTCCTGCACATGAACGATTGCATTGTGTAATCAGCCGTAGAACGCCCTTTGTTGGCAAAAACGGTTTAAAAATTGCTTCCTACCAGTTTGGTAAATTATTAGCAATTACACAACCTGACGAGCTGATAGCCCGCGGTCCTTTAGCAGGTTTTGTATTACTGCATGCCATGCGGCAGTTAGTGGGTTGGCAAAAAAGGCATGGTAATGCGAGTGTGGCTATGCCAAAAATAACGATACAAGCGCGTGGTTTATGTGCCGAAGAATATCGGTATGATCGTTCATTTAAAAGGAAATCATTACTTAAATCATGGTTGTATAAAATTGTTTATGGGCGCCTTGAAAGCATTGAGCGCGATGTTTTTGGTACCAAGTTTGGATTGAAAGATGTTGTTGTTGAAGCGGTGAGTCCGGCGCTTAAAGATTATCTGATTGAGCAATTTCAAGCAGACCCGCGCTTGATTACTATCGCTTCAAAAGATATTCCACAAACACTTGCTCAGCCAACCGTTGTGCAATGGCGGGCTGAGGTGCGCAGCCAGCTTGGCATACCCAGTGATGCGATTGTGTATTGTTACAGTGGTTCTTTTAAGCCGTGGCAGTGTGCGCCGCAGACGGTTCAATTTTTCGTTGAGCGACTGCGCGTTGAACCAAAAAGTTTCTTATTGGTACTTTCCGGCGATCATGAAATTTTTGCGCAGGAATTAGTAAAAGCGCAGGTGCCAACGGATCACTTTCGTGTGTTATCGGTAAAAGCTGCAGAGTTGTATCGCTACTTAGCGGCAGCTGATTTTGGCTTGTTGTTTAGAGAGCGTGATGTGATTAATTGGGTTTCGCGTCCCACGAAAATGCTTGAGTACCAGGCGGTTGGGTTGCCAGTGTTGCATAATAATACCATTGCAATATTAGAAAAAGATGAGCGAAATGTATCGTCGCTTCAGCTTTGCAAGCGCTGCCAGATATCAAGCAACATATCAAAAGAAAGTTGCTGTGCGCGCAGTTGCAGTGTGCCACTTTCTAATTGTGTAAGCGGATAGTGCGCTTGTTTAAGATTGTTGGCAAGTGTGCGGCGTGGTGAAGAAAAACAGAGTTTAGCAAATTTCCAAAAATCTTCTTCTTGTGGAATTGGTTTGACAATGGCTTTTGGTTTGAAATACAAAAGTCGTGAATGAACTTTTGGCGCTGGCTCAAAAGCGGCTGGCTCAATTTTTTCCATCAAAGAAACATCAAAATGATGCTGCAGCAACAAGCTTGTTGGGTTGTAGCCCCGCCCCTGCGTTGCCGCAATTTTTTGTGCTACTTCTTCTTGGATCATGACCACGCCTTCGGTAATAAACTGTTTGTGTTTCACGAAGGTAAAGAAAATGGGAAAGGTAATTTGGTAGGGAACGTTTGCCAAAACGACCCATGGCGCATCGGCCTGAAAATCTTCATGCGTAATATCAAGAAAATTTCGGTGCCTGATTTCAAGGCGCGGATCGCTTATTTTTTTTTGAACGACCTCAATCCATTCCGGATCAATTTCATAACAAATCAGTTTTTTGCAGTGTGTTTGTTCAAGAATAGCGCGCGTTAAAAAACCGTCGCCACAGCCAATTTCAAGAACTGTTGTTTCGGGCGTTACGGCCACCGCGCTGATCATATTGTCCACCGTAGAATGCTTACGCAAAAAATGCTGTCCAAATTCTTTCTTCTTGCGTGGCTCTGATTTGTAGGAATAGTCTTTGGTTTTCGGTCTTTTATTCATTAATCTTTATTTTCTGTTAAAAAATCGGTTAAGGTAGGAAAAGGTCAATTATGCTTTAATTTAAGCATAATTTTGGGCCAAAGGCAAAAATTGATCTTTTTGGGGTAATTTGGGGTTTTTCTTAACCGGGGCGGGGATGAAGAATTTTCTATGGTTATTTTTATTGAGCTTATTTGTGAAATGGCCGGTTGTTGCTGCTACCCCGGCTGATTATGCAACGTTGACCGATTGGTCAGTTGCTTGTTTTACCAAACTACCAGAATATGACCATTTGAGTGGGTATGATATTATTAATGGTGAGAGTCTATCAGAAGTTTACAAAACAACGCTGACTGCTCAACAATTCAAAGATAAGATGGAAAAATTTGCAAAGCGTAGCAAGCAAAAGCTTCAAGTCAAAGATAATTGGGTGAGTGCTGATGCGCCACAAGATTCATTGTTTGATATTCAAGCAAAGCATGATAATGAATTTGAGCATGCATTTATCCAAAGATTAGAGATTCCAGCAAATAGCGAAGTTTGTTTTATGGGCGATTATCACGGTAGCGTGCATTCACTGTTGCGCAATCTATGGCGGTTGAGTGTTGATGGATATCTTGACGACAATTTTAAATTTAAAAAAGATAATTTTTATCTGATCTTTTTGGGCGATTTTGTTGACCGCGGCCGCTATGGGGCTGAAGTGTGGTACTCACTGATGCAACTTAAGCTTGCCAATTGGGACAAAGTTCATTTGCTGCGTGGCAATCATGAGACAAGTTTGGCAAGTAAAAAATATGGCTTTTTAGGGTGGAGTGCTATCAAGGGTAAAGGAAAGTTAGAGGGCGAAGTTTGTATTAAATTTGAAACTGATATTGAAAAAGAACGATCTGAGCAGGGAGAAATTGGTAAAAAAATTTTAAATCTCTATCACTTTTTGCCCTTTGCAATCTTTTTGGGTGTTAAAGATAAAAATGAATTTGTACAATGTTGCCATGCTGGCATAGCCGTGAATGATGGAGACACAGATCTTTTTGATGTCAAGCCTTTCATTAAAGAAAATAAAAAATTTCAAAAAATTTCTAAATTTCAAGAAGGCTTTCAGTGGAGTGATTTTTCTCAGGATAAAGATGACTCAGACTTTGCTTCGGGATGTCGTGGGACGAAATATGGCATAGAAGCTACGGTTGCTGGGGGGCAAGAATACTTAAATCAAAATAATCTCAAAGCTTTTTTTCGAGGCCATCAAGATCAGTGTTATGGTTTTAAAATGTTTTTTGAAAATGAGGCTCAGAAGAATGCGGTTATTGAAGGCAAGAAAGAGCGATTTGGGGTTTATCCGTTTGGTCCCTATCATTGGAAATATATTGTTTCTGACTCTCATCAAAGAGAAGCAGATGGCTTTTTAGTTAAAGATTATAAACCAATTTTTACGTTTACTTCAGCATCAGAAGGCCAATCGGTGCCCTTCGATTGTTATGGCATTGTTATGGTTGGTAATGGACTCTATGATAACTGGCGCTTAAAAATCTATGAAACAGGTTTGCCAAATGAGTTAGTTTCAAAAATTCAGGATGCGTCGATATCAAATCGTAATAAAAAATATGTTGCTATTGGTTCAATCACAAGCGATTTAAGAGGTGCGATTGCTGTTGAAGACAAACAGCTTAAAATTAATTGGCTTAGCGTGCCATTGAAAGAAGAAGATTTAAGATCAAAATTGGGTGATATGTTACCATCAGCTCCTAAACCGAAAAAATTAGAAATAACTTTGCAGGAAGCTCTTAAGGCCCTCAAAACAAAATTTGCAGTATTGGCAGAGCAATTGGCGAGATTAGCACCAGGGCATTAATGTGAGCAAAATATATAAAATAAGGGCATTTTTGACTTTGTGCGGGTATTGAGATACCATATAAACAATTATCTTTGAAAAGCAAAGTACGGGGGCGTAACGGTCTCGACGTGGTATTTTGTGCTTTGAGAGCATGCCGAGTTTTGTATGGGGGCTCGTTAAAAAACATTCAAAAAACAATAAATGCAAACGATATGTTTGTTACTAATAATACAGCAAGCTATTATAATGGCGCTGCTGTATGTGCCTAATTCGTTAGGGTTAGTCTAGAGGATTGAGCGTGTCTATCAGTAAGATCCACTTGTATTAAAAAGATAGAACCTTTGCGTAAGATTTTTTAGTTGGGTAGCGCAATTGTATCACTAAACTGGCTTTTACATTTAACTATGCCCCAGAGGAGATGTAAGAGTACAATCAGGGGAGAAGCATGTGGTGCTTAAAGTTCCGAGTGTTGCGGACATGGGTTCGACTCCCATCGCCTCCACCATACTTCGCCAAGGCTTCGTATGGCAAGCCATTTTCTTTAACGGATTGATAATTATAAAAGATTATGTCTCGTTAGAGCAATGCGAAGTATGCCCTTCGAAGCTAATTGCGTAGCAATGCGAAGTAGGGCCCCGCTTTTCATTTCCGCAGGAAATGCCTGGCAAGCCATTTTCTTAGATGATTAATCAATATAAAGTATGCCCTTCAAAGCTCTGATAAGAGCGAAGTAGGGCTCCACTTTTTCTAACTAATTTTCTTTTCCCAAATCGAGAGTGTGTTGTCTGTTTCCATGCCAGTATCAACTTGTGTCCACGCCAGTGCTATTTTCATATCAGGCGCCAATCCATAACCAAAGTATCGACACATAGCATCCAGTGGTTGATAACCTTCTGGTCTGAGAGGATGATCTTCTGGTCGGTCTACCATCATAAAAATGGTTGAGCGAAATCCTTTTGCACGAGCATCGTCTTCTACAATTTTTAAGCTTTCATAAAAACGTTTTACAATGCCTTTTTTACGATATTCCGGATACAGCATAACTTCGCCGATGTATAAATAATCATCGAGATTGAGACCTTTTTTGATGAATGGTGCTTTTATTTCCTCAAGTTCTTCTACGAGTGGGATTGCATTTGCAAAACCTACAACTTTGTCATTATCAAATACCAGCAAAATAATAGCGTTTGGCGATTTAAAATAAGTTTCTAAATACTCGACTTCATACTCAACCGTGCCTTGGTACAGATACGGAAATTCTTTAAAAAGAAAGCGAATGTTAATAATGTCGCTGGAATATTGTCGAGCTTCAGGTCCTGAAAATGTTCGAATTTCGAGTGCTGCACTAAAAACATTTTCTGAGATAATTAATTGCGCAAGTAAAGCAAAAGAGAGTAGTAATTTCTTCACAATATTTCTTTCCTATTTTAACGAACTTAACTTTGTTGCCAGCTCGGCCAATTTAAATTTGAGGGCTTGAAGGGCAGTTGTCAAATTTTCCATTTGTTGGTTTGGGCTTTCTGTTTTTTGATAAAAAAGAAGGTAGGGTGTGAATATTCCTGTAGCTTTTTTTTCAAGATTTCCATCGTGGGGATATATGCCTGCCGAAAGAACCTTATTGATTTCATTTGATTCAAATTTTGTTGTTGTTTCATCATCGCAATACCACCAGTGATTATCTGCTTGGTTATAAACAAAAGCCGTATAATGTCCACCACCAAAAGGCCCTTGATGCAAAACAAAGCTGATAAGTTTGTAGTATACAGGCTCTGTTATTTGATTTGAAAAATAGTTACTTTTAAGAATGAGATAATTGTTAAGAGGTACAGGATTGTAGATTTTTGTCGTGATATCTTGAATCATATCGTAGGCAAAGCGATTCAATTGAACGATAAGAATTTCTGGCATTGGGTTGTTTGCGTCAAGTAAAATACCCTTGGTTGCATCTACTTTTGCGTTGCATGCTTGGCAGAACCACTGATTATCGCCCGTCATATTTTCTTGTTGAAAATAGTAATCAAGTAAGAATTCCATTGGCATAGTAGTTGAAGATTTTTCAGGTAGTGGTTGAGAAAAATTGAGTATTAGTTTACGACCTTGCTCTGTTTTTTCTGTTTTATGTGATTTATTGGCTTGAGTAATGTTTTTGTGTTGAATAGTATCTTTAGTTTCAAAACTTAACATTTTTTTAACAGAGTTGTTTTTTTTATCAACCGTGATTAGTGAGTCGATAAGCGGCATAAGAAACTCATCGCTATCTTGTTGATTTTCAAAAAAAGGTATGAGATTGTTATAAGTATGAAGATTTGTGTACAGATTTTTTTGATCTTTTGTAAGCTTTGTTGTGCCTGGAGCAAGTTGGATTGGTGGTATCTCTTTGAGTTCGTAGGCTTCACCTCGCAATCCTTGGATTATGGATGGCACTTGTAGTACTTCATTAAGAATGTTGGATTGCATTGCTCGGCACGTAATAAAGTCGCGAAACGTCTTGGCATCATCGGTAGTTAAAGCCTTTGGACTAGTAGTTATTAGCTTTTCTAAAAAATCTACATATTTTCCTGCTACCGTGTTTTCATTGCCCACCAAGGCATCTTTAAATGGTTGAGAAAAAAGATGTTGTGTTAGCGGCCGTATGTAGTACAAGGCTTGCATGGCAGCATTCATAAAACATGAGTTTCCCATATAGTTATTAATACCAACCGGTGGTGATTTATAAAGCCTGTCCAACGTGGTTTTTGTTGTGCCAAACATTTGCGAAATAGTCACAACGTTGAGCATTAAGCCCAACAAAATCTTTTTCATAATTACTCCGATTTTTAAAAATTATTCCTTTATTGAGAATCAAATTTAAATTGAATAGGGCTTTGTGAAGAAGATGATGGTGATTGATCAAAGTTATGAAATTTCTTTTCTTCCATATGCAAAACGCGTTGTGGAAATGCAAAGTGGATGCCCTTTTCTTTAAACGCTTTAAAAATATCCTCGCGAATGGTGCTAGCAATGGTCCATTGTTCTTTAACGCGGCGCGTGCTGATAAATGCACGAGCTAGGAAAAATAAAGCGCTTTCTTCGAAATCTTCTAAGCGTACAATTAATCGTGGCACGCGCAAAATGGTCGGGTTGCTTTGAATAACTTCGGTAATAATATTTTTGGTCAAGTCGGGATCTGATTTATAGTCAACGCGGATTCTGATATCAAAGCCGGTAGCAAAACGTCCCTTGCTCCAATTATCTATTTTTTTGGCGATTAAATCTTTATTCGGGATGATCATTGAGTGATTGTAAATATTGACGATGGTTGTCGTGCGCGCATCAATTTTATGGACGGTGCCTCGTGCTCTTTCGTTGTCTTCAACCATGATAAAATTGCCAATTTCAATCGGTCGCTCGATCAGCACCAAAAAGCCGGCGATATAGTCAGCTGCTAAATCTTTCACGGCAAAACCGGCAGCAACAGATAGCAACGTACCAACGTACCAAAACATATTTTCAAGATGGATGAACATAAAGCCAAGAACAGATGCTGATAAAATGATGGCATAATGCAAGATGCGTGAGTACGTATTTTGTGCGCCGGGTTCGGTACGCAAAATGTCGAATAATTTATTGAGTACAAATTTGTGTAGTAGCGATGAAGCGATAAAGCCGCCAACAATAAATAAAATAAGCGAAACAAGTTGGACCAAGCCAAGCTTGTGTTCAGGGCCGATTGGGATAACAAGTTCGGTAGAAAAGAGGCGCCATAAATCTGCTGGTGTGTAGGCAAAACCCCAAATGCGTGCTACTAAAATGAAGGTAACGATCATGAGTGTAAAGAAGCTGAAAATTACGACAAAGCCATAGTAAGTTTTAGCATGCTCAAATTTGTCGATAATTTCTTCTTCTTCTTCTTTCATAAACAAAAAGACAGAATATTTACGAATGTAGTAATGCACAATAAATAACGCAGAAATGAGTAGTGCGGTTGATGGCACCACAAATGCTAAGAACCACGCTAAGTTTGAGTAGCCGATGTATGGATTGGACAAAATAAGCAAGCTCATAATGAAGAAAAATACGGGATAGTAGTGTGCGTCAATTTGTTGTTTGATCCACACTAAAAAAGTATAACGTTCTGGAATAAGGCGTAACACATCTTCTTTGCTAAAAAAAAGCAGAACAGTAATTACCAAAACGAGCGAATAGGCGCCAATCAAAACCGCTGGGAAGATGGTTGGTTGGTCAGGATAGTAGCTTAAAAACGCGCGTCTGAGAGGGAGTAATGTAGCGGTTGAGTAGCATACGAAGGTAATCAGGAGCAAGAAGCGATCTTGTAATTTTTCGGCAAAGAAAAAGAAACTTAAGCGGCGATTGAGTTCTTTTAAACTGACGAGCAATTCGCGCGATAAATAAACAAAAATAGGAATCGTGAGTAAGTAAAACATTGAGACATAATACGGCTTTGCAAAAAAACTGATGGTCGAAAAAATGAATTTGAAATCAAAAATAATATGCGCATAAATAAAGACCCAGCCAAGCATAATGCCCAGATGCTCCAAGCTAAATTTAAGCAATGAAATGATAATGTTGAGCGATAAGAAGCCGATATTTTTACGGTCGCCTGTGAGGCGCAGCGTTGCGCGCTTAAGCATAAATTGTAAAATAATTTTGAGGCACGCATAAATAAACAGGAAGAAAAACAAGAAGAAAAAGAGCGCCAAAATGTCATAAAAATTTATTGTTTTTATGGCAGCAAGTAAGATTGATGGGCCAAGATATTGTGGCGTGTCCCAGAAAAATTCTTTAAAAAAATTTTCGGCTTCCAATAACGAACGCTTGAAGTCTTCAAATGAAATGGCTTTTGGCGAAACCTTCCATAAGCCTTCGTAATTCTTTCTTCGTTCAATCATTTCAATAATGAGCTCGTACTGACTGTTAATTTCTTCTTGTTTGTTAATCAATGCAGAAATAACAACCAAATATTCGTTACTTAAATCAACTTGTTGTTTGAGTAGTTGTTTGATGACGGTTAAGCGCTTGATGATTGTTTGGAGCGCTGGAGCCTGATCTTTAAATACCGTATCTTTTTTTTCAAGAAGTTTATTTTTTTCAAGTTTCAAATCTTCTTTTTTGCGTCCGACATCGAGTTGTTTGATGCTAATTTTTTCGCGCTCTTTTTTGTATTCTTCCAAGGTTTGGGTGGAAACATGTTTGAGATTTAAATATTTGTTTAAAAACTCATCAAGATCAAGTTTTTGTGTTGAAATTTTATAGCGAATATCAACGAGTTGGTATTGAAGATCTTTGAGTTGTGTTGCTTGTGCTGCTACTAGTTTTTTACTTTCTAAAAGCTTTATGTCTTTTTCTAAAACTGCATATAAAGCGTGTAGGCGGCTAGATTCGCTTTCATTGAGGTAGTAGTTTACGGTATCTTTTTTGTCATCTGGGAACGTATTAATTTTGCGGCGAAAGGCATCTTGTTGAATACTAACGCGCCCTTTTTCAGCTTCCTTAGGTTTAATTTTTTTGTCGATTTCATCGCGTTCTTTACGTTCTTTTTGTTGGGCTTCATCAAGTTCTTTTTTTGCAAAATCAACATCGCTGAGCGTGAGGACCAGTAAATCTTCGATAAGTGCTAGGGTTTCTTTTTGTCTGATGTGCTGATTTTTAAGAAGGTCTACTTCATTTTCTTTGAGGCGAGCTTCTTGTTCAAGTAACTTTATTTTGTGATCGCTCAGATCAATTTTTTGTTCGAGTAGATTGTTTTCTTGGTTGTAAAGATCTTCAGTGTCTTGAATAGGGATGGCTAGCATTTCTTTTTTATCGCCACTTTTTGCTTCATTAACAACTTTGTCGCGTTCTTTAAGATTGATTTCAACTTGTTTTTTGAGTGAATTGATAAGCTCACGTTCTTTGTTTTTAAGCTTGTTTAAATCGTCTTTCTTTTTTTCTTCTTCGGTTATTTCTTGCAGAGTATCTGTTGCTTGTTTTTGTGCAGTTCTTAGCTCTTGCCAGGAATAAACCGTCTTAAGACCCTGTGCGCGTGGTGCTTGTAAAAAGTCGATCGTTTTTTCTAGTACTTGTATATTTTTTTCATAGGTTTCTTCAATGTTTTTTATAGTGTTTTGAATAAGTATGAGGTGTTGCTTTTGGTTGGTTAAAAGATCATTTTTTTTATTGAAGTAATGAAGTATTTCTGGTGACTTTGGTGCTGCTTTTTGTTTTTCAAGTTCTGCGGCATCTTTGGCAATAGCTTCTAGGGTGGCGGTTATTTTTTTGTTTTTTTCGATATGGTTTTTTTGAAATTCTTCAAATTCTGTTGTGACTTTTTTGTGTTGCTTTTTTTTAGCATCTTTGGCAGTTAAAAAAGGAAGCCGCGCTGGTTGTTGCGGAAGAAAAAACTCTATAGCTGGCTGGAGTATTGCAGATGGAAAAATCAAAAAAATAGAAAGAATAATAATTTTTGCGCGCATGGGCTTCCTTTTTTTAGTTCTAATACATAAATTTTACTGTTTTAAATAAATTAAAACATGGGTGTTGGCGAAGATAATTTTTTATGCTTGTTGTTATGTTACCTAGATCATGAGAATCAAACAATGCTAAATTTTTTTTCAATGATTGTCTTGATTCATGCGCGAGAAGGGCTGGTAAGGAATTGATTGTTTGCAGGAGGGGCGTGTTGTGTAGTAATTTCTCGTCAGTGTTGCCAGTTGTATGTAGCAAGTGCAAGATACAGAGCATTTGTAGTATTGATAATGAGTTCTCAAAATGCTCTTTATAATCAAGAATCGTGAGATACTGTGCTACGTGTCCAAAGTTATTTTCAGCTGGGTTTTGGAGGGGGATAATGTAATAGCACAGTTCCAACAAATGATGAACCCACGTGATGTCTTCGTTGGAAGTAATTGATGGCATAGCGATAATTGTTACGGTGTCGGCCCTGTAATTATGTTCTGTGTGAGTGGCGGTGAGTGAAATGAGCATGCCGGGCCACAAAGTTTCACATGTTTTTTGATTCTTAATAAAAATACTTATTTTGCCAAGTGAGGCTGTTAGTAATGATATTTTTGACTGGGAGGGTAAGAACTTTTTAATTACAAAGCCAGCGATGGCTGTCTCTTTGGGCATTGGTTTTCCTTGGGGTGTTTTCTTTTTTTACTCTTCTCATACTATACCCGCAATCGTATAAAATTGAGCCCTTATTATGCAATATTTGAGTGATTTTTTTATGGAGAGGTGCCAAATGCTTTTTTTGAGCACAATCTGGCACGTAAAAAAAGCCCAAGGCAACGCCCTTTTTTGCTTGTAAATTCTTAATCCTTGACTAAATTATTTACTATTTGGCTATAATTTATATAGATAGGCTTATAATAGTTAAAATTTGCAAGGGGTTATTCATGCTACATGGATTAATATTGTTCGTCATAAGCTTGAGCATAATGTTGGCTCCCAATTCGGTACGTAGCTTTTGTATTGATAAGCAGCAGATGATACAGCGTTTTGAGCATGTGCCGGGGTCTGATGAAAATGAGCAGGTCATTAAGAAGTCTTTTGCGTTGGCCAATGATCCACTGAATGGACGCATGACTGTTTTAACCGATCCATTGTCGTTGCAAAAAGCGGCACAAGATACTCTGCGTTATATGAAAAAATATGCCAAAACTCATGCCAAATTGTTTGGCTCCCCTGCTTTTGCCAACTATGTAATTTCTTCTCAAAAGGCTCAAGAAACGCTGGATTATCTGGTGCGGATTATCGAAGAAGACAGAAAGACGGGTTTTTTAGAGTTTGTAATTCTGCCTTTTTAAACAAAAATTTTTCTTTTCATCGTTGGACTCCTGATATTCAAGGTGCGCAGAAAGATGGGGATTATTTTATGATGTCGAGTAAAAAGAATTTTACGCATGAGAATATTGGCAAGATTAGGTTGACTCATTACGCTATTTATAATTTTGCCGGTAGCTATGTAAAAACAAAAAAAAATACTCATGCTTTGTATGCGTTAACCAGTAGTGTAGATATTCCGCCCTGTACAAAGCATGAAATTTTTGCAGGAGCGCTAGAAACCGAACAGTATAAAAATATGGTGAGGTCGCTTGTGTGACTGCAAAAAAAAGCTATCGGGGAGGCTTTGATGCAAGGAACAATAGTAGCTACCATGCCTGATGGCCGAAGCCGTGTTTTTATGATTCATCAAAATAATAAAATACATTACCAAAAGAAGCTTAAAAGAAGTGGCAAAAACAAAACATATTGGTATTTTCGTGAGACGAGCGCACAAGCGGCACCTTTATATATAGATAAATTTAATTATCGTGCCAATGTAGTTTTTGCTGGGGATGTTAAAACTATTGGTTTGGGCAAGCTGATTGCCATTAATTATACTAATGCAGTGACGGGCAAAAACGAAGTTCGCTTGGGTGTTTTGGCTGATACGGGTGGTGCATTTGCCGACAATCTTTACCAGCTCGATCTTTTTGCGGGGATGTACAGCAGTAAAACAGCGCTTTATTTTCACATGAAGCAGATGCCTGATGTGACTGAAGCATATATTGTTTCGAAAAAATAAAACTTTGATCACATAAAAAAGGCCCCGAACTTCGGGGCCTTTTTTAATTACCAAGCATAATTCATGGTTAAATGAAATTCATGAGCAGATTCGTTCTGGCTCTTTTTACGGTCAAGCTTAAAGCCCCAGTCGATTTTGGCGGGGAATGGGTTGACCAAGTTCAAGCCAAAACCAACAGAGTGTCGTGGTTGAAATTTATCGCGCTTGATGTAGGAATGATCTGGAATATCATTTTTTGGTGTATCCCAACCGCACCCGGCATTATAAAAGAAATGTGCTTTCATTGAATAATCTGGGATTAGAGGAAAAATAAGTTCAGTACTAAACAAGAACGCATTTTGTGCGCCCAATGGGCTACCTTCATTCATATCTCCCGGGGTTTTCCATGCTGGACCAGCGCCACCAAATACGTGTCCTCGAACCGTGTTTTGGCCGCCCATGTGGAACAACTCTTTATACGGCGTCAGTTTTGATTTACCAAGCGAACGTACTGCGCTTAACCGCAGCTGTGAGCCAAGTACGAGTGTGTCTTTGCCAATCAAAGATGTGTAGCAACTGCCATGAGCTTCGCCTTTAAGGAATGAGAAATCATCATTTAGGCCCGGCAGTGCTGTTTTTGTGGCCAGCGTAAGCTTGTATCCTTCGTTAGGATAAATCTGGTGATTACGCGTATCTTTAATCAAATCAAGACCAACCCAATTCAGCGTTCCTTCCTGGAATGAACGGTTGACGACAGGTGCAAAGACTGCGTCTGAAGTTGTGATTTTATTTTTGTTGTGCAGGTTTTCGATGCCAATATCAAGCAACAGTTGTAAGCGCTTATCAATTTGAGGAAGTCTGAAACCAAAACGCGTATGGCCACCGGTTACAATTTGGATTGGTGAGCGGTTCAAGCTGCGCCACTGTTCGTACTCGTCCCAGCGTTTATAGAAATAAAATGCGCCTGAAATGTTTGAATCAAAAAGATATGGATCTATGAAGCGCAATTCAAGTTTTTGTACGCGTTCTTTGTTTGCTTGTATCAAGCCGCCCACTTCCCAGCCAAGGCCGAACAAGTTGCTTTTTTCAAGTACCAGCATGCCGCGCAACGATGGGCGTGGGTTAAAGCGATCGGTACCATAACTCATTTGGAAGTTAAAGCTGCCGGTTTTTGCTTCACGCACATTCATTTCAAGATCTGCTAATTCATCGGTGAGGCGGTGAATTTTCCAATTAACGCCATCGCGTTCAAAAAAGCTTAAATATTCAACATTCGCTTTTGAGCGCGTCAATTTCTTGGAGGTAATCATTTCGCCTTCAATAATTTCCAATTGGCGGCGAATCACTTTGTCGCGAGTTGCATGGTTGCCGGTAACTTCGATGCGATTAACGTACATTTGTTTGCCGCGGTCGATATTGAAAACAATGTCTACTTCTTTAGTTTCTTCATTTGGCTTAACTTGTGGATAAACGTCGGCAAAGATATAGCCTTTTTCTCCCCACAAATCACGCAGCTTGCTGATTGTTTTCATCATTGCAGATTGTGAAAATGGATGACCAACTTTGACGTCGATGTACGGTTTTAATTCATTGTCTGAAAATACCTCATCGCCATGTGCATATACCGAGTTGACCGTAAATAAATCGCCCTCGCTGATGTGAAAAGTAATCGCAACATCGCGTTTGTTTGGCGAGAACTCAGTGTCAGTTTTGCTTACTTTTGCGGTCAAGTAGCCGTGATCGCGATAATAATATTCAATGCGATGCTTGTCGGCATCAAGCTGCTCTTCGTTGTAACTGCCCGCTTGGTCCATAAAGCCCAACAGCCATGCTTCTCGTGTGAACAGTGGCTTGTTTAAGTTGCGGTCAGGAATCTTGTCGTTACCCTCAAAATGAACAAATTTTACACTGGTTGTTGGGCCTTCGTGCACTACAATTTCAGCGGTCATTTTATGAGGATTATCTTTGTTTGGTGTGAGTGTTGTGGTAAAGGTAACGAAGTGCTTATTTTCTTCTGCGTACATTTTTTTAATTTGTTCGCAAATTTGTTTAATCGTTTCTTCGTCGATCGAGGTTATTTTGGCGCTGTTAATCTTTTCTTTGATTTTTTTAGTTTCGATATTTTTGTTGCCTTTGATGTGTAAATCTTCCAAAAGCTTCTTTTCTTCAACCGTAACAATTAATGCCATCGATGCATCATCGATTTCTTCTCCTTCGAGTTTTACTTGTCGAAAATGCCCCAGGGCATAGAGATTGTTAATGGCAAGCTCACTTTTTTGAGCATCAAAAACATCGTCAAGACGATAGGGAATACTATTTAGAATAAGCTCTTGTTTTATCGTTTTATTTCCTTCAACGATAATTTCCTTGATGGTATACGTTTTATTGGTGTGTTTATGTGAGCTGCTGTCTGCGTATATTTTTAGCGTAGCGAGGGGGCAAAAAATAGCCAAAGCAGCACTTACTACAAACATCCTCGACATGCGAGAAATCATGAACTTTCTCCTTGTGTAGCCAGAATGGTGTCTCATTTTTTTTATTAGTGATAGCATCATTAGACAACTAGGAATTCATGATACAATGTGCATAAAAAAAAGCTATTATTTTTTCTTAACGTTCCTACGAGAGATGACGATAGATGGCGTCAAAACCGGTCGGCTCAGAAAGATCAGGTGGTTCCCATTTTTTGAATTCTTTTTTAATTTCGTCAATTAAACTCATAGGAATATATCTGCTGCTTTCAGCAAAATTTTGTTGATGACGATGTAAAACTACCTCTAATAAATTATTTTTTTTACTTAAATTAATATCAACGTCAGCAAGTGTTGGTTTTGTTGCAAGTACATTTAAAATGATGGGCATGAGGACAACGGCTGGTAGCGGTGAAATGAAAAAAGTATTAGTTTCGCTGTTTGCTGGCTTCCAGTTGATAAACCACAATTCTTTATGCGTGGGATCTTTGCTTTGACGAGAAAGAAGTGCGTTGATAGCGTTAAACCACGACCGTGCGTAGGACGTATTTTTTTCTGATGGTACTTGCTGATGATCACACATAATTTTAATTTGGGTGATTTTTTTTCTTCCTTTATGGATTATTGATTCGTGAAAACGTTGGTTACTGTAGTATTGTTTGGTTGTAAACCAGTCAATTTGTTGCACAATATCTTCAGATGAATAAAAGTTATAAATTTTTTTAAAAATATGAGAAAGGGCAAAGTATTCAGTTTCTGGTTGGATTGGTGTGCCAAGTAAAATGAGCTCATCAATCAAAAGTGTTTTATGTGTTGGAATATAATCGAGACTCTTTTGACCTTTTTTTTGTATGGCATTTTCTTTAGTAATTAATTGATTGATGAGCGAAAACATTTCTTGTAACGATTCATGTTCTTGGTCAATCGGAGAGAATTTTTGTTGAGGATCATATGATTGTGTTGCCAAAATTTTTCCAATGCCGCCAAGGTTGAGCGCTAGATTGCCGCCATGGCTGTGGGCAATAATTCTAATTTTTGCATTAATGCCTTCGGTTCGTAATCGTTCTTGTTCTTCTATCAAGCTGTTGTAAAGGCGGATTGCTTCTGAGCGACGGCGCTGTTGGCTCATTAATCCGCTCCAGCCAAATGCATAAAAGAGATTTTTTTCTTGGCCTTTGGTTGTATAGTCAGCGATAGTGGCGTATGCCTTGGATAAAGGAAAAGCAGCAAAGCGATCACTAGTGGTAAGGTCTGTATCAAGTGTTTTTGGTATTGAAACCAACCCTCGGTCTAATATAAATTGATCTTTAAAAAAATAAGGGTCTTTTCGCATTTTTTTATTAACAATGCGGTAACGGCTGTCTTTCAAATCATCAGCTAAAACTTTTTTGGCGCTTAAAAGGCTCATGACAGAGCCGAACGTGCCGTGGACAAAAACGGTCATCCAAGTTTCTGGCGTTCGCGGTGTTGATGGTGCGATGGCGGGCTTTTTTGTTTGCCACAAGCTACGTAATTGCTGCCATGTGCGACAAACAGGCGAATACTTTATGGCCCATCCCATTACACTTGCTACAATAATGAGCGTTATGAGAAGTTGAGAATTTTTTTTTGGATTCATGGTACTTTGCCTTATTTTAGTAAAAAAATGCCCTTTTTCTAAGCCTAACCCATTTTGCATGTCCAGATACAACAAGCTCATAATTTTTGTCTTTTTAGTATGATAATGCCGCTTCTTTTTTCAAATAATTTTTAAAAAAGAGGTTACGACTGTATTGATAGTCAGAGGTTTTTTATTTCAAATTGATATTTCGTTGATAAATAGGGGCTTTTTTTTTAGACTTATAACTGAGGTTACTAAAGAAGTATCAAAACTAAGGGGTTAGTGGGGAAATCATGAAAATTAGTACAAAGGCTTTGTTGAGCATAATGCGAATTATTGGGACATTATTTTTTTGGGCATCGTCTTGTCAGGCTGGTGACATTTCGGTTGCGAGTTCTTTGCGTGAGCAAGCGGCACTTGAAATAAAAAAATTGATCAAAGTATTGCTATGCAAAACGAAGAGCTTAAAGGGCAAACGGCTCGCCAAATTGCTCAGATTAAAGCACAGGT
This sequence comes from bacterium, assembly GCA_016699045.1. Taxonomy (NCBI): domain Bacteria; species bacterium. Next base: position 830,841 of record CP064957.1, read on the forward strand.
TGAGCAACAGATAGCCATGGTGCGCACTGAAGCTGAAAAAATGACTGAACAGCTTAAGAATGACATTGATGCTAAGGCCGTTGAACTTAACTACCAAGCTGAAAAAGAAAAACTTATTATTATGAGCCAAGCTGAGCACAAGGCCCTCGAATTAAAAGCTGAAGAGCAGCGTCGACAGCTTGAACAAAAGTTTCAACGGTCGGTAGATATTTCGTTGGACAGTAAAATGACTAGTTTTGGCGCCAAGGACTTTTCTTTTAATCGCGTTTCAGTACCAGCTCCGGCGTTGTCGTTATTTTCGAGAAGCTTTAGTGCTATGCCCACTCAGACTATTACGCCAGAGTGGCGCAATCAGATCTCTCGAGATTTTTATACCGACATGTCGTTCATGAAAAATATAATAGCCGAGGGTGAAACAAGTGATCAGGTTGCAGATTTTTCACAGCGATTTAACAAACAAAATAACTGGTTTGATCAAACATTAAGTTCAACGCAATCGCGAGCCGATATGTCGTACAAACAACTGTTAGATAAACAAGCAACATTGCAAAGTATTGTGCAGGCGCAGAAAAAAGCCGATATATTGTTGGATCAAATAAGCGTTCAAAAGTCTTTGTCTGACGATCAAAAAAAGAAGGCGCGTTTAGCTATTTTGTATGATATTAACGAGCAGGTTCAACAGGAAAAAAATAAATTTGGCAGCTTGGAACGCCCTCTTGAGCTTGATCAAAACAGGATCAATGTTGTGGTGCGACGTGCGTTTGAAGATTATTCGAATAATTTTCAAACGATGACAGCTGATGTATCTGGTGTAGAAATTAAAGACGGAACTACTGTTCATATTATCCCGGTAATGGTACAAAAATTACAGGGCGAGCTTGATCAGGTCAAGACGGAGCTTGAATCAACGCGTAATTCATTAGAAAAAATGCGTGCGGATAAATCACTTTTAAAGCAGCAAATGAATAATGAGCTTAGAAATAAAACACAGGAATGGCTTGATCTTGAAATTCAATTGCGCCAAGAGCGCAGCAACTTGAAGCATGCGCAGCAAGAAATGAGTGCGGCTGTACAACGCATGGAAAAAACTACTATCGAAAAAGAAGTGTTAAATGCCCAAGTACAAGCCAAAACAGAAGAAAACGCCAATTTAAAAGATGCTGTCGCTAAAGCTCAATCGAATAACGAGCTGATGACACAGCACGCAGGGCAAGCGCAAGAGCGCATAACCAAAGCTGAAGAACAAATGCGGCAAGCAAAGCAGGTTGCTCGTGCTGCCAAACAGCGCGTTAATGATATTCAGCACGATGCTCAGGGGCATGTACAAGATTTGAAAGATGATCTTGAGCAAGCACTGCAGTATGCTCAAGCGGCAGAAAAGCGTGCTGAGTTGGCTGAAGATAAAGTGGCACAAGCGTATGCCAAATCAAACGAGCGAGAAGAGCGCAATCAGCGTCAGCGCGAACGAGACAGATTGCAGGCTCTTGAGGAGCGTGATGAGGCAGTCGAAAGCGTAAAACGTCTGTTTATTCCACGCCTTGAGGAGGAAAAACGACAAGGTATTGATTTGAAGATTCAACTTGAACAAGCTATTGCTCAAGCGCAAAAATTTGAAGAAAAAGCAGAACAGTTGCAAGCTGAAGTTCGCGTGATGCAAGATCGTGTAACGCAAGCGCGTCAAGATACGGCGCAGGCAGAGGCATTACTTAGAGCTCAGACAACATTACGAAAGGAAGCAGAGCAGCATACCAGTTTGGTTGAAGAGCTTGCTGGTCAAATGATTGATTCAATTAATGCTTATTTACAAAAAGAGCGCCTTGCTCATGAGGGCCGTGAGGCTCAGTTGCTTGACGAGGCATCGGTGCAGAGATTTAAAAAAATATCATTAAAAGATCAAAAGCGAGAACTTGAAGATCTGCGTGATGGCGCTATAGAAGCACTTGAGTACCATGAAAATCAAAAAGAGGTGGCAACGGTGCGTTTACGATCAATGCAAAATAATCTTGAAAGTCTTGAGCATGAAACATTGCGATTGCAAGTTGAGCGCGCCGAGCGTGAAGAGCTTGAAATGGTGCGCGAGCAAGTACGGAAAGAACGCGCATCGATGCAGAACGCCGAAGTTGTTAAATCTGAAGAATTAAACGAAGAGCTTGAGTGAAAAATGTGTTGACTTTGTTGCCGAGCAAAAAATTAATAGCAAATTTATGCATAAAAATTCAAGTATTTGTTTTAAGTTTTGGTCCTTTTGAAAATACTCTTGATCTTTAGTAAGGAAGTTCGTACATTGATTTTTTGAAATGTTGATTAAAGTTTCAAATCAAAAGCATGCAAAAAAAATTGATTATGGCTGAAATTTGCATGTGAGATATTTTTTGATAGTCTAATCTTATGCTTATGATAATGTTGGCGAGCGTAGAGGAGAGCGTATGAAGTGCCCCAAGTGCGGTGGTTTAATGATCATGCAATCGTTCTTTGATCACTTCATTAACTTTGAAGGCTGGAAGTGCCTGAATTGTGGCAAAATTATTGAAAAGCGTGAAAATACAATAAGGGATGATGCTTTTAGTCTCTTTTATCAGCGACAGAAGATCAAAAAACAAAATAATTAATACACATGACAAAATTTTTTATAAGTATTCAGGGAGGCTATCAAGGTCTCTATATAGCTCTTTTTCGCGAAAAAATATGTATTCAAGAAGTTTTTAAAAATGATAAACGTGCAAGTTCTGAGCTTGTTCCGTATGTTCAAGAATTATTGCAAGAGCATAATCTATCATTGAACGATTGTGCATTTATTGCTGTTGATAGAGGGCCGGGCGCCTTTACGTCGTTACGTGTTGTTTTGGCAACGGTAAACGGTATTGGCTTGGCGGCCAGCAAACCGCTAATCGGTGTCAATGGCTTGCAGGCATTGTCTGATCAAGTTAAAGCATCTATTGCTGATGAATCAAAAAATTTTGTCTTGTTGCTCAATGCGTACAATGACGATGTTTATTATGCGCTTGAAACGGTTGGTAATGATCGCGAAGAAGGATGCGAAAAAATTCAGGACTTACTTGCTCGGCTTAAAGCAGGCTATCCGGAATTATCGTTTGTCTTTGCTGGTAATGCCGTTCAGCTGCACGCAGAAAAAATTAAAGAAGCCTTACCGCGTGCTCAATTACTTGATGAATTTCAGGTTGCAACGGCCGAGTTTGTTGGCTTGCGAGCATATCAAGATTGGCTTGAGCAAAAAAATATTACGACCAAAGTTGAGCCGTTATATCTCAAGACGCAATATTTTTCTTTAAAAAAACCACCATTATAATTAATTTCTGATCAAGCTTCGCAACAAGCCAAGGCCTACTAGTGCTGCATCGCGCGAGCGTAAAATACTGGTGGTGAGTGCGTAGCTGTTAAAGCCGTTAGCGCATAAATTTGCTAATTCGTTATCAGTTAAGCCGCCTTCAGCGCCCAACATAACGTTTAGTTGCTGATTACTTGGCGCTTCAAGTAGCGTACGGGCAGCTTGGCCGTGTGCGTCGAAAAGAATATTAGTGCCTTTGATTGTTGTTTTGAGGATCTCTGAAAGTTTTTGTGCCGGTGCAATGTGCGGGAAAACAAAACTTTTCGATTGTTCAATGGCAGCAACAATAATTTTTTCAAGACGTTCAGTTTCGCGTGGTTCCCATTTTCTTTCAGATTTTTCAGAGATAACCGGAATGATGGTCTGTACGCCCATTTGAGTGGCGGTATACACAATATCTTCAAAAACATTTTTCTTGGTAACGCATTGGTAAAATGTTATGCCTGGTGCGGGAGCCACATTTTTTTCAATGTGCGCAACCCGGCCGACAATCATATTTTTGTCTTGTTGGGTTGTGCTCAAGCATATTTCTACATGATAGTTTTTATCAAACAACATTACCCGATCGCTCTCTTCTAGTCGCAAAACATTAAAAATGCGTTTATACAAATCTTTGTCGTGCAGCGAGATGAGATCATTTTTCTTGTGTACTATGCTTAACGAAAGTGTGGGTGCGTACAGTGCAAAAATGTGTTTATTTGTTTTCATACATAAACTATTTAGCTTGAGCTTTATCGCGCAAAATAAGCCACCACAAAATAGCAGCAATGGTAAAATTGGCGGCGATAAGACTACCTACTACAAAATCTTCTGGGTGGTCTTGGAAGTGTTGCTTTGCTTCGTCTGTTTTTTGCTGGGCTTTAAATTTGATAAACATCCAGGCGAGCTTTATTTGATCTGGCAAAGAAGGTTCAGTTTTAATGCCAGATTCTTTGGAGATATTTTCTATATCTTCAAGAGTAATGTCTAACTCATCCAAACCTTGTAATTCATCAAAAATATCATCAAATGAATCTTCTTCTTGTTCTAAAACCTTTTCGCATGATGGTGCGTCGGTAATATTTTGTGCGTTTAAATTTCTAAAAGGGCTTTGTAACGCTGTTGCAAAAAGAAGGGCTAAAACAGCAGTTTTTACGGTCATAATTTTCCTTTTTTTACAAGGATGCTTATAAATCGTTATGGTATAAAAAAAATGATCACAACATTGATCATCTCAGTATTGAAGGAGGTAAGCATAGCGCAGAAAATTAAAGGAGTCAAAATGCGTACAAATAGAAACAATTTTCCGGTGATGCTTGTTGTTCTCGATGGCTTTGGGCATAACGAAAATATCCACGGTAATGCCGTGGCTGCAGCGCGTATGCCGCATTATGATTATCTGCGTGAGCACTATCATACAACGTTGTTGTCTGCGGCGGGACCTGCTGTTGGTCTTTTGCCTGGCGGCATTGGCAACTCTGAGGTTGGGCATTTGACGCTTGGTGCGGGGCGTGTGGTCAAAGGTGTTTTATGTCGTTTTCACGAATCGATTGATGATGGCAGTTTTTTTAAACGTGAAGATTTGTTGCGCGCATTTACTGAGTTAAAAAAGTCTGGTAAGGCGTTGCATGTGATGGGCTTACTTTCAGATGCTGGCGTGCATAGCCATGAAAAACATTTATTTGCCTTGCTTGAATTGGCGGCAAATTGTGGGCTTGAGCGGGTGTATGTGCATGCATTTTTGGATGGTCGCGACGTACCACCACAGTCGGCATTGTTGTATTTGCAGCATCTTGCGGATGTTTTGCACGAGTATCCCAATGCATTGTTGGCAAGTATTCATGGTCGTTTTTTTGCTATGGATCGTGATAACAATTGGGATCGTACTCAAAAAAGTTACGATGTCTTATGTGGCAATGTTAACCCGCCGCGCAGTCCGTTTATTGACTGGCATGCGTTGCTCGAGCAATCGTACACTGATGGCGTTAATGATGAGTTTGTTGAGCCCACCCTACTTGATGTGCGCGGCGGTATTGAATCAGGCGATGGCGTAGTTTTTTTTAATATTCGCCCTGACCGAGCCCGTCAACTCACGGCGGCGTTTGTAGATTCTGCCAACACAGAAATAAAACGCGCTGACACAGTTCTTTCTTTTTTTATTACCGCTATTCGCGTGCAAAAAAATTTTACTAACCAGATACTTTTTGACGATGCGGTTGTTGAGCACACCCTGCTTGACGAGTTGGCAGCTCAAAGTAATATGCCGGTTTTTGTGATAGCAGAAACTGAAAAAATGGCACACGTTACTTATTTTTTTCGCGGTATGCGCGACCAGCGCTTGGCTCATGAACAGTACGAATTTGTGCCATCAATAAAAGCAAAAAATTATGTTGATCATCCAGAAATGTCGGCCAACATTATTACCGATCGATTGGTTGCATCGCTTGAACAACAACCAGCTTCTTTTTATTTAGTTAATTATGCCAATGCCGACATGGTTGGTCATTCAGGCAATTTTGAGGCAACCGTCAAGGCGTGTCAAATTCTTGATGAGCAGCTTGGTGTTTTATATCTCGAGGTGGTGGTTAAGCGCAATGGTTTGTTATTTATTGTTGCTGATCATGGCAACGCTGAGCAAAAAACTGACGAACAAGGCAACCCGCTGACGGCGCACACAACCAACCCGGTGCCTTTTTTGGCGGTTGGCAGGCAGTTTGCTCACGAAATTGGTTTTGTTGAAAGCAAGCCGCACTTCGGGCTTGCGCATGTTGCGCCAACATTGTTGAAATATCTTGAGCTTAAAATTCCTGCTGTCATGAATCAAGAAACAATTTTTTGATGGTTTTTGTTACGAGATTTTTTTACCCGAAAAGCAAGAAAGCATAAAGCCAATAATAAAAATTGAAACAAATGAAAACGAGATGCCGTACGTGATTAAGTTTTTAAAACACAAATTAAAAACATAAAAACAGCTGGCAAGGCTTAAAAGTGGGACGATCATTGTTTGTCTGACTAAACCTTTTCTAATCGCTTGCAGTAGTGCTAACGATGTTAAGCTGTAGCAAGCAAAGTGAGCAAAGATTGACATGTTTTGCAAGGCGGTTTGTTGTTGGGAAATGCTGATAATAAAACAGCACAAAATGCCTTCAATAATTAAGCTAGCCCATGGCGTGTTGGCTGTTGTTAATTTCGTTAAAATATGTGAAAACGGTAAATGGTTGTCTTTGGCAAGCGTGTGCAAGTTCCAGCAGTTGCTTGTCAAAATGGTAAATGAACCGCCAAAAATTGAAGCAAATACAAAACCATTAAACAGTTTTCCGATCCATGGCATGGTCGGGAAAAACGTGCTACCAAGTGCTAAAAGTGGTGTGCCAGTTTGTGCTAAATCGGGCCCCAGCGCGTGATACATAGCAAATTGAAAAAATGTTGCAAGGCACACGGCAATAGAAAACGACGTCAAGATTGCCGGTTTTATGGTTTGCGCTGGTTTTGAAAGTAGCCCAGCGATTGAACAAATAATTTCAAAACCAATCACCGCAAAAATAGCGACAGGAATGAGTGTGAGTGGTTCGATGGTATTGGTATCCTGCCAGATTGGCGCGTAGCCAGGTTTGGCAAAAAGGCCGCAAAAAAAAGTAAACAGAATTGGTAGTGCTTTGAGCGCTGAGGTTACGTATTGTGCTTTACCGCCCACGCGCACGCCAAAAATGTTGAGCGTGATTAGGCCAGCAATAATGCCATAATCAAACATCAACGTTGGAATAACGCGCAGTGCGGGAATATATGTTTGAAAAAAAGTGGTTGAGCAGTGAACCAAGAGAGCGCAGGTGGTTGTTTTGGCTAAGAAATAACTCCAGCCGGCAAAAAAACCAATGCGGGGGTGTAGGTGAGTTTTGCTGTAAACGTACAAGCCGCCTGAAACGGGATGCAGCTTTGCAAGTTCTGCAATACTCAAAATTACGGGCAAAATTAACAGCGCACAGATTGGATAACTAATAAAACCAAATGATCCCGCTAAAAAAGTCAGCGGCTTTGCGTTAATGAAAATACCAGCGCCCATGATAGTGTTAAGACAAATGAGTACGGCGGTTACAAAACTAAATTTGCCTTGATTCATGGAATGCGCCTTTCCGGCAAAAAAGGGGGATAATGATAATATTGAATGATTGGTATTTTGGATTCTAGCGCAATTTAGGCGGCAGAGCAAGAGGTAACCTTTTGACCAGAACGATCGCAAGCGCAAATTTAATGACAAAGTCGCCAATCACAAAAGGAAAAAAGCCGAGAGAGAGAAGCTTGTGTGCAGGAACAAAAAGGCTGAGTTGTGCAAGGCCGCAGAAAAAAGTAATGAGGTTTGCCACTATAAGCTTTGCCATGAGTGTGATAGTTGACGAAGTATGGCGCTGTTTGGCCCACGCCAAAAAAATGGCAGCAAATAAAAAACCGATCAAATAGCCGCCTGTTGGCCCACAAAGCCGGCCAATGCCACCCAGACCAAAAGCAAAAATTGGTGCGCCAAGAGTTCCTTGCAACAAGTAAAGCATGAAAGCATACACTGCCGGCCAACCCAAGATTAATGAAGCCACCAAGAGCGGCAAAGGCTGTATGCTCAACGGGACAGCATTAAAAGGCATAGGTATGATAATTTGCGAGCACAACGCATAAAACCACGATAGAGCAAAGCATAAGAGAAAAGAGTTGATGCGTGATCGCATTGCTATTTGTGTTGATTTGTACATAAAAATCCCTTCTTGTTGTTCGATCTGAACTATTTGTAAAAGCGGTCATTAGCTTAGTGCGATATTTTTTTTATGGCAATTTTGCGATAGGATCTATTTTTTTTACGGGATATATTTACAAAAAACGTAGGTGTTTTATGCTGTTTATCTGCGATTTCAGTGAGTGTCTACATAACCCAGAGGGAGCCATCAATGGATTTGATGTCATATAGTTACGTTTTTATGGCAGTTGCTGCGTCAGGACTTGCCTTAACAACGGTCATTTATAAACATATTGTCGGTTTTAAAAACACCGATAAAAAGTCAGCACATATTGCTGGACTCATTCGCCGAGGCGCTATGACGTTCTTGCGCAAAGAGTATTCAATACTGGCCGTTGTTATTGCTATCGCCTTTCTTGCTATTAGCTATGTTTTTAATATTCATGCTGCCTTTGCTTACACACTTGGTGCTTTGTCATCAATGTTTGCTGGCTACATTGGTATGCGTGCTGCAACTCATGCTAACGAAGCAACCACGATTGCTGCTCGCGACAAAGGCGAACGCGCTGCATTTTTAGTAGCGTTGCTTGGTGGTTCTGTGATGGGCTTTGTTGTGGCATCACTTGGCTTGCTTGGTCTTGGTGCTTTGTTTTATCTTTTTGTTGGTGGCGAAAGAATTATCTTTATTCGCATTCTGACTTGTTACGGCCTTGGTGCAAGCTCTATTGCTTTGTTTGCACGTGTTGGCGGTGGTATTTTTACCAAAGCTGCAGACGTTGGTGCTGATATGGTTGGTAAAGTTGAGCTTGGCATTCCTGAAGATGATCCACGTAATCCTGCGGTTATTGCGGACAACGTTGGTGACTGTGTTGGTGATACTGCCGGCATGGGCGCTGATATTTTTGAATCTTATATCGCGTCAGTTGTTGGTGCTATTGCACTTGCATTAACATCACATGCTGGTCAAATTGAATACATTTCATTGCCAATTATGTTGTGCGCTATTGGTCTTGTTGCTTCGATGATTGGGCTTGCTTCTTCATTCATTTTCAAGCTTAAACTTTCAGCAATGTTGCATAAAGCTGCTTATGTAGCTATCGCAGCATTTATTGGTGGTACGTATGTGTACATGAACTGGCTTGGTTTAGATATGGCTTTGTTTGGTTCTGTGGTACTTGGTGCGTCAGCTGGTGTGGTTATTGGTTTAGTAACCGATTATTACACAAGTGGTAAACCAGTCCGTCAATTGGCTGAGGCATCGCAATCTGGTGCTGGTCCAAATTTGATTTTCGGATTTTCCATTGGTTTTGAATCATTGGTAGTTCCGGTGTGTACTATCGCGGTTATCATTTTCGTTTCATTCGAATTTTTTGGTCAATTATTTGGTGTTGCCTTGGCAGCCGTTTCAATGTTGGCAACCGTTGGTATTACCATGACGGTCGACGCATATGGCCCAATAGCAGACAACGCTGGTGGTATTTCAGAAATGTCAGGCTTTGGTCCTGAAGTTCGTAAAATTACCGACAAGCTTGATTCGCTTGGCAATATGACAGCAGCGCTTGGAAAAGGTTTTGCAATTGGTTCTGCTGTGTTGGCATCGTTGGCGATGTTTGCAGCATATTGCGAAGAATCAAAAGTGCCAAAACTTGATCTGATTGATCCGTTGGTTATTACCGGTTTGTTCATTGGTGCCACGTTACCGTACCTTCTTTCAGCATTCACTATGCGTTCAGTTGGTAAAGCTGCATGGCAAATGGTTGAAGAAGTTCGTCGTCAGTTCAAAGAAATTCCTGGTTTAATGGAAGGTAAAGCTGAACCTGATTATGAAAAATGTATTGAAATTAGTACGCAAGCAGCATTGTGGGAAATGTTGTTGCCAGGTGTTGTTACTATTCTTGCACCAATCGTTATTAAATTTGGTTTTGGTTTGAACGCACCGATGTCTGGTAACGTTGCTCTTGGTGGTTTCTTGGCTGGCGCTACTATTTCTGGTGCGTTGCTCGCATTGACCATGGCAAACAGCGGCGGTGCGTGGGATAACGCGAAGAAGTATATTGAAGAAGGACACTTTGGTGGCAAAGGCTCACCTGCTCATAAAGCAGCGGTGGTTGGGGATACGCTTGGTGATCCATTCAAAGATACATCTGGTCCATCACTTAACATTTTGATCAAATTGATGTCTGTAATTTCATTGTTGTTGGCAACAATTTAGTTCATTATTTTTTGATATAAATAATAAAAGGCGCGGGTAAAAAAATACTCGCGCCTTTTTGCTTGAATAAATCGTTATTTCTGTCATTGATTTTTTCCATTTATTCTTTATTCTACAGCCACAACATGACACATTTTCAACAGGTATATTTTTTAAGATTAGGAGTAATCTATGAAAAAGAACGGTTTATTTTTTGCGCTACTGTTTGTGCTGTTTAGTGCAAATAACTGCATGGCAACAGAGATCAGGCAGGCATTAGTTTGTGATTATGACTCAGCAACTGGTGCGATGCGTTTTGTATCAATTGAAGAAAAAATTGATGAATTAACAAGAACATTACAATCTCAAGGCGTCAATGTGGACGAGCTTTTGCATAATTTTCATATTAATGGTCACGATGTAATTGAAATACGTGAAGCGCGTAACGATGAAATAAGTGTGCTTTCCAATCAACAACAAATGGTGCATCATTCATTAAAAATGCTTTATCACGGCCTTTATTTTGGTAAAGCAACGGTGTTTTTTGTTGTTAATGATGTGGTGGTTCCGTATGTCCCGCGCGTTGGTGCTTCAATGAAACAAGTTTTCAGCGATATTAAAAAAATGGTCCTTAAACGTTTTACGACCGATTGTAATTTTCAAGCGGCGTGAAATGCTGAAATGATGTTATGTGCGTAATTAAAAAAGTATTATTTTTTCGGGCGGTCTTGGTAAGCGTATGGCTTACCGGGCTGCCCGTTTTTATTTTTGCTATTGATCCGTTTTCAAAAATTACGATCATCAGTCAGCAAGTGCGTTGCTATCAGGCGCCTGATCAAAAAAAAGTTTTTGTGTGTGATTATGAAAAAGATGTTAAGGCAACCTTTGCAGACAACAGCGTGGTTACCGCCAACCTGTTGACGGTTTTGCTTGATACAAAAAAAACGGCTACGGCTGATCAGCCGACCAACAATAAACTATCGTTGTTTAAATCAATTACGTTTCAACATAATGTTAAGGTTGTTCGTGAAAAAAATATTGTCACGGCAGATAGAGCAGAAATGTTGTTGCACGATATGACGTGTCGCTTTTTTGGCAATGTTTGTGTTGAGCAAAACGATCAAAAAGTACCAATAGTTTTGAAGAGTAATGAAGCATTCTTGAATTTAAAAACTAATATTGTTACCTTCAGTGGCAGTCAGACAGAACCGGTCAGTACGATCATTAACCTTGAAAAACATGCGGAGGAATCGCGACAACGACGTGCAGGGCGTATACGAAAAAAACGATGCAAAAAAACATAAATTGAAGGAGAGCAAGTTATGAAAGCGATAAAGTTTCTTTTGGGACTTGTGTTTGTTTTTGGTGTTGAGCAATGTTCATTGTCAGCTGCTGCTGACGAGATGTTTGAGATGGATGATTGTGGCGGGTCGTTAAAGCCCGATGCAGAGCAACTGATTCTGGATGATGAATTAGCAAATTGTGATGATAAAGCCGAAGAAACAGCGCCCTGTGTTTATTTCATGATCACCGAGGGATCAACTGTGCGCAGCAAGTGTCCGAATGGTGGTACGTTTATCAGGCCTGGCAATGAACCTTTGTATTCAGTTGATCCAAGAACAATTTATAAAATGGCCGTTGAGATTGGTATAGAGCCTCCGGCTGCCAGCTTTCTAAAAATTCCAGTCACGGGGTTATCGAGAGAGAATGTAATTGTTAAACCCTGGTTTGTATTCGATGACCATGTATTTTTAATGGGCGTGAAAAAAAAGTATTATCGCGAGGTTTTGAGAACGCGCTTTTTTGATTATTACGAAAAAAGAGAGCTCCTCGAATGTCTTCGCTTGCCCGAGCTGTTTAATATATATTTTGATGAGGATTTTTTGCAGTTTGACCGTGCGGAGACCGTGTCTACAAGGGCGATGCGATATCATTTAAAGGTTGCTAAAATAAAAGAAAATCCTCGTTATTTTTCTTGCATTACTAATTATTTCATTTATGCCGATAAGTACTACTCTCAAAAGTTGGTTGATATTACCGGCCTTGAGCCATTCGCGTGGAGCGACCCGCTTGAATAAACCTTGCGCTTGTTAACTGCCCTTCTTCGTGATAAGGTTGTTGTCCAAACATCAATTAATGTAGACAATAAGCGGGAAATTTTGCCGTGAATAAAATAAAAATTCTTGCACCACACGAAGCTCAAAAAATTGCCGCAGGCGAAGTCGTTGAACGGCCTGCCAATATCGTCAAAGAACTTATTGAAAACTCGCTAGATGCTGGCTCCCAGCATCTAGCACTTTATTTTGAAGAGTCGGGAAAAAAACTCATTCGTATTGTTGATGACGGATGCGGCATGAGTCCTGACGATGCCCGTTTGTGCTTTGTGGCGCACGCAACCAGCAAAATTGAAAAGCTTGATGATTTGGCCACCATTGCCTCGTTTGGCTTTCGCGGTGAAGCGCTTGCAAGCATTGGCGCCGTGAGCAAAGTGACGCTCACTACGCGTTTGCATGATCACGAACTTGGTATAAAACTTGTTTATAAAGCTGGCGTTCTTGAGCATGAAGAAGTGCTGCCCTGCCCTGCCGGTACCGAATTTTTAATTGAAGATCTTTTTTTCAATATGCCAGCGCGCAAGAAATTTCTTAAGCGTGACGAAACAGAATGGAACCATCTGCTTAATCTGATTCAAGCGTTTTGCTTGAGCACCATGTCTGTTTCTTTTAAAGTCTTTCATGACGGCAAATTGGTGCTGAATGCGCCGGCGGTAAAAACATTGCACGACCGTGCGAGCCAGTTGTGGGATTATAATTTTTCTCAAAATTTAATTGAACTTGTTGAACATAAAAATACGAGCTGGTTTGCCGTGCGCGGCATTATTTCAGACCAGCATTTCTGGCGCTATGGCCGCACTCAGCAATTTTTCTTTGTTAATGGTCGTTGGGTTAAAGACCATGATTTATCTAAGGCATTGTTAAAGGGCTATCAAAATATTTTGCCGCCGGGCAGATTTCCAGCAGCCTTTATTTTTATTGATATTGAGCCAGCGTGCGTAGATATCAATGTGCATCCAAAAAAAGAAGAGGTGCGCTTTACTAAGCCGGTAACGGTTTATTCCTGCGTGCAAGAGCTGGTCAGACAAACGCTTGAAAATCGCGTGAGCCAACGTTTAACGTCGCACGTGGTGGGAGCACAAAGCGCCCTGCCGCCATGTGCTTCTGAAACATTCGAACAACCACTTCGCCACCAATCTTTTGATAATGTGCCTTTGCCGTGGCAGCGGCCTGCGCCTGTGCAGTCGTTTAAGCATGATTTTTTACCACAGCCGTTTTTTCCCGAAATCGCCATGCCAAAAGAAGAACCGGCAGAAAAAAATGAACAGCGCCAAGTTTTTGCTGCGCCAGAACCCAAACATACGCATGTTCCAGAACCAGTCGCTTCTTATGAGCCACACGCACACGTGGTGGGGCAGCTTTTTAAAACGTACATCGTGCTCGATCGCGATGACCAGCTGGTAATTATTGACCAGCATGCGGCACACGAGCGCATTTTGTATGAACGTTATTTAAAAAATTTTGAACGAAAAGATGGCGTTACCCTGCTCTTTCCAGAACTGGTTAATTTGCCAGATCATCTGCTCGCCTTGATTTTGGTTGAGCGTGATTTTTTTGCGCAGCAAGGTATTGAGTTTGAGCTCTTTGGTAAAAATGACATTGCGATTCAAACATCGCCGCCCGGTATTCAAAGCCATTCATTGCGTGAATTAATGTTGGATGTTGCCTCTTTTATTCAAGATCATGAACAGTTAGATCGTACACTTTTTAGAAAGCAACTGAATGAGCACGTGCACAGCCATTTGGCCTGCAAAGCAGCGGTGAAGGCTGGCGATGAGCTGACTGAAGAACAAATGAAACAGTTGGTTGCTGATTTAACGAAAGCCAACAATCGTTTTATTTGTGTTCACGGTCGCCCAACGATGTGGACGCTGTCAAAGCGCGATCTCGAAAAACATTTTAGGCGTTGTTGAAACCGCTATTCTGTTTCTATTTTCTGTGATGAAGAGCTAATTTCGTTTGGCGATATAGCACCGCTTTGAATTAATGCTTCAATACAGGCAGAATATTCGCCTCGTATTGCTAGCTGCAGTGGTGTCATGCCGTCTTGAGCCGTGATATTTGGGTTAGCATGTTGGCTGAGTAAATAATTTATTGCAGGTGCGTTGTTGTTATTTGCAGCATAATGAAGCGCGGTCCAGCCATTCGTGTCTATCAAGTTAACATCGGCTCCACCTGCCACCAGCGCTTTCACAATCTCTAAACAGCTGCGTTTTGCTGCTGCGTGATGCAAAGGTGCCCATTCTGCTTCTGACAACGTATTAACATTGACCTTTCTACTTTGTATAAGTTCTAAAGCAGCCGGAATGCGATTTTCACTAATAAAATACATGAGTGTTTCAGTTGTTCCAGCGTGCAGCGTTGAGCTGGTAGTTATATGACAAACGAGAAACAATAAACCTATAAATTTCTTGACCATGATATACCTTTGCATTTTTAATGATAAAGTGTGCGTTGTTAACTATTGCGTGGTTGTTCGCCGGTATACGGCAATTTGCGACAACCGCCGCCCGAGCGTGCCAGTAAATCGATAACAAGGCTTAATTCTGTGGCATCAGCAATTCGTTCAAATGGTGTTGGAGATGGGGCGTTGCGTGTTTGAGCTGCATAACAAAATTCTTCAATCAACGCAGCATGTCCTTTGTCTGCGGTGCGTACTTTTTTGTTGAATGCTAACGGCAAGCCGTAACCTTTTAATTCAATAAAGTCATTCATGATAATTGTTTTTCCATCAAAAAATATTTCCATATATTCTTTTCCGGCAGTACCACTGCCTAACGATGTATAAACAAATGAACAGAATGAACCATCGGTCATGCTGATACTGGCAACAAAATTATCAGTTGTTGGAATATCGGGTCCGAGTGCGTTCATGGCGTAGACTGAAACGACGCGAGGGCGGGCATTTGTTAAAAAACATAAAAGTTCAAAAATATGACACGCTTCGCCAATAATACGGCCACGATTAACGTCAGATTGAATCCAGTGTTCTCGTGGTAAAAAGCCAGCATTGAGCCGATAATGAATCACCAGTGGATTGGTTCGTTTACTCACGACTTCATAAATATCTTTAATGAAGGGCGAAAATGAGCGATTAAAATCTACGCAATACAATGCTTGTGGGTTGGCTTGCATGAAATTTTTTATTTCGTAAAACTGTTCAAAATTTACCGCTGCTGGTTTTTCTACAAAAACCGCTTTGTTGTTTTTTAAGCAATCGATTGCTTGTTCTGCGTGCAAATGATGGGGTGTTGCAATGATAGCTGCATGAACATTTTCATTCATTAATAATTTGCGATGATCGTTGCCAATAATCGAAGAACTATATTGACGGGCCGTATTTAAAGCGTTTGCCTGATCGGTATCAATAATAGAATGGATTGTTGTTTTTGGTACTTTAGAAATTATTGGGAGTAGTTTTATTTTACAAAACCCTCCTGCGCCAATGATGCCAACATTTAATGTATCTTTTGGAGGTGTATACTGATAGCTTTTTGGTTCATATTCTTGTTGATTAACCAAATAAGAAAGTGGTTTGGTTGTAGAGGCTTCATAGTTGAGCATCAAACCAAAGGAATTTTTTTGTTGTAAATATTGAAAAGCTTCTTCGGCTTGTTCAATGTTAAACTCGTGACTGATGAGTTTTTCGATACAAATTTTTTCTTTTTCGATCAACTCTAAAAAAAGCTCCATGTTGCGATTTTCAGTCCAGCGAACGTAAGCATAAGGATAATCATTGCCATCTTTTTCGTATGAAGGATCATAGCGACCGGGGCCGTAAGAACATGAAATGAGCAAGTCAATTTCTTTGCGATAAAACTCTTCACGATCAAAATCAATTTTTACATCGCCAACCAAAACAACGCGGCCTTTGCGGCGTGTAATTTTCATGGCTTGTTCTAAAATTTCACCACTTGAAGCACTGGCGGTAATGATAGTGGTATCCACACCAAAGTGATGTGTAGTATAATTAATTTCTTCAACCACATTGCATTCTGTTGCATTTAAGCAGATATCGGCGCCTAATTTTTTGGCGAGTCTTATTTGTCGTTCGTTGATATCAACGCCAAAAACGTGTGCGCCAGAAATCTTTGCAAGTTGTGCCGTAATTTGTCCAATTAAGCCAAGGCCAATAACGCATACGCGTTCACCAACTTGGAGTTGAGCTCGTCTGATGCCTTGTAGTGCGATAGCGCCGATGGTAGTGATGCTTGCCATTTTAAGATTTTTTTTATCGCGTAATTTGACCGCTAATGGCGATGGTACCGCGATAAAATCAGCATGGTTGGCAATGCCAGCCCCTGCACATGCAACAAAGTCGCCCACGGCAAAACCGGTGACTTTGTTGCCAACTTGTAGTACTTCGCCAGAACATGAATAACCGACTGGCAAAATTTGATTGCGCTTGCTTTTTATTAAAGCAAACGTTCCGCTAATGCCGTTTTCTTGGACAGCACCCAAAACTTTGTTGGTATTTTCTTTAACGTTACTATTGAATTTTTGTAGTAATGAAAGGCCAGAGGCGTTAAGCGTTGCTCCTTCGGTTCCACTACTAATAAATGAGTGGTGGACTTGCACAAGCAGCTCTTGGTCGCCAATGTGTGGGTGATCAACATTATGGACACAAGCGCGTCCTTTTTGTAGAAATACTTGCCTCATTACTACTCTTTCTTGTTTTTGTGAAACTGATGACATCATGGTTAAAAGGTTATGTTTTCAAGGTTGCAACTTGCTTTAACGGCGCCCGTAAGAAATGTTTGAGTTTGGCTTTTGCCTATTTCGTGAAGTAAGCCGCATGAGTCAACGACAATTTTATTGCATAAAAGATCATGCGTGATCATTTTAAATTCATCATGTTTTACTAAAATTAGAATAATATCTGCTTCGCTCATGGCTTTGCGCAAATTTGTTGCAAGATTCAAGCCAAGCGCTTTGACAGGCTCTGGATCAACATACGAATCATATGCTGTAAAAGTGAGCACGTCCTTTTTTTTGTTTAATTCTTGGGCGATAAAGAGAGCTGGCGATTCTCTTATGTCGTCAACATTCGGTTTAAATGAAAGACCAAGTCCCAATATAGATGCTTTGCTTTCCTTGATTTCATTGAATTCATCAACCTTTTGAAGTAAGCGTTCAATAACACTTAACGGTTTGTTGTTATTCACTTCACGAGCTACTTGCAATAATTGTGTATCATTTGGAAAGCTGTCAATTAAGAATGCTGGGTCAATAGCAATACAATGACCACCAACGCCGCAGGTTGGGTTTAGAATGGAAACACGAGGATGTTTGTTGGCAAGCTCGATAACATGGTAAGGATTAATGCCTGCTGAGTAGCACATTGATGCGACTTGGTTGGCAAAAGCAATTTGTACATCGCGCGAGCTGTTTTCAACCAATTTGATCATTTCGGCAGTTTTATCGTCAGTGACGTGCAGAAAACCTTTGACGAATTTTGAATAAAAACTATAGGCAAGTTCGCACGATTTTTGACAAATGCCGCCAATAACACGATCGTTTTCAATTAACTCTCTAAAAAGAACGCCCGGTAATCCACGCTCTGGACAGTGCGTAATAAAAAAATCAGCGCTTTGTTTTAGTCCTGATAAATCTTCAATGTATTTTGCGAGTTTTTCAGTAGTGCCGACTGGTACCGTTGATTCAATAATAATCAAATTGCCAGGCATAAGACGTTTAGCAATAGATTCGCTTGCTTTAAAAACATATTGCAGATCAGGGTTGCCGCTTGGCTTGAGAGGCGTGGGAACGGTAACAAGAAAGCAATCGGCGTATTCTAAATTAGTGCTCGCTTTAAAATTTTTCTTTTTTAAGGCGTATTGTAAGCGTTTTTTTATTTCTGGTTCAAGAATGGTTGGGTCGCCCGCGTTGATACGCGTAATTTTATCATTATTAATGTCAAAACCAAAGACTTCATAGCCACACTCTGCCGCCAAGATCGCGGTAGGGAGGCCTATGTAGCCGAGCCCAAGAATAGAAATACGCTTCATTACCGTTTCTCCAAACTATTAATTTTAATTTTCGTTAAGGCACCATATTGTTATTTTTTTCGGAGCATTTTTTTTCTTTATTATCAAGTCGAAGAATTGTTGTTTTTATCATGGTAACAATTCGTTGGCTGGCGTTGCCATCGCCATAAATAAAAGTTGGCGTCATTTTCTGTAATGGTGCGTTGTAATACATCGTCATACCGTGTGTAATTCTTTTTTCGTCAGTTCCTACAAGTTCTGCATGTCCTTCCCAGACTCCCTCTATTCGTTCAGTGATATCGCGCAGAATAAGTACTTTTTTCCCAATACTGATTGCTTCTTCTTGAATGCCACCAGAGTCAGTCATGACCCAATCCACTGATAAAATTAAATGGATAAGGTCGGTATATTCAAGGGGTGGGCAGCAATAGATATTTTCTAATTCTTTTATTCCTGAGCTTTCTAGTGCTGTTAAAACATTGGGGTTTGGGTGGAAAGGATAGAAAACGAAAAGGTCAGGATGTTTTTGTACAAATTTTTTAACGGTGGTAAAAATGCGCATCAAGCCGCCGTCAAATGATTCGCGGCGGTGTGCGGTCAGCAAAATTGGTTTAAGATTCATTTTTTTGCAGTAGGCCAATTTTTCTAGTATCGATTGGTCGAGCTTTATGCTGTTTGATTCGATGCGTTGGCGGATCATAGTGAGCGCATCAACAATAACATTACCTGTGCAAAAAATACCTTTGCGATCAATTCCTTCGGCCAAAAGATTGCCAACATTAAGTGCCGTTGGTGCAAAGTGGTAGGTTGCTATGTGGGAAATAAATTTACGGTTAATTTCTTCTGGAAATGGCGAATATTTATCACCAGTTCGTAACCCTGCTTCCATGTGGCCGATAGGAATTTTTAGATAAAAAGCGGCTAATGCTGCGGTAAAAGCAGTTGTTGTATCTCCATGAACCAAAACAAGATCAGGATTCAATTCTTGAAAAACTACTTTTAATTTTTCAAGAATTGTTGTCGTTAAGTAAAACAGATCTTGATCTTTTTTCATGATGTTAAGTTTAATGTCTGGTTCAACATTAAAAAGATCAAAAACTTTTTGTAATAGGCCTTCATGCTGAAACGTTGCGCAGAGAACAGTAGGGACCCCGGCTTTTTTGAGCGCAAGATAGACTGGCATGCTTTTAATAGCGCCAGGTCGAGTTCCTACCACAACAACTACAACTGGTCTTTTCATGTTTTCCCACCTACCTCTTTTTTTAACAATTATCTTAAATGAAGACAATCATCATTGAAAGATAGCAAAGGGTGCCAAGAATGCAAGAAAAAGTGCCATTTAAAACGTTGTGCATTGTTTGGTGTAAAAAATTTCCTATACTTTGATCATGACGGGGCCTGATGCAGACTGAACAAGTTTTTCTTTGAGCAGGCGGTCGTTATATTTTTCAAAAGATTCGTGGAGCCTGTCTTTGTTTTTTTCGTATGATTCATGTGCTCGATCCCGTTGCTTTTCTTGCCTTTGTGCCTCTAGTGCTCGTTGTTGTTCTAGATATTCTTCGTGTAGTTTGACTTGAAAGTGGTATGACTCGTTTTCAACCACCGCATTAACGCGTTGCTCAAGGAGTTCTGTCATGACCTGAATTTTATTTTGTTGTGTGCAGCAGCGTGCGCATAAGTCGCCATATTCAAATTTACCCATTGCTTCACTGTTGGAAGCGCTGAGCAAACTATATGCGGTAGACAAGCTGTTTCTAATGGTCATGCAATGATTGCGGGCCAACACAAGTGGCCAACTTGTGCCAAAGCGTCCATTTGCGTGGTTAATAATTTCATTAACGCTTTGGAATTTGCGTGTAATAAACGAATCGGTTTCTGCAAACATAATTAAGTCGCTTGCCGCTCTAAAGCGTCCGGTTGGCGTTAGTGTGTGAAGATATTGATTGAGGCCGTACCACGTGAGCCCGCCCACGCCTGCACCAACTAGGCCTGCAATAGCATATTTTGTTGAAGGGCTTAAGGTATCATTTGTTGCATTGCGTTGATTAAGTGCTAACGAAGTAAGCCATGCAGAAAGAGCACCTGTTACGGCACCACCGCCAATGGAACCAATGGTTGCCGTGTTTTCTGAAATGGGACTTACGGATGTGTTAAGTGATAGCAAAGAAATAAATGTGAGGATATAACGACGTTTCATAAAAACTCCTATTTTCGTGAAACTGCTGGATAATTTTATTAAAAATAAACAAGTGACAGCAGTTTGAATAACTGCTATCAAAATGTCAAATTGAGTTTAAAGGTTTACGATAACTGCTTTTTCTTTAATATCGCACATCAATTTTTCAAGAAGTTTTTCGCGCTTTTGATTACGCAATTGTGCTTCAATGGTAAAGTAACATTCATCCAAGGATTTGACGCGTCCTTCTTCTTTGTCCGCTAACAAGATGCTGTGATATTTTTCTTGTGATTTTATTGGTTTGGAAACGAATCCTTTGTTCATGGCTAGTACCGAAGAATATTGTTCGCCAACTTCATTTTTTTCAACCCAGCCTAAATCTTTCCAAGTAATTTCTTGCGCCTTGATTAACTTTTTGTAATCAGCAATTTTGTCTTCAGGGATAGTGGCCATTTTGAGGTGATAACGAGCTGGTAACACGATTGGATTATTTTTGTAATGCGCTTCAACTTCTTGCGAAGTGATAATTACTTTTTCGCTAATTTCTGCACGCTTCAAGTTTTCCGCTGCCATCAAGCGGCTGAGTTGGCGTTTGTACATTGGTAGGTTGAAGCCGTTTTCTTTAAGTTGTTTTTCAAATTCATCATCAGACACATTTGGCATGCCACTTTGAATTTTAAGATTTACAATCTGGCGGTTGATGTCTGCGGGTGTTGGAATCATGTGACGCTCGACGGCCTTTTGGCATAAAAGTTCTTCTTCAACCATTTCGTTGAGCGTGTAAAAGCCGCCTTCTTTGCCGAGTTGTGGTTGTTCAAGATGTGATTGCAAAATGTTGTTGCCGTTCACGCGTACCATAATTTTATCAATTTCCCAGCGCTTACGTTCTTGTTTTGTCTCTGGTGCTGATGTTGTTGATGTAGCAACTGTTTGGGTACTTGTTTGAGCTTGCGTAGTTACTGGTGTAGCAGCTTTTTTGACGCTTGTTTTTTTTTGTGTGTCGCTTTTTTTAGTAAGAGAAACTTTTTTCGGGTGTGCCAGTTTTTTCTTTTTAGTTGTTTTTGCTGTTGTCAGTGAGTGCCATGAGAGAAGAATTACGATTGAAATCAATAATTTTTTCATGAAAGTGCCTCTGTTGATAAAAAAAAGGACGAGTGTTGAGCTCGTCCTTGTATAGTACTTTTTTCTTCTTGCTTACTACTTACTTAGACCGCGGTTGCTGCTGATTTTTCTACTGGTGCATTTGTTTCATCTGCTTGTGCTGTCTTTTTAAATTGTTCGGAAGGTGCTTCAAGATTAGATTTTTGGGAATCTTTAAAGAAGTCTTCGTCACTTACAATATTCATTTTTGCTTTAATTACTTTAAGTTTCTCATCAAGTTTTTCTTTAAACTTATTGTTTTTAAGAATATTCAAGATTTGAGGTTTAATTTCATCAAGTTCAAAATAGACTGTTTCTTCTTTGTCTGAAACGTGAATAACCCAAAATTCTTTGGCAACTTTAACCATTTCAACAGCAGGAAGGTCCATTAAGGCAAACGCGGTATCTTTGATTGGACCAGGAACGGTTGAGGCGCCAAAACCTTTTTCTTCAGCTTTGTTAACGCGACCAAAGGCTTTTAATTTAGCATTGCTGGTAGCTTTTGCCCGCGTGTTAAATTCATCTTCAGTTTTGCCTTTTACTTGTTCTTTAAATGCTTTTGCATCAGCTTCTTTTTCAAAGCGAGCTCCTGAAACAAGAACGCCGCCAGCAATTTTAACAAATTGATCTTTGTTGTCAGCAAAGTATTTTTGTGCTTCGCTATCTGAAGCATCGATGCTGTCAAACACTTCTTTTTCAAAGAATTGTACGGTCAGCGAATCTTTAACGAGTTTTTTCATTTCTTCGTACGCTTCGATAAATTTGGAGTCCTTAAGTAAGCCAGATTCTTGAGCGTTGGTGATAATAATTCTTTGTTTTACCAACTCATCGAAGAATTTTTTCTTGATGGAAGCGGGAAGTGATTCAGCGCCTGCGCCTCGAAAATATGGATTTGCTTGGAGCATTTGTTGGATGCTTTGGTTGAAGTCTTTTTCGGTAATGGCCGGGGTGCCGTTGATACTGCACAAAACCTTGCCGCCGTCTTTAGTTGCTGCCTTTACTTTTTTTGGCTTTGCTTCTTTTTTTGATTCAGCAGATTGAGCATCGGAAGATCCAACAAGTTTTTCCTTGATGGTGTTGACAAGAGTACATCCTGGTAAAACCACGACCGAAAGGGCAAGTAGCGCTGATTTGATGGTTGTGTTTTTCATAAAAAATCCCTAATATAACCTAATATGAGTGCCACATCACTGTACTAACTTTACGCAAAATAACATAACCATCGTATCACACGAACTTAATTTTGCAAGAGTAGCGTTGGGGGTGGGGTTTTTTGTTTTTAAGGTGATTTAAAGCAAATCAAGAAAGGTTTTCGATTATGAAAGAACAAGGTTCAATTTCATTTCTATCTGCAGTATTAATGAGTATTAACATTATTGTGGGTGTTGGTATTTATTTTGGTCCGCAAATTATGACAACCCGAGCTGGCTCTATGAGTTTTCTGGGCTGGCCGCTTGTTGCTTTGATGCTTTTTCCTGTTATTTGGGGCGTTGCCTTGGCTGCGCGTATGTTTCCTGGTGGTGGCAGTTTCTACAATTATTGTACTCAAGGTATTAATAAAACCTTTGGCGTTATTGCTATTTGGGCATATCTGTGGGGATTTATTGGTGTAGCGGCTACGCAAACGTTGGCGTTTCGAGATCTTTTGATTGCTCAATTTCCTACTCCATTTTGGCAAGAGCATAGTTTGCTATTTAATGCTGGATTTATCTTTATTTTGGCTTTGCTTAACTTGGTTTCAGTTGAACTTATTAGCAAAATACAAAGTTTTGTAACGATTATCAAAATCCTTCCGATGGTCGCGGTTATATTTATTTTGCCTTTTTATTGGGACAGTTTGTATGTCTTTAATGTTGCTGATATGAGTAATTTGGGACTAGCTATCCCAGTTGCTATTTTTGGTTATTCTGGATTTGAAAGTTGCAGCAATATCAGTCACTTGCTCAAAGGTGGTTCGCAAAAAGCGTTTGGTGTTATTTTGACTGCGTTCTTTATTGTTGTGTCTTTGTATGCAATTTTTCATTTGGGCGTTTTGCATATCATGGGTGCTGCGCAGTTAGCAGCTCAAGGCGTTCCGTCTATGGTTAATTTCTTGGGTTTCCAATCAGCCGATGTTGTTGCCATCATGCAACGTGGCTTGACGGTAATTTTGCTCTTAAGTTTTGCGAATGCAATTTATGGCGTTACCCTGTCCAATATTACGAATTTTTTCAATATGGCACAGGAAAAGCTTTTTCCTTATCCAAAAAAAATGACAATGGTTAATGGCTACGATCGTCCTGTGTGCGTTATTGCGATTATAGCTTTGATAACTTTTGGTTTCATAACGCTTATTCCAAAGACTGAAATTTTGTTAGCGCTTTCAACGCTGGGCGTTTTAACTGCTTATACTTTGACGTTGGTGGCAGTTGCTCGTGTGCAGCTTAAACAAAAGGATTTTGGGAAATTATTTTTAACCGTTCTTGGTTTTGGTTCATGTGGCGCACTTGGTTATTTTTCTTGGGTTTCAATTGAAGGCAGCAATATGCTGCGGCTTTGTTATGCAAGTCCGTTGCTTGTTGGTGTCGCTCTCGGAACTTTTTTATATTTAAGCAAGAAAAAATAATTATATGATGAAAAAACAAACGATCCCTTTTTGGATAGCGGTTATTATTAATATTAACATTGTGATTGGTGCTGCATTTTTTTTAGGTGCGCAATCAATTAGCATGAAAAGTGGATTTTTGAGTCCATTTGCATGGCTGTTTTGTGGCTTTTTATTAATGCCTCTTGTTGCCGTATTTGCGTGGTTTGCCAAGCGCTATCCTGAAGCTGGCGGTTTGTATGTTTATAGTCAAAAATCACTGGGAAGCTTTTGGGGCTTTTTGAGCGGGTGGGGTTACTTTGTTGGTACTACGGCTGGCAATGCGGCCGTGATCCACGCATTTTCAAGCTACTTACAAAATGTGCCGCCTGTGCATCAGATGCTAGTACCATGTGGACTTCTTGGTTTAAAATTTGATTTGTTCCTTGTATTATTTTTTACGATGTTGAATATGATGAACGTTCAATTTATGGAACGTGCGCACGTCTTTTTTGTTATCATGAAAACGATTCCGATGTTGGTACTGGTAGTTGGCGCTTTGTGTGTGGGCACAACGGCGCCAATTGTTGCGCAATCGTGGAATTTCACTAATTTTTTTGGAACGATTCCGATGGTCTTTTTTGCATATGTTGGTTTTGAGGCCTGCTGCGCAGTTGCCGATAAAATTGGCGATAATGAGAAAAAAGCATCGGCAGTGATTTGGTCGTCGTTTGGGATTATCATGTTGGTTTACGTTGTTCTGCAATATTGCGCATTGCGTGTGCAGGCAGGTGCTGATGTTAATCCGTTCTTGCATGCTATCAGCCAATTAACGAGCAATCAGGGTATGGTTGATGCGCTCAGCACGGTTGTGTATGCAACCATTATGTTGTCATTTTTGGGCGGCTTTTATGGCATGTATTTTTACAACAGTTGGAATTTGTATGCCATTGCGCAGAACAAAAATATCATTGGCGGGGCATTCTTAACCAAATTAACCAAAAACCAAATTCCATGGGCTTGTTTGATGGTGCAGTTTTCTCTGTTGAGCATCTTTTTGTTGTTAACGACAGCAGACAGCTATTTGGTGGTGATTGGTGATTTTGGTGTTACCATCGGCTACTTGCTGACAACCATTGCATTTTTGGTAGCGAGTAAGAATAAAATTGTTACTTTGGCGGCCTTGGGCAGTTGTTCGTTTCTGTTATACTTGTGCTCTAGAACTTTGGTCGAAGCCGGCATGTATAATCTTATTCCGTTATTAATTGTCGTTGGTATTGGCATTGTTGCGTATCAAGGCAAACAGTTTTTGAATCAACCGTCTCGCTCTTAGTAGCCGCTTGTTTCTTTGTAGTACTTATTTAAAATCATGTAATGCAAGAATTTTAAAGAAAAGGGTCTTTTATGTTGTTTGGTTATTCAGTTAAAGAATTGAGCGAAACCGTTCTTTTAGTACCGCTCGTGGCCCTTTTTTTTGGTAGTATTTTTTTATCATTTAAGACTGGCTTTGTACAAGTGCGTATGTTGCCGTACATGGTGCGGTTGCTTTTTAGAAGTCTTTTCAGAAAAAAACAAGAGGGTGAGCATACCGTCCTTGCTCACAAGGCGCTGTTTACTGCCATGTCGACAACCATTGGTATTGGCAATATTGTGTCGCCAGCCGTGGTAATCCGTCTTGGTGGGCCAGGTGCTTTGTTAGGTTTTTTGATCGCAATATTTTTTGGTGCGGCAACGAACTTTGTTGAAGTGACGCTGGCAATGCACTATCGAACTAAGCGTAAAGATGGTTCGTACAGCGGCGGCCCAATGGCGTATTTGAGTCAAGAATTTCATCCAAAATTGGCAACGATGTATGCATTTTTTGCCGCAATTTTATTGATGGTTTGGTCGGGCAATCAAGCAAATACGTTGGCCGACATTTTGCATACGCACGGCATGCCAACTGGTGTTACTGGTTTGTTAATGGCAGGGTTGGTAACATTTTATTTGATGGGTGGTATTAAAAAAATTGGGAACTTATCAAGTACTTTGGTGCCATGCATGTTTGTGCTTTATTGTGGTGCGGCATTGTGGATTATTGCCCTGAATATTGGTCGCGTGCCTGCCATGTTGAGTTTGATGTTCCAATCATTTTTTACCCCTGCAGGTGCGTCTGGTATGCTTCTTGGTTATGGTTGGCAAAAGATGTTGCGTTGGGGTCTTGCGAATGGCATTTATGCAAGCGAGGCTGGTATTGGAACTGCTACCATTCCACATTCAGAATCTGGTGGACAAAATGCTTTTGATCAAGGTGTTTTGTCGATGGTCAGTGCGTACTCAATTGGCTTTATTTGTTTGTTGAGTGGTTTGGTAGTTTTGTTAAGTGGCACCTGGGAAGATCCATCAGTTAGCCTGGGTATCAACATGGTGGCCGTTGCTTTTGCACAATATTTTCCATCAAGTTCAATTATTTTGGTTGCTAGTGTTTTCTTGTTTGCATTTGGTACCATTTTGGGCAACTCGTTTAATGGTAGCCAGTGCTACGTATATTTAACCAAAAAACGTGGTATGGGTTTTTATTATCTGCTTGTTGCAGCGATTGTTTATATCGGGTCAATTTTTGATGTAGAGTTATTGTGGACGATTAAAGATTTCTTTGTTGTACCGGTCGCATTGATCAATTTATGTGCCATTATTATTTTGGCATGCAAGCGCAAAGATATATTTACGTTTAAACAATAATAATTATGACCTAGTGTTGCCCAGTGAAATAAATTGAAGATCGCTTAAGTTTAGTAGTGTTGCGATGCGGATATTAAGCATCACTTCTTTGCTTACGGGTGCGCGCAGTTGTTTGATTGCAAGAGAAATATGAGGATCTAAATTTTTTACATCAATCCCATAGCCGCCAAGAAAATCAGGAATTGCTGTGTGGAAAAGAGTGTCAAAAGACATGAGAATAATTTTATTTTTGTGATATTCAAAATCAGCACTTTTTAATGGTCGACGAACAAATTTTATAAGGCCCAATGTTTCTTGAGTGTCGTTCGTGACTGTCCACGTTGTTACACTGGCCATCATTTCAAGCTTTTGCTCGTTGGGGGTATGTAAAGAAAAAGTATCAGCCGTTTCAATCGATTTTCGTTCAAGAGTTAGTGTTTTATCTTCCCATTTAAAAATAAGTTTGTCGCCAATGCCAAGATTATCTTGATCACTCTTAATGAGCCATTCGGTTTTTGCATTTTCATGCTGATTAAGAAAGAGATCGATGATTGTAAAACTATAAATGCCTGAGCGTAAAAGCTGGCAGATATCATAGCCGCCATGGATATATATAATTTTTTTATTTTCTGCTGCTTTTTGCTTCAGTTCGTTGATGCAATTTTCATGCCAACAATGCCAGCTTTCAACAGAAAAATTTTTCCACATGCCAACGTAAAAAAAACGCAAAATCGAATATTGCCATGTATTAAGATAAGCTCGATAACACATATTAAATGTGTTGACCCCAAAACATAATTCAAAGATGCGATTTGCTGCAGCAAGGGAATATGTCTTTTGTGCATGTGTAGATGATTGTGCAAAAAACATCTCAAAAAGAATAGAATATTTTTCTACGGCAAGTTCTGCTCCATGTGTATCATGTTCAATCATCAATGTTTCAGGCGTTGACATGTGTAATGTTTGTAAAAAATCAATAAGTGCGGGGTCGCTGTTTTCTAAATAGTGATAGATTGTTGATAAGTTATTATAAAAAATAGGATTGATGGGTCGATCAAAAGGAACGCCATCTTGTCCGGTGAGTCTTGTAATAAATGGATAGGCTGAGTTAAGTGTGACAGCGTTACATTCGCATTGATGCTCAAATGCTTTGACAAAATCGTCATTGAGCTGGGTGCTCATGGTTGTTAGATTGCAGTCGGCATAGATCTTTTGTGTTAAAAATAAATCGCCAAAAACTTCCTGGGCCGTTTTTTCTACGCCAACAAGAGGAGGAAAAAATGCTAGCGAGAGCACAATCCTCAACAATGATTGTTTTATATTCTTCATCTTTTTCTCCGTTCTTTTTGGGGGAATAACAACAGAAAAAAGCGTATCGAATGTGGTTGGTTAATGCAACCCAAATTTTTAAATTATTTGAGTTGCATTGATTTTTTTAATAAAAAATTAATCGAGGTTTAGTTCTTGTGCTAACTGAGCTAGTTCTTGGTCTAGTGCTGTTGTTAACAAATCGATAATGGTCTTAAATTTTTTTGCCATTTCTTGATTATATTTCGACGGTACTCGTATCTCATCTCTGCCATTTTCTGTTTTACAAAGTACGGTTTGATAAAGCATATAGCTTTCGTAGCGTTCTCGAGCAATCATGAGCGGCGTTCTACCAGAGCCATCAACTTCATTAAGCTGAGTATCTGATTCTATGAGAAGCTTAACAATATTAGCATTGCCTGAAAAACAAGCGAGATGAATTGGTTGTGATTGTGAGATATTTTTTGCGTAGATATCATCTTTGTTTAGAAATAACAACATCTCGACCTCGCCTTCATTTGGGCGTGCGCATGCAAGATGTAGTGGAGTATTGCGGTAAAGATCTTGAGGTGCTTTTGCAGGTTTTTTTGCGGTTGCTTGTAGTGATCCTTGTGAATAGGTTGCAAAAAAAGCTGCCATAAAAAAATAACCATATTTTTTGATCATAATTTTGTTTGTCCTTGATGTTTTAAGTTTTATGATATTTTATAAATACGATGTTTACCAACTTTAATAATCATTCCTGCCGTGCACGAAATCTCTGCTTTAAAATCATTGATGATGCTTCCATCAACATGAACAGCATTGGACTCAATCAATCGCTTGGCTTCTGATGAGGTGGTTAGTGCGCCAAGTTCTTTGAGCAATGTTACAATCCAAACTGGATCTGGAAATTTATCGAGCAATTGGACTTCCTGAGCTTGAGAATAATCTTGTTTTTGGAAAAGATTTTCAAAGCTTTGTTGGGCTTCTTGTGCTTCAGCTTCACTCCAATAACGCTTAATAATGCCGAACGCCATTTGTTTTTTTACGTTCATGGGATGCAAAGTTCCTTGTTGAACGTCCTGTTGTAGTTGAGCAATTTCGTGCTCAGTTTTGTCGAGTAACAAAAGATAGTAACGCCACATCAATTGATCAGACATGGACATAAGTTTGCCAAACGCCTGCTGAGCAGGTTCCCACAAACCAATGTAGTTACCTAAACTCTTGGACATTTTTTTTACGCCATCAAGTCCTTCAAGTAATGGCAATGTCATGATAACTTGCGCTTCTTGGCCATATTGTTCTTGCAAGTGTCGGCCCATTAACAAGTTGAATGTTTGGTCGGTGCCGCCTAATTCAACGTCTGCTTCAAGTGCAACGGAATCATATCCTTGAAAAATAGGATAAAATAATTCGTGGAAACCGATGGTCACTTTTTCTTGAAGACGCATTTGAAAATCTTCACGTTCGATAATTCGGGCAAGGGTTACGTGTCCTGCTAATTTAATCATGTCGACCAGGTTAAGTTTGCCAAGCCACTCTGAGTTATAGCAAATAATGGTTTTTTCCGGATCAAGTACTTTGCTGACTTGTTCCAAGTAGGTACGAGCATTTTTTTTAATTTCTTCTTCTGTCATCGCGGGGCGTGTTTTTGAACGTCCTGAAGGGTCGCCGATGCGAGCGGTAAAATCACCAATTAAAAAATAACCGTATGTCCTAAATCTTGAAATTGACGCATTTTATTTAAAACAACCGCATGGCCCAAATGAAGATCGGGAGCGGTTGGGTCGGCGCCAAGCTTAATTCTGAGTGGTTTATTTTTAGCTAATTTTTTTTGAAATCTTCTTCAGGCGTAACTTGAATGGTGCCTTGTTTCAAAAATTCGAATACATCTTGTTTAATACTCATGTGATTCACTTTGTAGGTTAAAACACCAAGCTTCGTAATACGTTTTCGGCAATAATGATCAATTGTACCAGAAGAGTGCGCGTTTGTGGTAATAAAAATATAAATAAAATGAAAAAAATTGAATACTCATAAAGCAAGGTAACAAGGTGTGGGTGGTGTTTCATGAGTAATGCGATAATGACATGGCTGCCGTCAAGTGGTGGAATGGGCAGCATATTAAAAACGCCCAGCATAAGATTAACATACGCTGTTGCCTGAATAATTTGAATGAATGTTAAACCAATTGCGATTGAAAAGAATCCCGTTGGAAAATAAGCCAACATATAAAAACACATCAGTGCGAGCGCGAAATTTGAGAGTGGTCCAGCAAGTGCAGTCAAGATGGCGTATAAGCGGGGATGTTTAAAATTACGCTGATCAAAGATAACCGGCTTGGCCCAGCCAATTTTAAAAACCATTAAAAAAAGTAATCCGATTGGATCGATGTGTGCGAGTGGATTGAGGGTAAGGCGGCCTTGGCGGCGGGCAGTATTATCGCCCAGCAACGTTGCTGCTAGTGCGTGTGAGCATTCATGTACCGACAAAGAAATTAAAAAAGCAGGAAGCATAATTGCAAGTTGTGCAAAAAAACCTACGCTTGGATTCAACATAATTGTTCCTAAAATAACAGACGAAACATACCTTGCTTAATAAAGTTACTTGCGACAGAAAGAAGCCCCCACCACACATGGCTTACGATTGGTACCACAAACAGTATCATAATGATAATGAGAGAATATTCTTCAAGCCACGAAATGATAAAGCGCTTGTTGTAAGGCAAGCAATAGTAAAAAATGTATCCCGCATCAAATGGTGGGATTGGTACTAAATCGAGCACGCCAAACCAAATACCAATATCGATGATGCCATTTAAAATTTCTAAAAATGTTAAGGCAGCGTAGGGAGGCAGGTTACTAAAAGGTATAAAGCGTAAAAATGCCAACGCAACAAAAGCAAGCAAGAAATTTCCAATGGAGCCAGCCAAGCAGGTCATGATGCCACCAAATTTGTAATGTTTGAAATTGCTGTCATCAATAGGAACATCGATAGTCCAGCGCACGCCAAGAGCGAGTAACATAAAAAGTAATAATTGGCGCTGAATAGAACCAGATAAGATACTGCCAATTAAAAAAAATAAAATAATAAAGATACTCATGCCGACAATATCAAGATGAACCAGAGGATTCAAGCTTAAAAAGCCGTGGCGTTGTGGCGTGTTATCGCCCATCATAAAAGCCATAAGTGCTTTGAAAAAACCACGAAAGGTAAAAACAAGAAGGAAGATTGGAAAGAGTAGAGCTAGTTCATTGATCAAGCCCAAAAAATGTGGTGATACCATTGTCATACCCTAAAAATTCAAAATGTCGCACAATACCATCAAAACTCAAAGATTAAGCAAGTTTAGCTTGATGGTCAAATATCTTGAAAATAATACAGATCTTATTTTTATTCGACATCTTCTTTTTTTGGATTAGAATTTTCGGTAGAGAGCAATGACCCGAATGAAGAGCTTGAGAAAAACAAGGAGAAGATGCGATGATGAAGAAGAAAAAGAAAAATGATCATATTGTTGATCAAGTTAGCGGCTCCGCCTACGGTACGGCGGCAAGTGAGCGCGAATTGACGTTATGGGAAAAAATTCTTCCCCCTGCTGTTCTGAGCATTTTGACACTTATTATTTATGCGCCATCGCTCAGCTACCCCTTTCAATTTGATGACATTGCCAACATTACTAAAAAGTTTGCTATTCGCTTTGACAATCCATTGGGCCGTTGGTGGACCAACTCTCGTTGGTTTGGTGATTGGTTGAATACGCTTAATTTTCAAATTGGTCGATTTGATCCTTTTTCGTATCGTCTTTTTAACGTTTTAATTCACGTAGCAACTGGTGTTTTTGTGTTCTTTTTGGTATTGAGTCTGAGTCGCAAAATTAAAGGATTTTTGCATGACAATGCACTGTTGATTGCCACAACAACCTCTGCACTCTTTTTGCTTCATCCTGTTCAATCGCAAACAGTAAGTTATGTAATTCAAGCGCGTATTGAAGGTTTGGCAACATTATTTATTGTTGCAACAGTAACCCTTTTTGTGCAGGCATTTACGACGAAAAGTCAAATACAAAAATGGTCCTTCTTGGCGCTTTCGCTGATTATTGGCTTTTTTTCGTGCGGCACCAAAGAAATTGTTATTGTGTTGCCGTTCTTGTTGCTGATCACTGACTGGTTTTTTGTTGCTCAACAAAAATGGTCAAGTTTTAAAACGCGTTTGTGGGTGCACGCATTATTTACCGTTTTTATTATCGGTTTGATGATGCATTATTTGGGCGTTGGTTTTGCTAAGCAAGTTGTCTCGCTTGATACTGCTACCACTAATAATCGTGGAAATGTGTTAACAGTTGAGCCATTGGATGATATTACGCCCTACATGTTTTTTATTTCTGAATTTAAAGTAATTTTGCATTACATATTTATTTTCCTAATGCCGATTGGCATCAGTGTTGAATATGATTGGAAGTTAGTAAAAGGATTTTTGGCAATTGATGCCCTTTTTCCATTTTTAGCATTGTTAGCCCTTGGTTTGTATGTTTTATGGGCAACGATAAAAAAACGGCATACATTTATGGCATTTGGTATTACATGGTTTTTAATTGCGCTTGCTCCACGCTCTACCTTTTTTCCTTCGCCAGAATTAGTCTGTGATTATAAGACCTATCTTGCTTCAATTGGCGTGCTTTTTATTATGAGTGTTGGATTGATTTATGTACTTAATAAACTTTGTGCGTTCATACGATCAGCTTATTTTTTTAAACAATTTGCTCAAAAAAGTTATGCGCGTGAAGCACATGTTTATTTTGTGTTGTTAGCTCTTGTGAGTGTGCCGTACGGCGTGGGTACGGTGTTGCGTAATCAAATTTGGCGTTCTGCGGTTGATTTTTGGGAAGATAACGCAAAAAAAGCTCCTGGCAAAGCGCGAGTACATAACAATCTTGGTGTTGCTTATTCAGAAGTTGAAAAGCTTGATGAAGCAATTGTTGCTTATAAAAAAGCAATTTCAATGGATCGACATTATCAAGATCCACTGAGTAATATTGCCGTTGCTTATTCAATGAAGGGTGAGATAGATAAAGCGATTGAGTCATTGCGAGCTGCTATTCAAATTTGTCCAAATTATGCTGAAGCGTACAACAATATCGGGTCATTATTGTTACAAAAAGAAGAATTTGAAGATGCTGAACGTGCGTTGACATTTGCGCTTTATTTGCGTCCGTATTATGGCAAGGCTCACTACAATCTTGCACGGATGTACGAAGTCAAAAATAATGAAGAAAAAATGTGGCACCATTTAAAGCAAGCAACGTTGGGTGATTTAGACGTTCCTGAAGTTTTCTTCAAGCTTGGTTTGATGGGCTTGAAATTGCAAAAATATGACGAGGCGGTAAAGGCTCTTGAAACAACGTGGGCGCGTGGTATGCAAAATGAACAAGTGTTATTTAACTTGGCCAATGCCTATTTTATGGTAAATCAGTTTGATAAAGCTGAGTCTATATTTTTACGCTTGGTAAAAAGTAATCCGCTTGACAAGCGCTATGTGTACAATTTAGCAGAAACACATTTTAGCAAGGCAGATTATGACAAAGCATTAAACTTGTTTAAAAAATCGACTACTTTTTCCGATCCATTGCCACAAGCATTTTTTAGAGTTGCTAAATGTTTTGAGATGCTTAAGCAAGAAGACCATGCCAAGGGATATTTAAACGAATTACTTACGCTCAAGTCTGATGATAATTTTAAAAATGCCGTTAATACAGAGCTTGCACGGTTGTCTTTACAAGAGAAAATGATAGAAGGTAATGGTTCGGTGAAGTTGAGTGATTTTAAAACAGCGGTAAAACAAATGTCTACATCCGTTGCGTAATGAATGAAGAGTTGTTAGAAAAAAGGAGAAAAAATGCAAAAAACGAATAGTTTTGAAACTCTACAAAAATGGATTTTGCAGCCTTCGGTAATTATCCCAACGCTTTTGGCGTTTGTAACTTTTTTATTTTATAAATCATCATTGTGGTATGGATTTGTTTTTGACGATTTGCCAACAATTGTTGAATATTTTTATGTTCGTGTTTTCAATCCTGCGGAGCAATTTTTTGCTAATTCACGGTGGGTTTCTCGTGTTTTAAATCAGTTTACCTATCGTTACTGGCAAACAGAGCCATTTGCTTATCGCAGCTTTAATCTTTTTATGCATATTACCATTGGGCTAATGATATTTGCTTTGGTATCAATGGTATTTAAAGATTTGAAAAAGAATGATTTTTTACAACGTAATGCTTATTTACTTGCAACGCTGGTCAGTGCTTTGTTTTTACTACATCCTGTGCAAACACAAACAGCAACGTATGTCACACAAATGCGACTAGAAGGCTTGGTGGTCCTTTTCACGTTTGCTGTGTTATTGACATTTGTGTTGGCGGTTAAAGCAAAGACTCAATCTGCACAAATTGGCTGGTATGTACTGTCGTATGTGCTGCTTGCTTTTGGGGTTGGGACTAAAGAAGCGATTGTTGTTTTGCCAGTACTCATCGCTCTTTTTGATTGGTTCTTTTTGGCAGAAGGTGATTGGCAACAATTTGTAAGTCGTTGGTATATTCATGGCATGTACTTTTTGGTGATGATTGGCCTGTTGGTTAAATTTAATATTATTAAAACTAACTACCTTGCATCAGTAACGGTAACGCCGTTGGCCAACAATCGTGGCAATGTGTTGACTGAAGCAGTAACCGAACGTATTACGCTGTTTCCTTACTTTATTTCTCAATTTAAGATTATTTTGCATTACATCAAAATTTTCTTTTGGCCATTTGGTTTGTGTTTTGATTACGATGTGCGCATTTCTAAAAGTGTTTTCAGTGTTGATGTTGTTGTGCCATTTATTATTTTACTTTCAATGATTTGTGTTGCTGTGCGTTTGTGGTGGCAAGAGAAAACAAATGTTATTAGTTTTTGTGTGGCATGGTTTTTTGTTGGTATTGCACTTCGTGCAAGTATTTTCCCTTCAACAGAATTAGTATGTGATTATAAGACCTATTTGTCTTCGTTTGGTGTGCTGCTTTTGATTGCAGTTGGTCTGGCTTATCTTGTTAAAATGGCAACAAGTTCGTTGACCAAAGAAAAAATGCATCAATATAGTATTGGCATGGTCAGTGTTTTTGTTTTATTAATGGGTTATGCAACACAAACAAGAAACTTGGTGTGGAGCTCAGAGTTAGCATTTTGGCAAGACGCGAGTGAAAAGTCTGGCAAGGCTCGTTGTTTCAATAATCTTGGTACTTCGCTTTATACCGTTGGTAAAGCTGCTGAAGCAATTGAAGCTTTTAATATGGCAATTAAGCGTGATGATTGGTACGCAGAGCCTCACATCAACCTAGGTTCAATTTATCAAAATATGGGTGATAACGATAAAGCGTTTGAAAATTATCGTCGAGCAATTGAAATTGGCGAAGGACATCCAGAGCTTTTCAATAATCTTGGTATTTTGCATTATACCACCAACAATCTTGAAGCAGCTGAATTATGCTTTAAACAAGCCCTGCAACTGCGTCCGTATTACAGCAGAGCAAACATTAGTTTGGGTAAAATATATCAACAGCAAAATCGCATGACTGAAGCTGCGGAAGCTTTTGAAGCAGCATTGCGTGGTGACTATAGTGATCAAGATGTACAATATTTGTGCGCTACCTCATTTTATAGTATTGGCAATTATCAACGCACAGCGCAGTTGTTGGAGCCGCTTGATAAAAATTATCAAGACGTGGCTGTATTGTTGGGTGGTGCGTATTATAGTTTGGGTGATTTTAGCAGAGCAGCTGAAAATTTTGGCCATGCATTTAAGCGTAGCAACGGCGATATTGGGTTGTGCTATAATTATGCGCAATCATTGATTAATTCAAAGAACTATGACGAAGCGTTGGCTATGTTTAAATTGTGTGATGAAAAAGATGCTGAAAATTATCCATACGCTAAACTACATGTTGCAAAATGTTTGAATGAACTTGGCAACCGAACAGAGGCCGTGAGCGAACTTAAGCAGTTGGTTGCTAATACCAAGCATGAGCATATTAAGCAAGATGGCTTGAATTTAATGAAAGAACTTGGTTTTGCATAAAAAGAGTGCTTGTTAAAAATAAGACGAAGAGCTCTCGACAACGAGGGCTCTTTTTATTTGGTAAGGTAAACATTTGAGGTGGGATATGATTGAAGAAGTCCGCTTGTGGCAACAAAAATTGAGCGATGGTATTGCTTGTGCACAAATATTTATTGAGCAATTTGCTGATGTATTGCCAAAAAATAGTAACAATATAGCCTTTGTGGGGATGGGTGGCTCGGGGATTGCTGGGCGCATGCTCAAAACATTTTTAGATCGCGAAGGCGTTACATCAACTGTTATTGCCACGTCGATGGTGCCGGCTTACCTGGATTCAACGACTCTGGCTC
Source organism: bacterium (assembly GCA_016699045.1). Taxonomy (NCBI): domain Bacteria; species bacterium. Next base: position 867,482 of record CP064957.1, read on the forward strand.
TTGTTATTTCATATTCTGGCAATACCTGGGAAACGCTTGATGTTTTGCATCAACTTATTGAAAAAAAGGTTCCTACTGTTGTTATTACGCATGGTGGACGAGCCCTTGAGTTAGCTAAAAAGCATGGTTTGCCATACGCAATCGTCCCTGCCTCTAAGACGCCGCGGTCAGCTTTAGGTAACTTTTTAGGCTTTATTATGACCCTTTTAGAATTTGGTGGCTTTCTAAAAAATGGCAAGGCTATGGCTGAGGGTTTTAAAAAGCAAGCGCAGCAAAATTTGCCAAAGTTGACCAATAGTGCTTATTTTGATGATTTTTTTGCCCAGGTGCAGGATGATGAATTTTTTCATATTTGGGGCGTGAGTGGCGATAGTGAGGCATTTGCGTATCGGGCCCAGACCCAATTTAATGAAAATAGCAAGGTTCATCCAGTAAGTTCTGCCTTCCCAGAGCTGTGTCACAACCTCATTGTTGGCTTTACGCAGGTAAAAAAAGCCCCATGTGTTCTATTTTTCTACACTCATTTTTTGCCAGAAAACCTCAAAAAAGCGATTGGCGCGACTGAAGAACTTATGCAGGAACATGGGGTTAATCTTTACAAACCGCCTATTTTGGGCGATACTTTGAGTGATCAGCTTTTTAATATGGTTTTATGGGCTGATTGTGCCTCATATTATCTGGCTTTAAAACGGGGTGTGGATTCTGCTCCCGTCCAACTAATTGATGCGCTTAAAAATAAACATCAGCAAAAAGGTATTTTAATATAAAACGAGGATCATCATGAAAAAAGGTATTCACCCAGAAATTTACGAAGTAAGCGCTCATTGCGTATGCGGTAGTTCATTCCAAACAATTACCACCTCAACTGAGTTGTCTGTTGATATTTGTTCAAAATGCCATCCGTTGTTTACGGGCGAACAAAAATTTGTTGATACCGCTGGTCGTATTGAAAAGTTTCAACAAAAATTCCAACAAGGTTCTTCTGTCAAATCAAACAAGAAACGTTAAGAGTATTACGCTTATATGTTGGACTGGAATATCATACAAGCAGAATATGATCTGCTTGTAGACAAACTTTCTTCTTCGTCGGTTGCGCCAAAAGAGCGCATAGAAATGCAACGACGTGCTTCGCAACTTTCTGGCTTGCTTAAACTGCATAAAGAAATTGAAGCACTTGAAAAAACCATAGCGGATAATGAACAGCAAGCCGCGGGCGAAGAAGGTGAGCTTAAAGAATTGTATTTGGAAGAGATAGAATCTTCTAAAAAAGCAGTCCAGGAGCTGACCAAGGAATTGGAGGATATTCTTTATCCACCAGATGAGCGTGATAGCCGTTCGGTATTTTTAGAAATCAGGGCAGGCGCCGGCGGACAAGAAGCGGCGCTTTTCGTTGCTGATTTATTTCGTATGTATTCTAACTATGCTCTGAGTCGACATTGGACTATGTCGGTTGTTGAAGCAAACGATACCGACATTGGCGGGTACAGCAAAATTGTTGCTCACGTCAAAGGTAAAAACGGTTATAAATATTTTAAGCACGAGTCTGGCGTGCATCGTGTGCAGCGCGTACCAAAAACTGAAACCGCTGGGCGTGTCCACACGTCGACGGTTACCGTTGCGGTAATGCCTGAAGTTGAAGATATCGAAGTTAACATTGATCAAAAAGATTTGCGGATCGATGTGTATCGTTCAACGGGTGCCGGTGGCCAACATGTTAACACAACCGATTCGGCCGTGCGTATTACACACATACCAACCGGCGTTGTTGTTTCATGTCAGGATGAGCGTTCTCAAATTAAAAATAGAGCGCGCGCTATGAAAGTGCTGCAATCTCGTATTTATGAAGCTGAGCGTCAGCGCCGCGATGCAGAAATGAGTGCGCAACGAAAAGAGCAAATTGGTTCTGGCGATCGTTCAGAAAAAATTCGCACTTACAATTTTCCACAAAATCGCATAACCGACCATCGCATTGATGTTACGCTTAAAAAGCTTGATTTAGTGATGGAAGGCGATCTTAATGACTTACTTGAGCCGCTGATCGACTGGGATCGTGAACAGCGACGCAAGAAAAGTTCTATCGAATAAAATCCTGTAATCTTTTGTAGAAGGTTTCAACGTTTTCGGGTATAGTACCCAAACTTGCGTAACTGTTTTACTCACCTTTTTTCGACAGGATTTTTTATGTTTAATATTGTTGAATTTTTGATGAAAGATAATCATTATATCAGTATTATCGGCATATTTGTTATCATCGGCATTGCCTTTCTCTTTTCGAACAATAAAACAAAAATTAATCCGCGCCTTGTTGCTAGCGCCCTGCTCATGCAGTTTGTGCTGGCTTTTTTTATTTTAAATACGTCTGTTGGTAGAAGTATTTTCTTGGCCATTTCGCATGGCTTTGAGGCGTTGTATCATTTTGCCGATGAAGGTGCACGTTTTGTGTTTGGCAATTTGGCAGATATCCAAGGCCCATGGGGCATGATTTTTGCGATCAAAGTTATTCCGACCATTATCTTTTTTGGTGCATTGATGGCGTTGTTGTTCCATCTTGGCATTGTACAAATTTTTGTTAAAGGCTTGGCGATTGTTATTCGACCAATTCTTGGCACCTCGGGCGCCGAAACGCTTTCAGTTGCTGCCAACAGTATGCTTGGGCAAACTGAAGCGCCATTGCTCATCAAACATTATTTGCCAAAAATGACCTCATCAGAAATGTTACTGGTTATGGTTGGTGGCATGTCGCACTTGAGTGGTTCGCTGTTGGCTGTTTATGGCAGTATGGGTGTACCAATCGAGCACTTGCTCTCTTCGACGATCATGGCCATTCCTGGTGCTGTTTTGATTGCTAAAATTTTGATACCAGAGACCGGTATGCCAGAGACGATGGGTGGCAAAGTAATCAAACTTGAAGTAGAAACCAAAAATTCTCTTGATGCTATTTCACGTGGTACTACCGATGGTTTAAATTTGGCTGTTAATGTTGGCGCTATGCTTATTGCTTTTATTAGTTTGATGGCGCTTGTGAATACCATTTTGACGTCAGTTGTTGGTTTGTCGTTGAACGATATTTTTGCAAAAGCATTTTACTTTGTTGCGTTCTTTCTTGGTATTGCGCCAGAAGATCGTTCATTGGCTGCAAGCTTGCTTGGTCAAAAAGTGGTTATTAATGAATTTGTTGCCTATGCAACATTTACCGGTTCTGAAATGCTTGAGCGTTCTCGCGCTATTATGACTTATGCGCTTGCTGGCTTTTCAAACTTTTCATGCATTGGTATTCAAATTGGCGGCATTGGTGCTATCTGTCCTGAAAAACGCACGATGCTGACCAAGCTTGGTTTGCTGGCGCTTTTGGGTGGTATGCTAACCAATTTGCTTAATGCGGCCATTGCCAGTTTATTTGTTTAAGATTTTTTACAAGGTCTGGCGGTAGCAAAATTCATCGCCAGACCCAATTAAAGACTTTTCTAATTCTAGCCGTGTCTTTAATTAAAATGTTTTTTATGATAACCTGAAAGCGTAATAAGTTTCTCAGGGGGCATATTTAACGGATTATGACGGTATGAAAATTGCAGTTTTAGTTTCTGGTGGAGTAGACAGCTCTGTTGCACTTGCGCTGCTTAAAGCACAAGGTCACGACGTTACTGCTTTTTATCTTAAAATCTGGCTTGAAGACGAGCTGGCGTATTTGGGTGACTGTCCGTGGGAAGAGGATCTTGCCTACGCCCGCGCTGTTTGTGAAAAGCTTGATGTCCCGTTAGAAGTCGTTCCATTGCAAGAAGCTTACTGGAGCAAGGTGGTTTCGTATACGTTGGCCGAAGTCAAAGTTGGTCGCACGCCAAGCCCAGATTTGATGTGTAACCAACTTATTAAATTTGGTGCCTTTTTTGACACACTTGATTCAAGTTTTGAAAAAGTTGCGACTGGGCATTATGCACAGGTTGAGACCATTGCTGGCGTAACGTATCTTAAAAAAGCCAAAGATCCGGTTAAAGATCAGACTTATTTTTTGTCCCAATTAAACCAAGAACAGTTGTCACGCATTCTTTTTCCCATCGGCCATTTACTCAAAAGCGAAGTGCGCGCAGCGGCAGAACAGTTTGCTTTGCCAACCCAAAGTCGCAAAGATAGCCAAGGTATTTGTTTTTTGGGAAAAATAAAATTTAGTGATTTTGTTAAACATCATCTTGGTATTCAAAAAGGCGATTTGATAGAATTTGAAACGAATGAAAAAATTGGCGAGCAAGAAGGTTTTTGGTACTACACTATCGGCCAGCGCAAAGGTATAGGCCTTTCGGGTGGGCCGTGGTACGTTGTTTCAAAAGATACGGTAGCAAATATTGTCTATATTTCGCGACAGTATCACGATCCAGAAAAACTGCGTAATCAGTTTGACGTGAGCCATATTAATTGGCTTTCCGGCAAGCCGGCGTGTTTCGACGGGCTGACACTTAAATTGCGTCATGGTGAGCTTGAATACGGTTGTTCGGTCACCTTTCTTGATCAGGACCAAACAAAAGCTCAGATTGTTATTGATGGACAAGATCAAGGAATTGCGCCTGGTCAGTTTGCCGTTTTTTATCAGCACGATATTTGTTTAGGTTCGGCGACCATTTGTTAAATGATGGGATTTTGTGAAGATTAAACCGCATCGTTGGTGGCGAAGATTTTATAATCATCGTCGAGAAAGTATCTGGCAGCACATTCTGAGTATTGCTCGTACGGCTCTCCATTTTCTTAAAAGTAAAATTTGGCAGTTTAAAAAAGATATGATTCCCGCCTTGGTGGCCTGGCGCCACGAGGGTATGCCACAAGGGCGCAGTATTGAGCCCATTATTACCTGGATAGGACATGCTACTTTTTTGATTCAAATTGGCGAGCTGAACATTTTAACGGACCCCGTTTTTTTTGAAATTTCAGCATTCTCGCGTCGCTTGATGCCTCCAGCTTTGACAATTGAGCAGTTACCGCGTATCGATTATATTTTAATTTCTCATAACCACAAAGATCATTTAGACAAGCGCAGCATGCAGGCATTGCGTGATCATAACGCCACCATTCTGGTGCCACTTGGCAATAAGCGTTTGCTGGAGCAGTGGGGCCTTACCAACGTTGTTGAAAAAAATTGGTGGGAGATGGAGGTCTTGAGTGCGCTTAATATTTCATTTCATTGTCTGCCGGCCGCTCATTGGTCGGCGCGCCATGCCTTCAATTTAAACAAAGCTTTGTGGGCAAGTTGGATGGTTACCTATAAAAATTTTACGCTTTATTTTGCGGGAGATACGGCCTACTCCTCGCACTTCGCGCTGATCGGGCGGTATTTTAAAATGATTGATGTAGTGCTAATGCCTATCGGCCCCAACGAGCCGCGCTATATTATGAAAGGTTCGCATGTCAGCACGCATGAGGCGGTGCAAGCATTTTTAGATTTGGGTGCGCGTCATTTTATTCCGATGCACTGGGGCACTTTTAAATCTGGTTCAGATCTTTTTGAAGGACCGCTACTTCTTTTGCAAGAATTATGGCAGACTCGTGCTGAAGTGTTGCGTTGCAAGACGCTGCACATTGTGAAGTTCGGGGAGCCGTGTCATTTTTGAATTGAGTAGTAATTATGCTGTTTTTACTCTTTTTTTTCGTTGATTTTTTTTGTTTTGCGTTAGTCCAGCAATGGTTGGTTTCAAGTCTTTTGGTACATCTTTTTAGAGTCTCGTTTCATTGTTACAACAACAAAGAACTGAGTGTGCAATGGTGGCTGGCATTGATCTTTTTTTTATTGGAAGATTGCTTTTTACACGCGCGCTTTGGCGTGGCTCTTTTGTATTTGTTGCCGCTCTTTGCCTTGGTCATTTTTATCAAAAAAATGGTCCGCGGCTCTGGCGAGCTGGCCGTCCCGTTGCTTGTGACTATCGCCCTGATTACCGACCAATTTGTTATAAAAAAGCTTATTTTAGGCCATAATGTGAGCTTGCTGGTTACTTTTATGAAGATCTCTGCTACACTTTCAGTAACATATGTTGTTCTTTTGGGTATGTGGGGCAATCGCTTGCTGCAGACATTGTTTGCACGTGAGAGGAAAGTCTGGACTCCAAACAAGAGAGGTGTCTCACGAGAACATGGTTTCAAGTGAGGGGGGCGTAAGTTCACGGAAAGTGCCACAGAAAATAAACCGCCTTTGAGGTAGCTTGAGGGTAAGGGTGAAACAGTGCGGTAAGAGCGCACACTTGAATGCAGTAATGTATTCTCGAGGCAAACCCCACCTGGAGCAAGACAGAGCAGCAAATGACAAGTTTCTTGTTCTTACATATTTGCGGGTACGTCGCTTAGATAGATGGTTGCCACTTTGATCACAGTTCGCTGTGTAAAAAGTACAGAATCCAGCTTACAAGCAAACCCAGAAGAATTATGTATGTTTAAATGTGCCGCACTCAGTGCGGCTCTTTTTTTTGGGTATCGGTTACGGTTGAGTGAGTAAATCATGAAGATTCTACAAAAAATTTCTTATGCAATGTGGGCAGTTCCCTTTCTATTTTTTATGGTTGGCTATGCCGGTGCTTATTTTTATATGCAAAAAAAAAGCGTTGAGGTGCCTAGCATTATGGGCTTGACGGTGCAAGAGGCGGTCGGCGTTTTGGCGCGCCACAACATGGCCATGCGTTTGCGTGCGGAAAAAGAAGATGAACAATTTCCTGAAGGGACTATTTTACAGCAGGTGCCGGCAGCGTATCAGCGCGTGCGGCCGCAACAATCGATTTTTGTGACGATTGCCAAGGCTCCGCAAAAAATACTGGCGCCTGATTTTTTTCATAAAGATAGTAGCACGATTGAACGCAATGCTGCTCATTTAAAAATTGCGACCAAGCAAATTCAGCTCAAAAGTCGTTATCCAAAAAATCTCTGTTTTGCGCAGTCAGTAACGCCGGGCCAGCCACTTGAGCGACTTAAAATGATTGCGTATATTTCTGCTGGTGATGATGAATTAGTGATCATGCCCAATGTTGTTGGTTTGCCACTTGATCAAGCGCAAGATTTTTTCAAACGTTCAGGTGTTCAGGTTCAGGTGGTGGGGCTTGATGGCCCACGCTTACCAACTGATCGCGTGACGATTGTTGAGCAAAATCCCATGGTCGGCACGATTATCGATCTCGCAAAATTTAAGCATGTTCATTTGCAAGTTGGGCTTCAATAGCGCTCGTTACCACCAACGGCACCGCCTCACGTAAAAATATTACCTACCTCCTAAAACACGTTTGAATATAAAGAATAACGCTTCAATTCCTTCGATTGCTTCATCGTCATCGTAGGTATATTCCTCAGTCTGTCTTTCCTTCGCGATTTTGTTGGCGAGTCCTGGTAGCATGTGGAGCAGCGTTTGATGGTAGTTGTTGCGTATAATTGTTTGTCCATCAATCTCTTCATCAAACATAGTTTTGGCAATAAAGGTGAGGTAGCTTTTTATCAGGGGGTTTTTGTTCTTATACGCACAACTTCTTTCATAAAGTTCGCGAGATGCAAAGCTGACAAGTGTTGATAACGTTGCGATACAGACCTTGTTTAGTTCGTATTGTTCATCAGCCCAGGTTTGAATAATGATAGTTTGATTGCCTGCTGCATGTTCTTTAAGAAAACCAATCAATGAATCGTCATAGCGTTTTTTAACGCTTGGTCCGTATTGTGCAATATCCTCTGGATCTGCCCAATAAGCAAGAAGGAAATTGGCGGACTGAGTTGAATCATTTACTTCTTTGGCCTCTTCTTTTTCCTTACCTGCGGCGCCGTACAGCGAGTTTGAGATGATCAACAATAATGCAACTAATGTAAGCATAAACGAAAAACCTTTCACTTTTTTACTGCTTATTTTACTAACAGCAAAACGAACCAGCGCAATTTTCAAGGTCGGGACTATCGAGTTGAAGAGCAACTATTTTAAGAAACCAAAAACATAATAAGCTATGGAAAGTTTCGGGGATCAGATCTTTCGGAACTTTTTTAAAACTGCTCGATTTTTTTTTGATAATAATGTGTTCAATAAATTGTTCATAGTCCGATGCGACTTGATCAAAAATAAATTCATAAAGAAATCCATGCCGTTGCCAGAAATACTCATGAGCATAGCGAACAAGGTTTTTTAGTGATTGCTTGTCGAGATTGAGCGAAATAGTTTTGTAGTTGTCGGTCACAATAGTTACCTGGTCATCGCCCGCGACGTGGTGTCTAAGAAAGTAGATAAGCATCTGGGTATACGCTTCTTTAACTAAGTCTGAGGCCCTAAAAATATCGCCGCTGATGCCATATTTTCTTTCAATAGCTTGGATACATTCGTCGTGACGATATCGTTCTATATCGCTTAGATCGGGCCACCACGCTGTTGCAGGCTTCAAATTTTGGTAAAAAGATTCTTCGGCGTCGGCTCTTTTTTTTTCAAGCGCTGCTATTTTTGCTTGAGCTTTTTCTTTTCGATAGGCTTCAATGCGAGCAGCTTGCCTACTTGCCCAGTAGTTTTCCAGCCAATTTCCCATTCCGTGAACAGCGTTGGTCGACACAACAAAAAGAACGAGCAAAAGACATTTTTTCATTAACATACTCATGACCTTTTTCATAAAAAATAACACCATACAGTTTTCGTGCACGTTCTCATTTAATACGCGTTTCGGAGTATAATTCAAGCTAAAAATTAAAAGAAGAGAAAAGCGTATTTGAGAGCGTGTAGGCCGTTGTGCTGGTATAGATTGCCAGAGTGACAAATAGAAACATCTTTCTTTTTGAATTTTAATGACTATTCTTTACATTCATTTTTTATAGGATATCATAAATCTCCTTGTTTTATTTGCGCTCTAGGCCTTTTAGAGCTATCTTTAAAGCGCATAAAAGCAAAGAATTTTGAGCTATTAACATATGTCAAAAATGAGTAATGAGAAAGCTATCATCATGAAACACGACCACCACCATACTGAGTTAGAAAATGGTACGAAAGACCATAGCGTTTTAGAGCATCATCACACGATTTGGGAAGAGATTTTGTGTCATCTTCCGTTTGCCATTTTTTCGGTAGCATTGTCGATGGTTTTTTTAAGCTTGATTTCAATTTCTGGCGACCAAGGAGCTGTGAGCGGGCATCATTCAATTGCGTACAAATTATTTCATAATTTCCATTATCTGCATTTGTTGTTTGCCGGTACGGGAACTATTTTGATGTTTCGCAAATATTCCAAAAGTACGCTGGGCGGCATGGTCGTTGGTTTTTGTGTGCCGGCGGTATTTTGTACCATGTCCGATGCAATACTGCCCTACCTTGGTGGTAAGTTTATTAATTTGCCAATGCACTTTCACTGGTGCTTTTTGAAGCATTTGGATACCGTCCTGCCATTCTTGATTGTTGGTATTATCAATGGTTGGGTGATGAGTGGGCATGAGCGCAGTCGCCAAGTTTTTTATTCAGTAAGTTTTCATTTTTTTCATATTTTCATCAGTTCAATGGCGTCAATTTTATATTTGGTTAGCTTTGGTTTTCATGACTGGTGGACGCGCATGGGTTTTGTATTCTTGTACATGATCGTTGTAGTGTTGGTTCCATGTACCTTGGCCGACGTTGTTATTCCTGCCTTGTTTGGTAAAGCGAAACTTGGCAAAGCAAAAAAGTGATCAGGTAATCTTTTTGATTAAAAGGTGAGCGATAGATGAGACGCATTAGATTTGAATCTGTAACCAAATATTATGATGGCGAAGTTATTATTGATAATCTTTCGCTCGAGATTCCCGCTGGTAAATTCTTTGCATTGCTGGGGCCCAGCGGCTGTGGCAAAACCACGTTGTTGCGTCTTATTGCTGGCCTTGAAACGGTCGATTCTGGTAAAATATTTTTGGGAGACGAAGACATTACCAATGTGCCCATCAATCAGCGTCGTGTGAATACCGTCTTTCAACAATACGCGTTGTTTCCTCATTTAACCGTTGCTGAAAATGTTGCTTTTGGTTTGCGCGTCAAGGGTGTGCCGAACCAAGAAGTTCAGGAGCGTGTTGCCGAAACGTTGGCTATTGTGCGGTTACTTGGTCATGAAAATAAATACCCACGCAGTCTTTCGGGTGGGCAGCAGCAACGTGTAGCTTTGGCGCGGGCTGTTATCAACAAGCCAGAAGTTTTATTGCTCGACGAACCATTAGCAGCGCTTGATCTTAAACTTAAAGAAAAGATGTTGCTTGAGCTCATTGACTTGCAAGACAAGCTTAAAACAACCTTTGTGTACGTTACGCACGATCAATTTGAAGCGCTGACGGTTGCCGACCAAATGGCGATCATGAGCACCAACGGACGCATTGAGCAAATTGGTAAACCTAAAGAAATTTATGAATTTCCAACCTCGCGATTTGTCGCAACGTTTGTGGGCAGTACTAATCTTATTGAAGGTACCTATCATGTTATTGACGGCAAACAGATTGTTAATGTTGATAGCTTAGGTACTTTTTCAGTTTACTTTCCTTTGGAAAAACCATGGCTGATTTCTGGTTGTCGCTTGCTTATGAATATTCGACCAGAAAAAATTTATATCACCAAAAAGCCTAATGAAGGTTTTTCGAATTGTGTTAAAGGCAAAGTGATCGATTTGATTTATTATGGTCGCTCAACTGCCTTTCGCGTGGTGGTAGACAGTGGACAACGCTTGATGGTTTTTCAACAAAATGACGAGCATTTTCCAACAGAAACGATTGATTACGATGATGAAGTTTACTTATACTTTCAAAAAGAAAACGTTGGATTATTGGAGTATTAATGAAACGATTGCGTGTATTGATTGCTGAAGAATTTTCTTATTTCCTAGCGTGTCCTGTTTTGTTGTGGCAATTTTTCTTTTTATATTTGCCGTTGGCATTACTCGTTTTGTATAGTTTTTGTGATTATGCTGAAGCGACGGGGACTTTTACTTTCACACTCAAATATTATCGTGATATTTTTTCTGCTGTGTATTTCAAAGTATTTTTAAATTCATTGAGCGTAGCATTTACAACGACTATGATTTCTTTTGCCATTGCTTACCCGGTTGCTTATTTTTTAGCATTAAAAGTAAGAAAGCGTTTTCGTACGATTTTGCTTTTTTCATTAATTTTACCATCGTGGACCAGCTTGATTGTACAAATTTATGCGTGGATGTTTTTGCTTGATAAAAATAGTTTTTTAAATCAATTTTTTTATTGGACCGGTCTTTTGCCGCAATCGATTAACCTGACCAATAGTTATTTTTCTGTTATTGTTGGTATGGTATCGGTTTATTTGCCGTTCATGATATTGCCAATTTTTACCGTTCTTGAGCGTATGGACAAACGCTTGTTGGAAGCAGCTGCAGACCTTGGAGCTGGTCGTTTTGATACCCTGCGCCGCGTAGTGTTTCCGCAATCATTGCCGGGTGTTTATGCCGGATTTGTGCTGGTTTTTTTGCCTTCATTTGGTGAGTTTGCAGTGCCAACATTGCTTGGTGGCGGGAAGACAATTTTTTTAGGCAACATCATTGTTAATAACTTTTTAATATCGCGTGATTGGCGAGCGGGTGCTGCTTTGGCGTTGGTCATGGTGAGTTTTCCGTTGACGATGATATTTTTGGCTTATTGTCTCGATACCCTGCACAAAAAATTTCAGCGTGTTGCGTATGCGTTGTATACAGATTTTATGAAGGATGTGGACAATGGTTGAAAATAGACGCTTCTTCTTTCGCTTTTTGCATCCAATTTTTGTTGCGATGGCGTATGTTTTTTTATATTTGCCGGTCATTGTTTTAGCAATTTTTTCCTTTAATGATTCTGAAGTTTCTTCTCATTGGGTTGGGTTTACCGTGCGTTGGTACCAAGAACTTTTTAAGAATGCTGATTTATTAGAATCATTACAAGTGTCTTTTGTGGTTGCGGTTAGCGCGACATTTTTGAGCGTGTTGCTGGGCACTTGTTTTGTGTTGGCAAGTCGTTGGTGGAAGACGCCCTTCTTGTTTAATATTTTTTACACCAACATTTTGTTGCCAGAAATTGTGATGGCTATCGGCTTGTTGAGTGTTTTTGTTTTTTTTAATATTCCACTTGGTTATGGCAGTTTAATTACCGGGCATACTTTGCTGGGGCTTGGTTTTGTAGTGCCGATTGTGCGAGCTCGTTTTGTAGAACTTGATCCTTATTTGACTGAGGCTTCGCTCGATCTTGGGGCAACCTATGGCCAGACGTTGCGCAAAATTTATATTCCGTTGCTCAGGCCATCGCTTCTTGCTTCATCATTATTAGTTTTTACCTTGTCTCTCGATGATTTCTTGATTGCATTTTTCTGTTCTAATCCATCAGTGCAAACGCTTTCGGTTTACATTTATTCGTTAGCGCGCGCAGGGATAGATCCAACGATTAATGCGCTTTCTGCTTGTTTTTTAATTGTCAGCAGTGTGGTTGTCTTGCTTTTATGTGCATGTGGCGTTGCCGATCAGGTGCTTGGTCATGAATAAATATTTCACTCTTGATCCTGTGTTGTTAAGAAAATGGGGTATCCGTTCTCTTATTACTTTTGGTTACTTGGTAGTTATTGGATTCTTTTTATATATTCCCCACGTTCAAGAATTTTTTATGGCCGACAATAAGTTGTATATCTATAGCTATGCCGACATGATAGCGATTGAAACGATACAAGAATTTGAGCAGCTTTATGGCATTAAAGTTGGCTTAAAATATTTTGATAGCAACGAAGAACTTTTGGCAAAGTTTAAAATAACACGAGGCAAAGGTTACGATGTAGTAATACCAAGTGCGTATATGATTGATATTTTGCGTAAAGAAAATCTTTTAATGCGGCTTGATCATAGCAAGCTGCCAGTCAAAGAAGAGCTTGATCCGCGCTTGATGAATCATTTTTGTGATCCTGGTAATATTTATTCGATGCCAGGTTGCTGGGCGCCTTATGGTATTGCTTATAAAAAAAGTATTTTTTCCAAAGAGCCGGAAAAAATTAGTCTTTCATTAATTTTTGAAAAACCGTCTCAATCGGTACATCCTGATTTAATAACATCAGATTATAAAATTGCGGTTCTTGAAGACTCGCGTGAAATGAGTTGCTTTGCTGGCTTTTATTTATTTGGCCATGAGCATGCGCAAGACTTTACAGACGAACGTATTGCAAAGATTCAAGACTTGTTACTTAACCAAAAAAAATGGGCAGAAAGTTATTTTCATCAAGATTTGCGCTATTTTTTCCTCGCGGATGTTTTTCAGGTTGCCATTACGCCGAACCAGTATATTCGTCGAGTGTATGCCGTTTCTGACGATATTGGTTTTCAGATTCCAACCGAAGGCAGCATTTTTACGCTGGAAGGTTATTGTATTTCAGCAGAATCTAAAAAAGTTGATGCGGCACATTTGTTTATTAATTTTATGTTGACCAAAAAGATTTCTGCGTACAATGCCGAATATTATGGTTACAACCCACCCAATCGATTTGCTTATGATTTGGTAGACCCAGAATTTTCTCAGAATAAGCATTTTTTCCCAAGTGACGATATCTTTGCTAAGCTTCAATTATTGCATAACGATACGCCACGCAAAAAACTTGAAGAGATGTGGCTGACGGTTAAAAGTTCCTAAAGGCGCATAAAAAGTTAGGTTGATGATTATGATAGAAAGCTTAAGAAAAAAATTTACAGCTACTAATGGTAAGTATCAAAGCAAGAAAGATTTTTTTAAAAAAAAAGTTGCAAAGTGGTGCGTACAAGGTAACGATGAACAGTGTCGTAACGGTAAACAGTTGCTTGAGCAAGCAGATATTCTCTCACAAGAATTACAAAACGAACTTTCTTCAGTAACAGCTGATATAGCGGTGGCTCGAGAAAAAGTAAAACGTTTTGCCAAAATTTATAAAGAATTGCATGAAATAACTAAGCCAATTTTGCAGCAGTGGGTAGAAGCAATTGTTGTTGCCTTGGTCTTAGCATTTATCTTACGGCATACTATTTTTAGTCCTTATCATGTGCCCACCGGTTCTGCCGAGCCAAACATTTTGGTTGGCGATCGAATTTGGGGCAATAAAATGGCCTATTATTTTCATCCGATTCAGCGCGGTGAGTTGGTTATTTTTGATGACCCTCGCCATATTTACGATCGCTCGAGCACCATTCAATATTTGTGGCAGCGTTTTGTTGGTTTGCCGGTCCCGCTTCTTGGTTTACATGCCGGCCCGATTAATGTGGTAAAACGTGTTATTGGGATTCCTGGCGATACGGTTGAAGGTCGTGTTGAAGATGGGAAGACAGCTGTTTATTTGAATGGAAAAAAATTAGATGAGCCGTATGTAAATCCATATCCACTCATTGCCATGCGCAAAGAAAAAGGTTTTATTAATTTAGATAACGTTGGGCCGTTTATGGTTCCTGGCTTTTTGCGTAGACACTGGACGCATGAATTGCGCTATACCTATGTGCCAACCAAGCCGTACGAAGCACAGCCGTTTTATGAAATTATTCAAAAAAACATTGTGTGTGATTCACACACCGGCCAGCCTGTTTTGTATCAGCCATACACGCCAAATTATGATATGAAAGTTGGTTATAAAGAATTTTTCAGTCGCGATACATTTGGTCCGTTTACGTTGCCAAAAGATATGTATTGGACCATGGGCGATAGTAGAAAAAATAGTGAAGATAGCCGCTACTGGGGTCCATTGCATAAAAAGTATATTCGTGGTCGTGCAAGTTTTGTTCTTTTCTCGCTTGATAGCGAAGAAGATTTTTGGTTGTTTGACTTGGTTAAGCACCCACTAGATTTTTGGACAAAGCATGTTCGTTGGAATCGTACGCTTAAAATGTTGAACAATACGGTAATTGCGCAAGCAAAAGAATAATAAACCTGGTAGGTGGTATGAGCGAAATAAGCCGTTCATTTGAAAAAACGCGTGCTCAATTTGAGCGACGTAAGAAATTTTTCTTAAAGCGTATTGGTCGATGGCGTGCGTCCGGTTCAGTAAAAAAAGCTGATGAGGCAGAGCAGCTTTTGCGCGATGCTGAAAATTATGTGACCGAAATTAATATGGGCTTGCTACCAACAGCTGAAGGTCAAGCTGAAGAAATGGTACTCAAAAATAAATTGCGCGATTTGCGTTCAGTTTATGGTGAGTTGTACAATCTCACGTTGCCTGAGTGGCGGCAATGGGTTAATTCCATCACACTTGCTTTTGTTGTTGCGGTAGTTTTGCGGAGCTTTATCTTTGGGCTTTATCATGTGCCAAGCGGTTCTGCAGAGCCTAACATTTTGGTTGGCCATCGAATTTGGGGCAACAAAATGGCCTACTATTTAGACAAAATTAAACATGGCGATTTGGTTATTTTTGATAATCCAGAATTTGAATATGACAAAAAAAATTGTTTCGCTTTGTGGTGGCAGCGCTATGTGGGCATTGGTATTCCAGCCCTTGGGCTTTCTGGCGGGGCGGACAATTGGGTTAAGCGTGTTATTGCCGTGCCGGGCGATACGGTTGAAGGTCGGATTGAAAATGGTCGTACGGTGCTTTATTTAAATGGCGCCTTACTTGAAGAGCCTTACGTAAATCGGTATCCGTTAGTTAAAGTTGAAAAAAGAACCGGTCTTTTTAAACAGCACAAAGTTTTAGGCCTTAAAATGCCCGCAGCATTATGCGCGTCACATAAAACAACCTACTATTCGTACGATCCTCGTGCTTCTTTTGATCAGCAACCTTTTTATCATCTCAAAGAACGTGATGTGGTGCGTGATGTAGCATCTCGTGAGCTTATGTTGAGCCAGCCATTTACACCGACTTATGTTATGAAAAAAACAATGCATCAAGAATCTATTTACAATATCGACAAATTTGGACCGATAACAGTACCGCCTGGCATGTGCTGGGTGATGGGCGACAACCGCAAAAATAGTCGGGATAGCCGTTATTGGGGCTTGCTTGACCAACGATTAATTCATGGTCGCGCCAGCTTTGTGATGTATTCGATAGATAGTGAAGAGCCGTTATGGCTGTTAGATTTAGTAAAACATCCGGTAACGTTTTGGACCAAGCGTGTACGCTGGGGCTCTATCCTTGCAAGGCTCGATACTTTTAATGAGCCACGCTACCAAGCAGAAGAAAGAAAGTCATGAACAAAAATAAATTTTATATAACAACTCCTATTTATTATGTTAATGCCAAGCCGCACTTAGGAACGCTCTATTCAACCTTGTTGGCAGACGCGGCTGCACGCTGGCACAAGTTGCTTGGTCAAAAGGTTTTTTTCTTAACAGGAACAGACGAGCATGGCCAAAAAATTCAAGAAAAAGCGCTTGAAGCTGGCAAGCAACCAAAAGCATTTGTTGATGCAATTGTGCCTGAATTTAAAAAAGTGTGGCAGCATTACAATATTGGCTATGACAAATTTATTCGCACCATCGACGCTGAACATGTGCAAGCAGTAACAGCGTTTATTAATAAACTTATCGATCAAGGCGATATTTATAAATCGGCCTATACCGGTTGGTATTGTGTGCCATGCGAAACATTTGTGACAATTGATAATGAGTCGCCAAAAGATGCTCAAGGTCTTTATATTTGTCCTTCATGTGTTCGTACGATGCGAGAAGTTTCTGAAGAAAGTTATTTTTTCAGGCTTTCGGCGTACGAAGAGCAGTTGCTCAATTTCTATGAAAATAATCCTAACTTTATTACGCCCAAAGATCGCATCAACGAAGTGATTTCGTTTGTTAAGTCGGGCTTAAAAGATTTAAGTATTTCGCGCAAGACCGTTTCGTGGGGTATTCCATTTCCGGGGATCCAGCGCATACCGTTTATGTGTGGGGCGATGCGCTCGTGAACTACATCAGTGGACTTGGGTATGGAAATGATTCTGCACAAGCGCGTGAAAATTTTAACTTTTGGTGGCCGGCAGAAGTGCAGCTGCTAGCAAAAGATATTGTGCGTTTTCATGCCGTTTATTGGCCAGCTTTTTTGATGGCTGCTGGCTTAGCGCTACCAAAGCGTTTGCTTGTGCACGGTTACATTTTGATTGACAGTCAAAAGATGTCTAAATCACTTGGCAACGCGGTAGATCCATTATCGTTAGCTGAGCGTTATGGTGTTGATCAAGTGCGTTATTATTTGATTCGGCAAATGGCTATCACGCAAGACGGTAGCTTTAGTTTGAAAGATCTTGAAGAACATATTACTGCAGACTTAGCAAACAATTTGGGCAATCTGCTTAATCGCACGTTATCGCTGGCATTAAAGCATGGTCTTGATAAAGTAACCCCGCCAATGACTGAAGATGGTACGTGCCATACCAGTGCGTGGGAAAAGCGCTCGCTGATTTTGCGTGAGCATTGCGCCGAGACCTACCGCTTTTATTGGGAAGAAATGAACAAAGGCCTGTACCACGTTGCGTTGGCTGAACTTTGGAAATTTATTTCTTTGGTAAATGCATTTTTTCACGAACAGCAACCATGGGCCTTAGCGCAAACGAATCGTGAATTATTTGACGAAGTTATTGCTGCTACCTGCCATTGTTTGCGTGCGATCGGCATTATGCTGTGGCCGATTATGCCTGCCAAAATGGAAGCGCTGTTAGCCTCGCTTGGGCATACGCTTGAACTTGGCAAAGATTACGAACAAGATTTGCGTGAAAATAAATGGAACAAATCATTTGTGTTGACCATGACATCAGAGCCGCTTTTTGTGCGCCCTGAGCCATCGGTTGAAGTACCAGCAACGACAAATACTCAAGAAGAAAAAAAACAGGAACAGAACGTGATTACGATTGATGATTTTGCAAAAGTTGAATTGTGCGTTGGTACTATTGAGCAGTGTGAGGCCATTGAAGGCTCAGACAAATTGTATAAGTTGCAGGTTAATTTTGGGCAGCTTGGTATGCGACAAGTCCTTTCAGGTATCAAAAAAGATTTCACGCCAGAAGATTTAGTTGGTAAGCAAGGTATTTTTGTTACCAACTTGGCGCCGCGTAAAATGATGGGACTGGAATCTCACGGCATGATGTTGTTTGCTAAAGATGCTGACGATGTGCTGCGCATGAGCACGGTTGGGCATGCTGTACCAAATGGCACCAGGCTTCAATAAAAATAGTTTTTTAAACAAATAAAAAGAGGGCTCTCAGACTGAAGGCCCTCTTTTTTAGTTATCGATTTAATTATTGTTTTTATTAAAATAGTTTTTGAGTAGGGCAAGGCAGTAGGGACGATCATATATCGATGCAAGGCTAAAAGCAGAAATTACTGATTCATTCATACAAGCATGAGCATAAATATCTGTTGAGGGATGCTGTAATAACAGGTTAAGAATTTCTATGCGGTCGAATATGATGGCGGTGTGAAGTGGCGTGAGATAAGAGAAAGAACCTCTTTCGTAGGTTGCGGCATTTGGATTGGCGCCGTGCATTAAAAGCTCATAAACAATATCCTCTGAGCCCTTAATTATCGCGGCATGAAGGGCGGTTTTTCCTTTTTTATTGGGTAAGGCAAGAAAGTGTGTTTTTGCCAAAAATATGCTTTCTTCATTTATGAGATATGAGTTAGCGAAGCATTCGAGCAAAACTTGTTTGACTCTTGGGTGTGTATTGAGCTTGATAGCGCGGTGCAGCAGAGTGTTTCCCTTTGTATCTCGAATAGTAATCAAACGAGGAGCTTGCCTAAGAGTTTCTGTAATTTTTGATGGGTCTTGGCTGACGAAGTTGTCCATAAAACTTCTGTTGAGATTATGATAAAAAAACAATGATTGTTGGCTAAGCATGACCAATGCCTGAGCGGCTTTAATTTCGTTCATGGTGTGTGGTTGTGCCTGAGCAGTAGCTCCCCCACCAATCAGCAAAATTCCTAAGAGCGCGAACAAGAAAGAGCATTCTTTTTTCATGAAGGACAATCGTCGTGCTTGTTGTGTGCTTAAAGTTAACATGATATTTAAGTGCGATGGATTATAGCCGCTTTTTTGTGCCAAAGCAAGGCATGAAAAGAGGGCCCCGATCGGAGCCCTCTTTTAAAATCAGAACGATGTGTTAGCGAGGCAAGCCTGCCATAACTTTCTTGGTGCCAACGGTTATTTTGGTACCATCGAATTTGGTTAATGAGAAGCCTTTGAAATCAATGTTCATGGTGTATGCCCAATCTTCCAAGAGTGAGATGGCAATTTTTTCACCAAGACGCATAGATTCTTCAGCATCTGAGCGGTAGTGAATGCCGGCAAAGTTACGGCCATAAGCAATATTTGCTGCTAGCTTGTTGAGTTCGCCGCCGATGGTAATAGGATCGCCTGCATATGGTGTGAGTGCAGAGCCATCATCATTTGGCTGCATAGCCTGGCAAGTAACCGCAGTTTGAGGAAATGGATGATCTTCATTGAAAAATGCCTTGAGAATAGTAACTGAAGCGCCTGCAGTTGTTGCATGTCCAGCTGGATAGGTTGGATGTAGTGGGCAACCTTCAACATATGCTTGAGGAAGGAGCCAGTTGTCTTCACCAGCATTAGTATTGAAGGTATTTATACTGCCTCCCGCTGGATTTGCAGCGGTAACTGCTGAATTGAGAACATCATTATGCAATATTCCGGTAAAGCCAGGAGTTCCTGTTTTTGCTCTATCAACAAGCCATGCAAAATATTCTGGACGAATGGTTCTATGTACAAACCATTTTTGATACCATGCTGCGCGGATTGCCATATCGCAAGCCATGCCAATCAAACTAATGAGTTGCTTGGTATAAAATTCTGCAAATGCTTGTTGTGAATTGGTGCCAAGATATGGGTTGTTAGCATCAAAAACATTCATTGGGTCAGTATCTGCCCAACTAAGAAGAATTAACAATGCAAAAATATAAGGAAGTTGTCCTGCATCGTTATGAACAAAACTAGCAAGGTCTCGAGGTGTGATGATATAGCGAGGTCCTACGGATGGGGCAACGGCAGTAACATTTATTCCTTTTTGACTATCAACCCAGCCAGTGCGCGTTGTTAAATAGTTAATGTTCTTTGCTTGAACCATATATTGTTGAAGAAATGAGGTATCTGAAAAAGAAACATTTTGTAATAAAAATTGTGAAATATAATTACCAGTTGTTGCGCCAGGAATATTTGATCTGAAAAGTGTTTGAGGAGTAACTACTCCGCCTTCTTTTGGTCCTTTGAAATCTGATAAAGCATTTAAGGCATTAATTGCATTTTGAGCGGTGAATGAGATGGGAGCTGTATAACTTAAATTAAAATCGCGCAACAAAGCTATTTCATACATTTCGACCATTTCACCAGCTTTTTCTGCTGATGCAATGGCTGGCGGTGCTATGATTGAATGAATCCAGCTGTCTGGACCAGCTAGGTTGAAATCTAGCCCTGCTTGCGGGGTAACGAGTTTACGTTGAGCAGGGGTAAGGTGCATTTGAATTTTATCAAAATCACTTGAGTTTCCAGTTGCAAGTGCAAACAATAATGAGTTATAAGCTTCTGGGTCAACCAAGCTTGAGTCAGTATCATTAGTTATTTGTTTCAAGCCCTTACCAAAATTTCCACGCAAGTCTTCATAAAGCTGTTCATCGCCATTGGTTGGTTGTGCCGCAAGGTCTTGTCGCACACAACGGTCAGCGGTGCCATTGCGCACGAGTTCTGCATTAAACCGGCGGTTGGCGCGGCGGACAACGGTAAACGGATCTGCGTGTACAAGCCCGTACGAGCAGAGAACCGTCAGTGTCAGGATAATTTTTTTATTCATAATAATTGCCTCGTTTCTTCAATTTTCGTTTTATTTAGAATCGCATGCCGAAATCTACGTGAAGGCCAAGCTGCCAACGGTCAACTTCTGGCACGCCGATTGGCAAGTTAAATATGCCGGTGTCTTCAGTTTCGCCAAAATGGTTCCAATCAAAATACGGAACAACTTTGACTTGCCAATTGATGTCGTTGCCGGTGGTTTTGTGCCAAGTGAGTGGCACTTCAACGCGAACGCCATATGACCATTCAAGATCAAGGTCATTATCGTCGTCGTCATTGCCAAGGTTAATTAATGGTGTTTCTAAATCTAACCATGCTGCAACGCCGAGACGTGCAACTACGCGCGCGCCAATTTCAAAATTGCAATTACGGATTGGATAAGCAAAATCAAAACCAACTGGGATGTAAAGATGGTGGTAGTTGTAGGTTATGATGTCTGGTGACAATTCGTTAGAAAAATGATGATAACCAAAACCGATTAATGGTGTGAAAACCATTTTGCCGCAAGAGCTGACAAAGTTGTAACCGATTAAACCTTCTGGGCGGTAGTCGCCAACTTTGCTTTTTTGTGCGAGTGGTCCAGCGATGTAGCCAGCGTTCCAGCTGCCATCAAACTGAAGTTGTGCGTAAAAACTTTCTTCTTTGGAATAGGTCAAATCGGTATGAATACCGGCTTGATATCCAAGCGTGGTTGGCATATCGCCAAAATCTGACTGAACATGACAGAATGTTGATCCGACATTGAACTGCATCGTTTGATCGAGGTTGCAATGCCGAGCGCTCAAGCTCGATGCAACCATGCCCAACACGACGAGTGTGCGGAAAGAGCGGTGCTTCATGGAGACTCCTTGTTTTACGGACGCGGACTTTTTACGAATCACCATCATTATAAAAAATGATTCTTTTTTTTTTCAACAATCTTTAAAAAAAATAAAAATAGCTCCATCTGGAGCTATTTTTGCATGATAAAAGTTTGTGTGATGTAAGAAATAAATCCGCAGGGAGCTGCTGTGCTTATGCACTCGCCGTGTCCGGAAGGCTTCCTTGTCGATGATGCTTGTGAAAGCTGAGTGGTATTACAGGGCTGCGTGGTCTGAAAATTTCTTCAAAACAGGGGCTATTGATGTGGTCTCGCATTAGTCTTTTCGCTCGTGCTTGTGTTGCAAGCCCAATTTTGAGAAGATTGGTAATTTCTGGAAAATTACTCATTACTGAATAATCAAGTGATGAATTGCCTTGATCGTCTTGTTGTAAAATATCGACATCGAGAGTCATTAAAAATTTTACTAGTTTTTCATTGCCGGCAATAACAGCGTAATGAAGTACTGTTGAGCCATACATATCTTGTTGTTTTTGATTAGCGCCATTTTCGAGCAATAAAAGAGCAATGGTGGTTTCGGTATGTTTAACGGTTTCAAAGAGCGGAGTCTTGCCTTCACAATCTTGTGTTTCAATTGGAGCATTGTTTTTCAATAAAAAATTGGTCATTTTTATGTCACCACGAGCTGTGGCAATGTGCAAGGGTGTCTTACCAAGTTTATCTTGCATGGCGATAGGATAGTGTTGTTCAAGATATTTTTTTACGTGATGCACTTTGCCTTTATTGATTGCTTTAAAAAAAATTGATTGATCGGTTAGTTTAGAAATATGATGGTAGCATTCAATTGTTAGAGCAAGATCGGCAAATGGTGGATTAGGTTTTTTTATAAGTTGTGCGGCGCCAAAACAGGAATTTATAGTGAGAAAGAAAACAAAACTTGTAGTACTTAGTGATTGTGCAAATGTTTTCATGATACTCGCTTTGGTTATGAGGGGTCTTGATGTTCAGAATAAAATAGGTGTTGTTTAATGAGCGTTAAAGCGTTGCGATGTGCGGGAATCATTTTTTTTGGTAAGGCCTCTTCGCTAAACCATGCCAGAGCGGTATGCTTTTTGAGTTCTTTGTTGTACGGTTCGCCCTGCCAGGTTGTGCATTCAAAAACGCAGACAACGAGTTCGTGAGCAACTTTTCTGCGCTGAAAGGTGTGAACAAATTTAAGATCATCTACTTTAATTTTTATGCCAATTTCTTCAAATACTTCGCGAACGGCTGCTTCTCGAAATGATTCATCTTTTTCCAGTGCGCCGCCAATTAATGAATAATGGTTTGGTGCAAACGATGCGCTTTCGTTTCGCTGCAAGAGCAAAATTTTATTGTCTTTACGCATGATGACTATTGCGTAAGCTGCAAGTTGATGGGGCATTGAACAAACTCCTCGTGTTGTGAAATGGAGATATTTCGAGGATTGTAGATTAAATTTTTATGAAGAGAAAGAGAAATCGTGCTTATTTTTTTTAATTTTCTTTCAATAATTATTGCTGCAGAAAAAGGATGTCATAAATGCTTGGATATAAAATAATTGAGGCAAGAGATCAAAAATAAAAAGAGGCCGGGCTGCATTCAGCGCAGCCCGGCCTCTAAAATTTTCTCAGACATTTATTTCTTTGGCATTACCAATCGATGGTCAAAAACTAGGTGTTTGGTGTGCGGCATAATTTCTTCTTTTTTAAAAACGATCGACATAATAAAGCCGCGTAAATTGTATGGTTCCGAAAGGCCTGGTTCGTCATGTCGGTTGAAGGTAAGATCATTGCCGTCAAGATCACAAATAAAACCACCAAGCGCCTTAACAAGCGGTGCCGCCATGCCGCAATCCCAGTCTTTAGTGCTATCGTTATTGAAAATTAAAAGATTAATTTTCCCCTCTAAAAGATCGGCAACCGCCGCTCCAGCGCCGCCAGATTCAACGATGTGCGTTGGAAGATTAAGTTGGTTGCCCAAATATTCGGCAAAATCATTAATGCCTTTGAGATGGTCTACCGCTCGCTGATAAATGCGTAACTCATTTCGTTGGTAGGTTGGGAGTGGGAGCTCGTTGCTGTTACGCATAAAAACAACGGTGGTTGAATCGTTGGTGTACCACAACGTGTCAGTTGCTGGCAGATAAATAATGCCGGCTATCGATGCGTAGGTGCCATCATCTTGACGTTTTAAGAGTGCGGCAAGTGTTGTGTAGCCGTTTTCGTATCCTTCACAAAATTCTTGTGTGCCGTCAACCGGATCAATTTGCCACACGATATCATGATCAAAGCGGTCGGCGTGTTTGTGTTCTTCAGAATATGAGCCGGGGATTGTTGGCCTGATGCGCTTAAGGATATACAAACTTGCTTGCTTGTCGGCCTCGGTAACCAAATCTTTAAACGAATGTTCTTGGCTTTTGTTTTCTATCGTTACGTTTTGCCAGCGTGGTAAGATTTCCTGATGCGCAGCTTCGCGCACCAGTTTAATCATTTCTTGAACCTGGGCCGCGTACTCGTTTGAAGCGTGCAATGGCAAATCGGCATCTTTTTGTAAGTTCATTTCGTTAGCTTGTATGCTATTAAATGCAGCAATGCTTATTATGAAGCTAAATAACGTCGTGGTTAATTTTTTCTTCAGAACCATACTCAGTACTCTTTTTTTGAAAATGTTTATTTTGGCAAGTTTAGCAAAAAGGATCAAAACTGCCTATTTCAAAAACTTATCCTATTTTTCTTTAAAGATAGTCATTTTTTTAGTTAAATTTGCAGAATTTTTTTTCGCATAATATACTAAAACGTAATAATCATTAACTTGAAAAAGTATGCATAATGATGCAGAAATGATCATTACACGGGAAAATACCGTGGGGCCAATGGGCATTTTATAGAAATGTTGCGAGTTTGGCTTTCTTCTCCTTAATATCTGGGCATATTAAAACACGGATGTTTCCCGCCGCGCTGCAAAAGCGATAGGTGGCGCTTCCGTAGTATAAAATTGTCGCTGATATTTTTATGAGATAACCGGTTGTTATCTCGAGGAGCTTCTTATGTTTTCAAAACTATGCCGCGTCCTGTGGGGCGATATTTCTCGTGAAGAGTTCAAAAAATTTGGACTTCTTTCTGCTGTCTTTCTTTTTATGATTGGTGCGTACTGGATGGTGCGCTTGATTAAAAATGCATCGTTTATGCATTTAGTTTCGCCGCAGCATTTGCCATATGCCAAAATGGTATCGTTGGTATCTTTGCTTGTGCTGGTGCTTTTTTATAACAAATTGGTCGACTGGTTTGAAAAAACTAATCTGATTTATTTGGTTACTATTTTTTATGGCGCCCTCTTTTTATCATTTTCATATTTGTTTACGCTTTCTTCCATTGGTAGTTCCGTATTGCCATCGGCAGCTAATCAGGCGCTTGGTTGGATTTTTTATGTTGCGACAGAAAGTTATGGCTCGATTGTTATCGCGCTCTTTTGGTCTTTTGTTGCAAGTTCGATGGACCCAGCATCTGGCAAGCGCGGGTATCCGCTCATTGTTTTTGGTGCGCAATTTGGCTCAATACTTGGCACGGCGTTGGTGGCAACACAATCAACAACACTTGGCATACCATTACTGACGGCCATTGCCGCGATGTCGATGCTGATGATTTCACCAATGATTAGACTTTTTACCGTTCACCACCCACGAGCATTTGTGGTTTCAGGTGCGCAAGAAAATAAAAAACCAACGGGCATTATTGAAGGGCTTCGACTTATTTGTACCAAGCCATATTTGATGGGTATTTTGGTTGTTTCAACGGTATACGAAGTAATAACGGTTTTGTTTGAATTTCATATGAATTCTACAGCGTATGCAACGTTTGACAGTATAGAAAAAGTCTCATCGTTTTTGGGCATTTATGGCATGGCAACCAACACGGTCTCGCTGTTGTTTGCGTTGCTTGGTGCGAGCTTTTTTATGCGTCGCTTTGGCATCGCTGCCTGTTTGATTGCGTATCCAGCCATGCTGGCATGTTTAGTGTGCTACACGTGGGCGCTTCCAAGTATGTGGGCATTTTTGGTAGCAGTAGTGGCGGCCAAAGGGCTGAGTTATGCACTCAATAATCCATGCAAAGAAATGATGTACATTCCGACGAGCAAGGACATTAAGTTTAAAGCAAAGAGCTGGATTGATGTGCAAGGTAGCCGCTCTGCAAAAACGAGTGGTGCAACGATTGTCGCCATGTTCCCAGCAACTTCGGTGTTGCTGACGTACGGTTCAGTAATTTCTTTGGCAATCATTGCCGTGTGGATTCCAATTGCGTTGTTTGTTGGTAGAACAAATAACAAGTTGATTCAAAATGGTGAAACGATCGAATAAATCGCATTAAAAAATGATCGAATAAAAAGAGGCCAAGCTGCATTCAACGCAGCTCGGCCTCTAAAATTTTCTTAAGAATAATTTACGCTAACGTAATGTTACCAAACAAAAACATTGGATCTTCAATGACGGTTTTCAATGCGATTTCGCAGCCACAAATGTCTGCGGCCGCCAAAATTGTTTCAACAACGTGTGGAATGGTGCCGGTGTTTGATAAGAAAATCATAACCACCTCGTCATCAGCATCTTGTGGAGTGGTAGTCTTTTTTGAAGTAAAGTGTGCTATCAAGCCGTCGTGGCAACACTTTTCAGGCAAGTAGTTTGATTCGTGATATTTTTTACCGTGGTTGCAATCATAATGTGCACATGATGTTTTTAAAATTGCATCATATTTTGGCGAAAGTAAAGTTGGTTGCTTGACCTCTTGCGCCCAAAGATATAAATCATCAACGGTCGAAATGATTGATTCGTACGCATAAGAAGTCTGAGGTGAGGTTCTATAGTAATCTTGACCTTCATCCATCCAATAAGCTTGGCCCGAGCAAGGTATGAGTGCCAGCAATGGGAAAGTATTTTTTTGATCAGGTTTGGAATTTTTATAATAATTGGCGCGTGCTTGCCAGTAGGCATCATCTGATGCAAATGAGTGATGCATGCCAAGTTTATCAAAAATACGTGTTTGCAAGCTTTGCTCATATGAGCATTCATCAACGATTGCAATAATTCGAGAGAGCAAGCTGTTGCTGGTTGACATATAATCTTCGTGCTCAAATTTGCCCCAAGTTTTGTCAGTGTGCGTTAACAGGTCTTCGATGGTGGTGGACCAATCTATGCCGGTGTGTTTGTACATCAGTGCGGGATCCATAAAATACTGTGCGTCGCAATTTATAACAAAAGAGAACGCCGGCGTGTCGAGCGACAATTTGCCTTCTTGCGCAAGCTGCAAAATAATATTTGCGGTGAATGATTTGGTTAACGAGCCAATCAAAAAGGCGGTGTTTGGCGAAAGGATAAAAGACATTTCAGTATGATCATCTTGGCTTCTTTTTAAATCAGAGACGCCGTACGCTTTGCGCAAGACTGGTTTTTTGTTGCGCATGACCAGCACGCTGCCAGAAAAATTTCCTTTATCGGCAAGTTTTTCAAGTAGTGCTTCGATTGATGCGTCGCTTGATCCCTGATCGATTGTGGCTACCAAAGGGCTGTAAGAACTGACAACAGAAAATAAAAGAGCAAAAAATAAATTTGTAACGATGGTAGATTTCTTGTTTGAAAAAATCATAACGACTCCAATTGTGTTGATATGAGTACGGTTCAATTACTTAGCTATTGTATCTCATTTAGGCAATAACTGCAAATGGGTGGTTGTCGTTCGTAATATTATAATCACCAAATAGTTTCAGTTAGGGTTATTTTGGTTTGAATTAAAAAGTTGTGCTAATTTGGTAGCCAAGGTACAAATTAGCACAACTTTTGGTATTTATATGCTGTTGGCCGATATTGTTGCCTAGCAGTTTATACAAAATCAGTAATGGGCGCCCTAAGAAATTTTTCAACAGGAATGCCCTGGTCCCCGACCAATAAAACACGCGTTGGCTTAAACTCTTTTACAAAGAGATCTATGCCCGATTTATTAAAGGTTTCAGAGCCGCTTTTCACTTCAAGAGCGGTAAGGCTGT
This sequence comes from bacterium, assembly GCA_016699045.1. Lineage (NCBI taxonomy): Bacteria > bacterium. The sequence goes on from CP064957.1 coordinate 895,060, forward strand.
CGCCATATTTTAATATAAAATCAACCTCTTTGTCGCCCTCGCGCCAATAAAAAAGTTCAATTTGGGTGCCGCGGATACTATTTAACAAATGAGCGCCAATGGTAGATTCAATCAGTCTTCCCCAAAACGCGCGGTCCTCTTGTGCTTCTTTAAAGGTCTTGTTTGATTGGGCGGTCATAAGTGCAGTATTGTACACAGCAAATTTTGGGCTGGACATGCGCTGTCTAACCGCTTGTTGTGCAAATTTTTGCAAGCCGCATAAAAGCCCTGCTCCCGCGAATAAATCTAAATAATGTGCCAATGTTGTGGTATTGCCTGCATCTTGAACTTGGCCCAGCATTTTGGTGTACGAAAGCATTTGTCCAGAATAAATGCAGCCCAACTGAAAAAGGCGGCGCAATAAAATGGGCTTGTTTACTTGCGTCATTAACAGAATGTCGCGAGAAATAGTTGTTTCAATGAGCGAGTCATTAATGTAATTTATCCAGCGCGATGGGTTGTGATCATCAGCCAGTGGAGCGGCGCCAGGGTAGCCGCCAAAATAGGCATATTGTTCTAAAGACCAACCAAATATTTGATTCATTTCGGCAAATGACCAGTGTGTGATTGGCGTGATTTCAAAGCGCCCTGCCATGCTTTCAGTCAGCCCTTTTTGAATAAGCCATGGCGATGAGTCAAGGATCATGACAGACAAATCGATCCCGTTGCGGGTATCGGCATCCCACAAGGATTTTATCAAATCAGACCAATGAGGAATTTTTTGTACTTCGTCGATAATAAAAATACAGCCTTTGCCCGGGACTATTTTTGTGCGTGCAACTTCCCATTGTTGTTGAAGTGCTGCCAAATCTTGTAAAGACGCCAAGTCTGCCGAAACAAAATGGTATGGCTTGTTGAGTGCCTCGGTCACTTGGATGGCCAGGGTTGTTTTACCAACTTGGCGGGGGCCCAAAAGGACTTGAATGAACCGGCGTGGCTCTTGGACTCGTTTGAGGAGCACCTCAAAAATGTGGCGTTTTTGCATAAAAATCCATTCGATTTAGGAATTTACTCAATGCGCTGAGTAAAAATACTCAATACGTTGAGTAAAATTACTCAGCGCATCTCGTAAAATTACTCAATGCATCTCGCAAAGTCAATAGTTTGAATGAATGGATTTGAAAAGATGCTAATAAAAAAGGGCCCTGTTTTTCAACAAGACCCTTTGAAATAACGAGAATTTTCTGCTTTTAGCAGGTTGAGTGGAAAAGCCCTACAACACGTTTTCCTTCTTGAACCAGCTTGTTGTATTCATAAACAGCAGTACCAGGAACGGTTATGTCATAGTCAGGCTTGTTAATAGTTCTTGCTACCATAACTGTTTTCCCAGCTTTTTTGAGATAGTCCACAACGGCTGGCTGCACTTGTAAAACAAGGTCAACGCCGCGAGAAAGAACAAAAACGTCGGTTTGGTCGACTAAATCTTTAACTTCGGCAATGCCGATGCCTGGATTGTGGCTCATGCCAGTAATGCCCCAGTCCCAAGCTTTGGCACCTTGTGGTGTACAGATACAATCTTTAAATTTTGCTTGGCTATCGCTGCTTGTGTTAACAATAATTTTGCCCCACTGGATGCTGTCGATGGTGAGGGTTTGAGTTTGGGCAACGGTTGTCGGAGTTGATGCTTGGTTGATTTCTGGATCAATGTCCGAAAACAAGCATAAGAAAATAAAAGAGAATAGTTTGAAAAATTTCATAAAAGTGTCCTTTTGGTGATTTTCCGTAATCGATTCATCTTTCAATCTCCTCTTAGTTTCGCATTTTGGCAGATTTATGCAAATGGGTTAATGGCTGCTTTGTAGCAAAGCCTATATAAATATTTTACATTTGAAATAGTATTTTGATTGTGAGTAGTTTGGTGTGAAAAATAGGAGATTTTGTTATAAAAATTACGAGGGCTGTAGAAAAACAGCCCTCTTTTTCAAGACAAAGTTTATGTGATTGTTTTAAGATTTTTGGCAGTGTGTTGCAATGGTAAAAATTAATATACCGGCGGCAACTGAAGCGTTGTATGAAATATCTGGTGAGCGTTGTGGAATGGTAATAAGTTCGCCCTTTTTACGGATATCTTTATCAATACCAGAAGCTTGTTACCAATTACCAAGCAGGTTGGTCTTTGAAAGTCAATCTTGGTGGCGTCTTTGCCGTCAATAACCGCCATATATAAATTGTAGCCAGCTTCAATAATTTCTTGTACCGCGCTTTTAGCTGATGCGGCAACATAAATGTCTAAATGCTCTGCATACCCGGCCGATGCTTTAAACACGGCGGGCGTCATGGGTGCTGAGTTTGATTTGCACAAAATTATGCCATCAACGCCGGCGCAGTATGCTGAACGTAAAATGGCGCCCAGGTTGCCAACATCTTGTACGCCATCGAGCAACAAAATGAATGGTTTCTTTTTAGGGTCAAACATTTTGGAGATAAATTGGTAGGGCGAAACCAGCGCTACAATGCCCATGTGGTCAGTTGTTTCTGCAATGCCATCGAGAGCATTTTTTTCAACATATTGAATGTTGGGCATAGTTTTTGGCAGGTAGGGTTTGAGCCGGTCCCATGATTTTGATAATGGCTTGCGTGTGTAGAGTGTGTAAAGCTTACGGCGCTTTGCCTTGAGCATCTCAATAATAGGATGTGCGCCATATAAAATGGACTTTATATTCTTTGATTTTTCTTTAGCCACAATTAATCCAGTAAAAAAGGAGCGTATGGGGAGAAAGTCTTTATATATTCAATCTTTTTAGAGTTTACTCCAAAGAAAGACAATCAGCAAACTCTGTCCATATTTTTCTAAAAAAGTGCCATTGGTTGCATCATTAAAGCTGATTTTCAGCTAAAAATATAGGTTTTTTAATAAACATGTCTTGGCTGGTGATAATCAATAATAATTCACAGACTGCCCATTAGTGTCTATACTGAGGGCCGAGATTTAAGAAACTGTATTAATAAAAAAAGGGCAATGATCATGTTTTTGTTAGAAGGTAATATTGGCGTGGGTAAGTCAACCTTTTTAACCAAATTTGCACAGCATTGTCCAGAAATTACGGTTGTTCAAGAACCATTAGATAGCTGGGATAAGCATTTTTCGGGTCAGTCCCTTCTTGAGCGTTTTTATGCTGACCCAAAACGTTGGGCATACACGCTTGAAACGATGACCATGATAGCTCGTATTCGAGACCACTTGCGTGAGCAAGAAAACGCTAATCCTTTGCGCGTGATGGAGCGCTCTATTTATTCCGGGCATTATTGTTTTGGGATTAATAGCAAGCTTAATGGCTTTCTTTCAGATCTAGAATGGTTGATTTATTCACAATGGATTGATTATTCGTTTAGCAAAAAATGCCTACCGCCTCACGGTTTTATTTACTTGCGTACAACACCAGAAGTTTGTTTTGAGCGGATTGGTCTGCGAGGGCGTGAAAGTGAAAAAGGAATAAGCCTTGAATATGTACGCCAAATCCATGATCAGCACGAAAACTTCTTGATTAAGAAGGAAGGACTTGCGGATAATGTTAAAAATATTCCCGTTTTGGTACTTGATTGTACGCAAGATTTTGTCAACAATGATGAGCTTTTTGCTTCTTATGTCGACTTACTCAAAAATTTTTTTAAGCAAGCTCAGTCAGTTATCGGTCGCCAATAAAGCTTTCAACATGATTTTTAAAGACGTCATAGTCTATTGAGCCGACAAGTCGCTTTTCTTCGTTGCCTCGAAAGAACAGAAGATAGGTTGGTATTCCTTGGATGCCGTATTCTTTTTGCAGTTCTTGGGCTTGATCAACATCGATATGAACAAATGTTAGTTTAGAGCCAAAGTTGTCGATAATCTTTTCGTCCACTGATTTCATGGCTTTGCAGGCACCACACCACGTTGCATGAAACTTGACGACAACGTATTCGTTGTTTGTTAAAAGGTCGAGAAATTCACCCTTTTTATTGATATTCAGCTCACTAGCGCGGGCTGTTATGTACCAAACAGACATCAAAGCAAGGCCAGCTACAGTCATGGATGATAACCTAAAAAATCTCATAATACGCCCAATTCTTTTTAGTGAGAAACTTTTAAACTTTACGCAAGGTCCCATATTTACCTATAATAAGCATAAAAGTTTTCAAATAGAAAAATCAACAAATAATAAATTTGGCGTGATGATTATAAAGAATTTCCTTGCTTGAGCTGGTTTATGTTGATTGGCAGGGCTATGCGGGCGCCATGATGTTGAATGATTTTGGCAATATTTAAAAGGACGTCCTGTTTAATGATGGAAAATTCTACAGGATCCATCGTTTTGATAAAAGCAGAGCATTCAATTTCTAGAGCGTAGTTAGCTAAATTAATAAGAGAAACGCTAATCTTTTGCGCTTGGTCAACGTCGTGATGATGGTGCAAAAAGGTGTCTATTGAAGTAACAATCTGTTCAACAAAACAGAGGTCTTCATAGTGAATGCCGATTATTGTTTTAAGCCGCTTGTTGTGCATTTTCCCGTAGTTTTCTACCATGGCGTCAATTACCAGGGCATTCGGAATGTACAATGGTCGGCGGTCCCGTGTTCTGATGCTGGTCATGTACCAACCAATATCTTCAACGACGCCTTCAAATCCTTTATTAGAAGAGCGAATCCAGTCGCCAATTACAAACGGGCGATTAATGTAAATCATGAGTCCGCCAAAAAAATTGGCTATCACATCTTTTGCTGCCAAGCTTATAGCAATGCCGCTGATCCCACCAAAGGCAAAAAGAGCGGTTAATGAGATACCAAAAGCATCTAGAATCATGATGAGGGCGACCATAATAATGCCAAGCGTTATAATTTTGTCGGCGGCGGTGATAAAGATTTTGTCAGCGCTGTTGGTGGTAAAATAGCGCTCTAGTAGTTTTTCAAACATATATTTAGTGCGTAAGAGCAGCCATGCCAAGACACCCGTTAAACAGACTACGCGTAGTTGTGCGAGCCGTCCGATCAAAAACTGATCAGTAAAAAAGAGTGAAAAAATGGTAAAAAATGTTTGAAGTAAAATAAAACATCTGAGTGGCAGGCAGAGCGCATCGGCCAACGATTGTTGCCAGACATGCTTTGATGTTGATAACAATTTCATTAAAAAGCGTGCTCCTGCAAAAGCTATGCCGGTTAGAAAAATAATAAATAATAATTCACTGATTAGTGCACAAGACAATTCCATATTTAGGTCCATTGTATTTTTAAGAGAAGGAGTGTTGATGTCTGTCTTCATTAAACCACAAATTACCTGAGAGATCAAAAAAAGGCCCTTTTCTTAAAAAATCTAGGCATACGCTGGTGTGGTATTTTATGATTTGAAAAATTGACGAAAGGGTTATTTTATGAATAAGAAATGGATAGTATTTCTTTTAATCGTGAGTAGTATGGTTGTCAGTATGTGCTGCAGTCCGTTAATACATTATCTGCCTTTTGAGTACACCTCAATTGATATGCTTGAGATAAAAAAACTTGTTGACTACAATTACGTACTTGCAAGTTTTGGTTATGTTGCTGCGTATGCCGTGCTTGCAAGTTTTTCTTTGTATGGCTTGTTTCCGCTTAGTATCGTTGGCGGTTTTTTATTTGGTATGGTTGGCGGGTCAGTGTTGATGACTGTGGGAGCAACTTTGGGAGCTTTTGGATCTTTTTTACTCACGCGGTATCTTGTGGGTAATGATTTTCAAAAACGTTATGCATCTCGGCTTGCTTCGTTTAATAGCCATGTTAAGCACCATGGTTTGTGGTATTTATTTTCATTGCGACTCATGCCATTTGTTCCATTTTTTCTAGTGAATATTGCGGCAGGTTTTACCACACTATCGCCGGTTACTTTTTTATGGACAACAACCATTGGCGTATTGCCATGTTCATTGGTATATGCGTTTATTGCGGAACAAAGTGGGTCGCTTGTTGCTGTCGACAATGCTTTGTCGCCGCGTATTATTATAGCTCTTGTTATGTTCAGCCTGCTTGTTTTATTACCGGTTATTGTGCATGCTTTAACTGATAATGAAGATTTAAAATCATAAAATAAAAATGCAGGGAGAGCTTGTGTTAATAAAAAAAATGATGATTCTTTTGGGATATTTTTTAACAACAACGTTATTTCCTGTCGTTATGGGTACCGGATTGCATTCTTTTAAAAAAAAGAAATTAGTGCTTTTGCAATGCAAGGGTGGTTATGGCCATGTTGCTGCGTGCAATGCACTGAATAATATATTTAAAGATTATTATGACATCAAAATTGTGACGCCGATCGAAGAGTTGTTTGACGAATTTGATATCATAAAAAAAATGACGCGAGGCAAAGCAAATTCTGAAGATATGTATAATGGTATTTTGCAGCGTGGTTGGATACGGACGTTCAATGTTGTGTGTGATAATATTGTACCGTTTGTTGTACGGTTCAATTACAAAAAAATGGAAAAAGCGCTTGCTGCATATCTTAATCGAGAAAAGCCTGACATGCTTATTTCAACGATGCCGTTTGTTAATTTCCCAGCAAGTAATGTGGCAAAAAATCTCAATATTCCATTTTTAATCGTAACGGTTGATGGTGGCCTGCATAATTGGCGAGTAGGTCTTAAAGATATTTCGCATTCAAATTATTTGATAACAATTGGCTTTGATATTCCTCAAACACGTGGATTTTTGCATCAGTGTGCTATTCCAGATGAAAAAATTAGACTTACTGGTTTTGCCGTTCGCAATGATTTCTTTGAATTAAAAGATGTTAAGGCGATTCGCAAAAAGTGGGCAATTCCTGATAATAAATTTACGACGATGATTTTGATGGGCGGTGCCGGTGGTGCAACCGCCTTTGATTATGTGCAAAAGATTGTTTCGGCAGATATTGATTCGCATGTGCTGGTGTGTATCGGAAGAAACAAAAAGTTGCAAACAAAGATAGCACGGTTTATGCAAAAAAAATCTCCTTCAAATGTTTCGGTAACGATTATTCCATTTACCGAACGTGTTTCAGATTTGATGGCAGTTTCAGATCTTTTGATAACCAAGCCAGGGCCGGGCAGTATTAGTGAAGCGTTGACTATGAAGTTGCCAATGTTACTGGACTACACTAAGCCCGCCCTATTTTGGGAGCGGCCCAATATGGAATATGTTAAAAATAATGGGTATGGCTTGGTGATAAAAAGTTTACGTCATGTGCCCGGAATTTTGCAAAAAATGAGGGATGATAAGGAATATTATCAGGGTTTCAAGCAAAAACTTGAGCAATCTTCTCAGTATAATTTTGCTCAAAATATAAAGCCAATTGTCTTTTCCATGTGTCCGCCAACGTTGCCAGAGGTTAATTTTCAGCTTTCAGGCTAAGTTTAAAAACCTCAAAAATCGATAAAAATCCCCTTTTTCCATGAAAATGATGGAGAGTGCTTAACGCCCCTCTCCCATTTTTCAATTAGTCACTTTTGTGATAGGATTATAAGGTAGAGCGACAGATGGGTTGTTATTGTTTTTTACACAAGAGAAAATTCATGAAAAATTGGTGCCGTTTTATATTATTATTGCTTGGTATGTTTTTGTCAGTACAGCATGGTGCGTATGCTCATATTGTGGGAAATTCTGCTAAAAAGAAAATTGTTATCTTAACGAGCAAGGGTGGCTATACGCATATGGCTGTTGCAAAATCGTTAGAAGAATTTTTTGGGCATGATTATGAAATGATTACGATTAATCCTTTTGAAACAGTTCTTGTTTCTCTTGATATCGTAAAAAAAATAACCTTCAATAATTATGATGGCGAAGAAGCGTACAATTCGATGCTTCGTTCTGGATGGACGCGTGTGCTTAATTTTTGTCTGCGCAATATTGGTCTGCCTACTGCCAGACGGCAAGCAAATCAAGTAGAAAAATTATTGACTAATTATTTGGCCGAAATAAAACCTGATATGCTTATTTCAGTTATTCCTGTTATTAGTTTGCCGGCTAGCAATGCGGCAAAAAATCTTAATATTCCTTTTTTATTAATTACGTTGGATAACGATTTGACGGCATGGGTTCCGGGACTTAAAGACTTAACGCATCAAAAATTTGCGACGACCATTGGTTTTGAAACACCTCTTACCAGGCCTATGCTGCGAGATGCAGGTATTCCTGATACACGCATTACCATGTCTGGCTTTCCGGTGCGCAAAGATTTTCTTGAAACCAAGGATATAGCGGCTATAAAAAGGAATTGGGAGATTCCTGACGATAAGTTTGTAATAACGTTAGTGATGGGTGGGGCTGGTTCTAATTTGATGTACCGCTACGCTCGTATCATTGCTAAATTAAATCGCGATGTTCATCTCATGGTGTTGGTTGGCAAGAATGAATATTTGGGCACGCGCTTGAAAAAAATATCGTGCTCAAAGAAAGTATCTTTGCGTGTTGTTGAGTTTACTGATCGTGTTTCAGACTTGATGGCTGCGTCAGATTTATTAATTACTAAGCCAGGGCCAAGTATTATTACTGAGGCTTTGTACATGAAGCTGCCTATGCTGATTGATCATACGACAGTACATCCGTTTTGGGAAAATATTAATATTTCTTTCGTTACCAACAACAGGCTTGGTGATGAAGTTAAGAGCCTTGGTGATCTCAAGCGCATTATTTATCGTTATATTGATGACCGTAACTATTATCAAGCGATTAAAAGTAATATTACTTCATTTGAAAAAGAGGATTTTTATAAGAAAATAGGGCACCTGATTAATACCATGTGCCCTCCGAGAAGACTGCGCTTTGTTGATCATCAACAAAACTTTTTGCGTAGTGTTATGACTTCAAAAAGCTCTTATGCTAAAAATGCTCATATCAATCGATTTTGGTATAATTACTTATGCAGCGGGCGCACCAGGATGAGTGTTGACCGATTTTTTTGATTTGAGATCTTTAACAAATTGTTGATACGCTTCTTGTGCTTCTTTTGACATACTGTCTTCAATATTTGTGAATAGTGTTGTAAATTCTTTTGCCAAGGAAGCAAGTTGTTTCTTTGTGGTAATTTCTCGATGGAAGTAGACAAGGATATCTTTTTCGGTTCCATTTAAGAAATTGCTAATGTAGAGTTTTCCAACTTTTTCTTCTGGGAAACTTTCTTTAATTAAAGAAAGTACAATCCCGCTAAAATTGCGTACCTCATTAAAGAATTCTTGAATTGGATGAATCATGTGTTGAAGGCGTGTAAGAATAAACGCTTTTTCTTCAGCGCTTGGTTGTGCGGTATTTTTTGTTTCTACGTTTTCTTTATTTTCCTTGGAGGCATCGCGTTCTTGTTTAAGATCCGTAAGAATGGCTTTGCTTTTTTGTTTAGACAATTTGATGCGCGCTGCAACGTATGGCATTGTTTGCAATGACATATTCAAAAATTGCATTTCAGGGCTGGTGAGTTGTTTTGCTTCTATAAAAAAAGGCATAAGCATAAATACAAAAACGTTGATTACTCTTATTTTTTTCATAAAATTTCCTTACGATTTATTATTCAACTGTTTTTAAAAGTTTACGTTCAACTTTACTCATGATGCGATATTCTTTGTCAGTGATGTGATCATAATTTAAAAGATGTGCGATGCCGTGTGCAAGCAAGGCGGTTACGTGTTCTTCAAAAGAACGCTCCCACTCAGGTGCTTTTTTTTGTACATATTCAAGCGAAATAATAATGTCCCCAAGATTTTCATCTTCTGGGCAGGTAACAACAATGCGCTTACCTGCTACCAAGTCTGGATGAAAAGGAAACGATAAAATATCGGTCGGTTTATCTTTTTTACGAAACTCACGATTATATTTTCTGATGGTGTTATTGGTTGTTAAATAAATCCCAATATCAAAATGTTCGTAGCCAAGGACTGCCAGCATTTTATGCACAGTCTTTTTAATTAATGTTTCATTAACTAAAATTTTGCGCTGCTTATTAATTATTCTAATCATGGATTTACTTTCTACTCGAGCCTTAACGATACAGTTGCGGCAAGAATCTCGCCATCAAGGCTTATACGTGTCGCGCTATCGTTTGCTACAAAAGAAATTGTTTCAGCTTTGGTTATGCCTTGCAACAAAGTAGCTTGGGTACGCAGAGAGTCTAATAAATCTTGGTCTTTACCGCAAATGGTTAAACATTGCAATGAAGTTTTTAGCGAGACTTGTTGTTCACTTTTAAGTCGGCGTACATGAGCAACAATTGCCAGCACGTGTTCTATGATCTGCGCACTGGAGCTGTACGATTGAGCAAAGCGTTGGTAGTCAAGTTTGGTGATGTGCAACGAAATCGTGGATTCGTGTTTTTTAAACATCAGCTGATAAATGCTTTCGGTGATGTGTGGCACAAATGGTGCATACAATTGTAAAATACCAAAGCCAACTTCGTAGAGCGTGTGCTGCGTTCCTTGTATAATTGCTTGATCATAATTGGCAGGATTGAATAATTGATCTTTAATTAACTCAAGATAATTATCACAAAAATCATGCCAAAAGAATCGTTCAACAGCATCAAGTGCTTGGCTGTATTCGTATTCTTCAAAAGCTTCTTTATATTGCTTTGTGGTTTTTTCGAGTCTATCGAATAACCATTCATTCAATTGATTGAGCGATGGTTTGTTTGTTAATGGGCGATAGTCTGCTAAAAAGTCTTTGCAAAATCTAAAAGCGTTCCATAATTTTGTGACTAATTTTTGACCGATTTTAAGCTGATTATCGCTAAAGGCTGTATCAGTACCAAGTTTGCCGCTTGCGGCCCAAAAACGTATGACGTCTGCAGGAAATTCTTTTAAAAGTCCGTCAGGCGTCATTTTTTCATTTTCTTTAGATTTGGAAATTTTTTCACCTTTGCCGGCCAGTACGTGCCCAGAAATCATGATATCATTCCACGGAATTTGGTTGTGGTGATAGTATGATTTTATGATGGTATAAAATGCCCACGTACGAATAATGTCATGTGCTTGAGGGCGCATAGACATCGGCATAGAAAATGGTGAGTTGTTGCTTGGCCACAAAGCATTTATTTGCGGCGTGAGCGATGAAGTGTTCCAGGTATCCATCACATCAGTTTCTGGTGTGAGTGCTGTTGAGCCGCAGTTGGTGCAGCTGCCGCCGGGAAATGCTTGCTCTTGTGGATCTATTGGTAAATCTTTAAGATCAGCTAAAACAATGGTTTTACAATCGGTACAATGCCACAATGGGAACGGTATACCAAAGAAACGTTGGCGTGAAATGCACCAGTCCCAGTTTAAATTTTGAACCCAGTCTTTGTAGCGGGCTTTCATATACGCAGGTCGCCAATTAATTTTGTCTGCCAAGGCAATGAATGTATCTTTGTTTTCAAGAATTTTAACAAACCATTGCTCAAGAATTTGATATTCAATTTCTTGTTTGCAGCGTTCATGGGTATTAACATTGTGCGTAATATTTTTTTTAGCAATAAGCTTGCCGGTTTGCTCAAGTAACTCAAGTACTTTTTTGCGCGCTTCGTGCACACGCAGTCCTGCAAGTTCGCCTGCCAATGCTGCCCATTTGCCATCACGGCCAATCGTTTCGATAATTGGCAGCGAATGTTTTTTAAACCAGGCAATATCCATCTGGTCGCCAAAGGTACAACACATAACCAAGCCAGAACCTTTTTCAGGGTCTACTTGATCGTCAGCAATGAGTGGCACTCTTTTTTCAAAAATTGGCGTAATGGCATACTTGCCCGCCAAGTGTTGGTAGCGCGCATCGGTGGGATGATAAAATACTGCAACGCATGCAGGCAACAATTCGGGGCGTGTTGTAGCAATGGTTAATTGTTGTCCGTCTTCTGTGGTGAACGAAATGTCGTTAAATGTTGTTGCAACTTCCATGTTGTCTATTTCAGCTTGCGCAACTGATGTTTGGCAGGTAGTGCAATACAACGATGGTTCTTGTTTGCGATAGACTAATTTTTTATTATATAAATCGATAAAAGAGTATTGAGAAACTTTGCGTACATTATCAGAAATGGTTGAGTAAATTTTTGTCCAGTCAACCGACAAGCCCATGGTGCGCCACAAGTTTTCAAATAATTTTTCTATGTCGGCAGTTTCTTTTAAACAAAGTGCTACAAATTCAGAGCGCTTCATTAAGTGGGCCTTGGTCTTATTTTTTTTTTCTACAAAGCGTTCGGTTGGTAGGCCGTTGTCGTCAAAGCCCATCGGATAGAAAACGTTGTAACCTTGCATGCGTTTATAGCGAGCAACAAGGTCGGCATGAGTGTATGAGAAAACATGGCCAATATGTAATGTACCAGAGACGGTTGGTGGTGGGGTATCAATACTGTAGACTGGTTTTGTGCTTTCATGATTAAAAGAATAAATAGACTCTTTTTCCCACAATGTACGTGCAGTTTGTTCACATACTAAATGATCGTACCGTTTATCCATGGCCCTGCCTTTATGATAAAAAAATGACTGAATGTGGAAATTAGTATATCACAAAATTCAAAATTAAAAACGCACGGATGTCTGTTTTTTGAGTGTTAGTAAATAGCTGGGCAAAAAATTGCGCAATCATGTTTTCAGATAGTATGAAATAGCGAAAGAGTCTTGATTATTTGCTTTACATTCATTGTTCATTTGTTAAAATGCAACACGGTTTTAGCAAGGGTTGTTCATATATTTGCGGCAATTTCTGTTGTTTTTTAATCACACACTCAGGAGATTTTTTTATGTACTTGTTCCATCACAAGACGTTGCGTTCAGGCATAGCTACGTTACTTGTTGCAGGTTTTTGCTTGTTCAATGTTTATTCAGTCGAAGAAAATAAGGCTTTATCAAGCACCAATGATAAATATTCTTATGAACAGTTGGCACAAATTACTACCGCAGCGTTGAGAGGCCCAGCGCTTTTCTCGCATATTTATCATGAAAAAAAAGGTAATGTTAAAAGGGCGGCAGCGCTTGCGGTGTTACTTGATGTGTTACGTGTCAGCAATGGTGTTTTGGCGTTGCATAATTCGACAACAAATAAACAACATTACAATCTTGCGTGGCTTGGTTATGACGTAGCCGCGTTGTCTGCCGACTTAGTTGCTATGATAACATCTTTTGATGCACCAGAAAAACAAAAAGGTGATGCCAAGCTTCATAAAAAAGTTGATAAACTTTTAGTAAGTCTTCAATATGTTTTGTTGCCGCTGTCAGAAGCCGTACTGACTACTTTTTCAGCTCTGGCAACTGATAATCCAGAACAACAAGTAAAAGCTGATGCATTGAATTCTTTTGTTCGTATGGCTTCGGTGTTTTTGGCAAGCAAGCCAAAGTCTCTTGAAGCAAAATTGGAACTTGCGTTGTTGGGCTTGAGTGCGTGGATGGTATGGCAAGAATTTAAAAAACCAGCAGATGATAAACCCGCAGGAGGCCAACCTGCTGGACAACAATCTCAAGGTTCAGAATCTGATGACAAAAAATCTGATAGTTCTTTGAATGATAAAGAGCCTGAAAAAGACATTTTAGAAAAGAACGATGTTGAAAATGGTAAAGAAGCTGAGAAAGCTAACGCACCATCAGGTTCTGGTGAAAAGCCTATTGCCGCAGAATCTGTGGTTGGTTCTGATGGTCAAGCAGTAGACAAAGTGGCCGAAGAACAAATTTCTGTTTCTGGTACACAAGCACCTGTTCCTAACTTAGTCCCAGCTCAAGTTATCCCAGTAGCTTCAGGTTCAGAAGTAGAAGCTTCGGTTCAGCAAGCTGCTTCCAATTCAGAAGCTAATTCAGGTGTAAGAGTTGTTGTAGAGGCGACGCTTACTCAAGACAGAGCTTCGGTTAAGAATGGCTTAGTTCCTCACAATGAATCGGTAGTTTTGACGATAAATATGCCAGCATTTGTTCCTGACGTAAACTCAGTTCAGAATTTACCAGTAGCTTCAGATTCAGAGGTAGAGGCTTCGGTTCAGCAACCAGTTCTTAATGCAGAAGCTGATCAAAATGCGCCAGCTCCAGCTGAGCAAGCAGCTCCATTGCAAGAACTCATTCAAAATTCAAGCGATGCTGAGCCTGTTGTAAATGCAGTTTCGGAGTCAGTGGCTTTGGCACCAGAAGAAGCAGTTAATCAAGATCTGACAGTAGCTCCAGTTCAAGAAATCAGTGTACCAGCTCAAACTCAAGCTGATCGTGATCTAGATCTTTCTTTCGCACGAACGCTACAGAATGAGGGGCCTCGTAGAAGTGAGCGCTTAAAAAAACGCATGACGAATGCTTGATTAATATTTTTAATCTATAATTATTAGGTCAAATAAGAGAGAGCCTGTCATTTTAAAATGACAGGCTCTCTCTTATTTTAACGTTATGCAAAATTTTTAGCGCCCAAAGATTGATTTAACTTTTGCTAAAAATTGATCAATATAATCGGTAGCTTGTTTGATATTGAGAATGGCAAGTCCATAATAAATAAGCAAAAATCCTGTTACAAAGCAAACGATCTGAAAGATCATTTTAAAGGCGAAAAATATCAGAACAACCCCGCCAATAACAGCAAGTAAGCCTTTAACAATTTCTAGATTTGGCATATTCATATTATCCATTATTACTTCCCTTTACATTTTTTAGTTAACATTCTACCAATCATTAATGACCGTTGCGTTACTATTTTATATCAGAAAATATTATATTTTGTACGCCGAGCATAGCAAGATTTGCTTTCATGAAGCAAGATTCTTGAAAAATCTATGGGGTAAGATGACTTTATATGAGGCAGTAAGAATAGGATTGGATATTATTCTTGATCGTCGTTGATATCGTAAAAATCTCGATGACGGTGTTTTTTGTTGGGTACTGATGACTCGCGAATAAGTCTGAGGCCAGACAGCAACAAATAAAATCCAAGTACGACAATGAGAAGCCGAATGATGCCAGCGGTAAGAAATGGCATAATAATAAACACACCAAGAAAAGTTAATATGAAACCAACGATAAATTGTGGTGCTCTAAGCATGGCCGAGTTCCTTTATTGTTTTCATTGTGTACGATTATTGTTGCAACAAAAAATAGATTGAGAGTGCAAGACACGCCCAAACCTGTAAATGCAGTATAACATGAAGTGTGTTTGGTACAACGTTGGTGCCGCGTTTTGGCAGAAAATGGTGTGTTTTACGATATTCTCTAAACCCGTGCTTGTGTTGCTCAGAGCTACCCCAAATATAAGGAATCCACCAGGCGCACAAGGTGCCAAGCGTAAGTATGCTGTAAAAAATAATCAAAATAATGGAAACGCGTTCTGGAAAGTATGGTTGGTACCGAACGGTGAGCAACAATGGCAGCAATACGAAACTGGTATTAATGCAGGTGGTGAGTACACGGTCGTTAAACGAATGTGCTTTTTTGAGATCGGGAATATTGGTAAATGGTGGGACATGAATCCAATCATGTCCCACCATAAATAGTAACAAAGTAATTTGCAGAATAATAAAAACTACTACTGCATCAACAATCATTATGCACTTCTTCGGTTTCGTGAATCTCTGTTGTTATCACGAGAGCGGTAATCGCGGCTTCTGTTGTCAGAACCACGGCTATCATTGCCACGGTTGTCGTTGCTTCTGTTGTTGTCTCTGCGTGGGCTTAAACGACGAGGTCTGCCGCTGCTTTGTTGTTGTTTTTCTCTGTATACATCTTGCACCACGTGAACGCGATGCGCTTTGTCGATGATCGGTGTGCTTTGCATTTGGCTGATACTTGTTTTTAGTTTGCTTTCAGGAACGGCAATAAACGTCTTGTTTCTCAAAACGCGTAACTTGCTCACGTCTTGTGGCTCAATACCACACACCGCTAAAATGTACTCGCTGATCATGTCTTCGTCAAGTCCATCATCTTGCCCAAGTTCAATACAAATTTCTTGAGGAATCTGTGCATTGTGACCATAAGCGGAAGATGAACCGCGTTCAGTAAATTCAGTATCGTGTGCATCTTCGCGAATGCCTTGCAAGAACTTTTCTTTCAACGCAACAGCGAAGGAATAACGAATTTCTTGGTCGGTGAATGAGTTAATAAGCTCAGTCAACGCTTTGTCTACACCCGTTTCTTTAATAGCGATTTTTTTAGCTTGTTCAATAAAATCAGCAATGCCGCTCATTTTAGCGGTAATGATTGAATCGATTGGTGGCACGGCAATTTCAGACAATGATGTTTTTACAACGGCTTCAATGCGCTTGAGGCGATATCGTTCTGAGCCAGTAATAAACATAATTGCGATGCCTTCTTTACCGGCACGGCCTGTACGGCCAATGCGGTGGACATATGCTTCAGATTCATCAGGAATCGAGTAGTTGATAACGTGAGTCAAATCTGAAACGTCAATACCACGACCAGCAACGTCAGTTGCGATCAAGATAGAAAAGTCTCTGTTTTTAAAACCTTTGATAACATGATTACGCAATGTTTGTTTCATATCACCATGTAAACAGTTAACTTTAAAGCCTCTGCTTGCCAATTCTTCGGTAACTTCAGTTGTCAAAGTTTTTGTGCGACAAAAGATAATACCATAAAAACTTGGTGCTGCTTCAATAAAGCGGATAGTTGCTTCAAGGCGTTTTTTCATCGGCACCATGCAATAATATTGCTTAATGCATGCGCTTGATGGAGCGCCTTGTGATGATTTAATGCTGATCACATTTTTCATGTGTGAGCGGATTAATTTTTGAATACCAGACATGACTGTTGCTGAATACAACCAAATGCTGCGTTCTTCAGGAACAAATTTTAAAATGGCATCAATTTCAAGCATGAAGCCCATGTCGAGCATGATATCCGCTTCGTCCAATACTAAAACTTTAAGACCATCAAGTTTGAGAGTCTTGCGTTCCAAGTGGTCATTGATACGGCCCGGTGTACCAATGATAATGTGTACGCCGCGTCTCAGTGCAGAAATTTGAGCGTTGATAGGCATGCCGCCACAAATGTGTTCAATAACAATGCCGGTACCTTTTGAAACATTTTTAAGGCTTTCATAGATTTGCAAAACAAGTTCGCGTGTTGGTGCCATAACCAAGCCTTGAACCGCCTTGTTGGTTGGGTCAATAGCGTGGATAAGTGGGATACCAAATGCTAATGTTTTGCCGGTTCCGGTTTGTGCTTGTACGTGCACGTCTTGTTTAAAATTTTCGAGTAAAAGTGGAACGACGTCAGATTGTACAGGCGTTGGTGTGGAAAAGCCAAGAGTCTTGAGTGCATCGTGCATTTGTGGCATGAGTAAAAAATCATCAAACGTATTATTCACAGTGTCCTTCGGTTTAAATTAGTAATTCTTCCAATATCAGAATCTGCGAATAATGCTGAAGCTCACTCGACACATCGGATATATTCATATAGATACGGGTACCTACTATCTTATTTTACTCGACTTTGACAAAAAATACTACCGCCAAATAACATATTTGTCATTAAAAGAGGCCAGTGGGCCGATTCAATGGATCTATTGGCCTCTTTTTAATAATTTATTCAGCGAGAAAAAAGCCTAAAAAATGGCCTTTTGTAAGCTTCGGATGTTGTTTTATAGCCATTCGTTTGCCATGATGGCTTTGTAATCGTCTTTGAATTTGGCATGATCGGGCTGATGAACGGTCAAATTGCCGTTATCGACATCATTAACTACCCAAGGTTGTGCGGGCACAATGTTGCTCTTTTCAAGAATAGAGAGAATAAGGCTTGAATCTTTCAAAATGTATACGTGGGTGTCAGAATCTTGTTGTGTAATAAAATAGACATTTTCAAAGCCATTTTCTTTCAGACCATAGTACAGAGCGCATGCGCCTTGGTATGGCAGACAGCGGTCATGGGTCGAATGAACAAGGACGATAAGAATCTTTTTATTCGTTAATTTTGCGATTGATTTGATCACTTGCATGCCTGCGGGGTCGTAGGCTGGAAATATGAATTTTTTAGCAATGCGGGGTGCTGTTGATTGAACGATCCAATCAGGCAACCAGGCCAATTGGTGGGCGTTGTGAATAATCGCGCTGTTACCGCTGGCCATTGGTGCTTCCAAAATTAAAGCCTTGAGATTTGTTTGTGCTTCAGGATGTTTGGCTAAAAAGTTAAGTGCCGTTGCCGTTCCCTGCGATGTTGCGTGAATGATATAATCCGAATTTTTCGCATTGGCATTTTGATAACAATCTTCAAGATATTTGATGCAGTTATCTTGGCCCAAATCAATTGTTTCTTGCGCGGTTGGAATATCAACCATAAGAATCTTTTCTGGTGATACACCCACTTGCTGAGCGACATAATATTGGTTACTGCCCAAGCCGTTTTGACCAGGAATTGCAAAAATTTTATAGTCAGCGTTGGCTGCGCCATGAAGATGCGAACAAAAAAAGATTACGCCAAGAATTATTTTTTTTAGAACGTTTTTCATGTTTGCCCCATTTTTTTTAAAGAAATAGTCTTTTTTTGGGATAAATCCCCCGCCAATTTCCAGTATCTCAAAAATGATAAAACTTGTAAAACGCCCGTCAGATAGATTTTTTAGGATTAATTTTAGATATAAGGTTCAAAGCTTTCATAATCAAGTTGCCGATGATATTCAGACAAAAGCAGCAAGGCAAATAGTGTAGCTCGGAGTAATTTTTTTTGCTTACTTGCTACAACAAGGTTTTGTAAGCCTGTAGCTCGGTCTTTAGTGCGCAAGTTGAGATGTTGTGCGGCATCATCAATATCTTTATTTATCGAGTATTCTGCAATCTCTTTAAGAATCCAGATGCTTGAACGGCGCCATTTGTGCCAGGCAAGTTTTTCTAGGTCTCGGTCATCGGCTGCTCGGGCACCCATAATGCAAGCAAGTGCGAGCGGAAAAGGAATAATGCTTTTTTTTGCTTGTATTTCTGGTTCTGGTTTGTATTGATACAATAAAGAAAATAAATTTCTGACTAGTTCTCTTTCTTCATCGCAAGCTCCTTCTATGCCGGTGTTTGCTAGTGATTGATAGAGTTCCAGGAGTGGCGTTGGGGTTGTTTCTTTTTCTGTATGTTTTAGTGTAAGGATTATTTGTTCTTGGGCGAATTTTATTCCCTCTTCATTAAAAAAATCAAGAGAGCCATCGATGGGTGTTGCGCCGATGCAAAGATAAGGTTTTTGATAAGAACGTGCATCTTTGCTGCTGCTTGCAGTAAAAATTTTAGTACTCATCAAAAGTAACAGCACAAACATTTTTTTCATACAAAACCTTCTTTTTATACACAATTATCATTTGTTGTGATGACCGTACTGAAATTAAGAAAGGCAAGTCAATTGTATGGCAAAAAAGAGTGATTAACTTATCACGCAACCCAGTCTTTTATTTTTACGCACTGTTCAAGCTCTTGCACATTTTCACAACTTTCAACAATTATGCCTGCTTCAAGATAATAAACGCGATCAACCATACCACGCACAAAGCTCATGTCCTGGCTTGAAAAGCCGATTGTCAAACCGTTGGCGGCAAGCTTTTTGAGTAACGCAATCAAGATGGTGGTGTTGGCCGGATCAAGCGAAGCGGTTGGTTCATCAAACAGCATAACGCGTGGTTGCAAGCACAAAGCACGTGCAATGGCAACGCGTTGTTGCTGGCCGCCAGAAAGTTGGTTTGGGTAGCGATTTGCAAAATCAGTCATGTCCAAATCTTGCAAACAGTTGAGCGCGCGTTGCCGCGCTTGCTCGTACGCTTGCCCATGAACAAGCAGCGGATCGATGCAATTTTCAAGAACGGTCAGTTGTGGAAACAGATTAAAATCTTGAAAGACGTAGCCAATTTCTTCAGAGCGTTGGCGTGCGGTAAGCGTAGAAAGTTTTTTATCATTCACGATAATGTTTCCGCTGGTCGGCATCATCAAGCCCGCCAAGGTTTTAAGCAACGTTGTTTTGCCCGCCCCGCTCTTGCCAATAAAGCTCGTGATGCGCCCCGCGGTTAATGAACAGGATACATTTTGTAATAACGGTTGGTTGTTGATGGCGACGGTAAGATTTTTAACGCTGATCATGAGCAAGCCTTTCGATTAATAAGCCATGCTAAGCAATTTAACATTCCTGAAAACAGTAAATAAATAACGGCAATGGTAAGGTAGACGGGGAGTGGGTTGAGTTCGCGCGAGATGATATTCATGCCAACGCGCGTTAGCTCGGTCACGCCAATCGTGGCCAGTAGTGAGGTACTTTTGAGCAGTTGTTCCAGTTCGCCGATCAGTGGCGGTAGGGCATGTTTAAGCGCTTGTGGCGCAATAATTCTTTTAATAGTTTGTGGCAATGAGTAACCCAGCACAAAGCAGGCATCCCACTGGCCGCGCGGAATCGCATTAATCTGCGCTCGTACAATTTCGGTAACATACCCGCTTGAGCAGATTGCCAACGCGCCGGTCGCTGCAAAAAATGCTGGCAGGTTAATACCAATCAGTTGCGGCAACACAAAGTACGCTAGTAAAATCTGTACATAAACGGGGATGCCTTTTGTCACAAACGTATAAATTCTGATCGTAGCAATAATGCCGCGTGAGCCGATTTGTTGGCAGCTGATAATGCCCAGGCAGGTGCCTAGTATCATGCTGATGGTGCCGGCAAAAAGCCAGGCACCAAGCGTTACACAACTGCCGTTGAATAATAAAACACTGTAGTTTGTCAGCGCGTTCATGCTAGCCCCCATTTTGTTTCGAAGGTGGCGATGGCGCCGCTCTTTTTTAATTGTTCGACGGCGGCTTCAACATTACGAATCAGTTCGGTGTTATTTTTTTTGATCATGATACCGCTGCCGCGCAAAAAATCTTCTTCGTCAAGCGGCATGTCGACGATTTGAATTTCTGGATATTTTGCCTTAAATTTTTGCGCAATGGCTTGGTCAACAAATGCTGCATCAGCTTTGCCGTACTGAATGTTTAAGAGCGCATCATCGATCTTTTCTGTTGGTAAAATAAAGATGTCGCGGTATTTATTGATGATAGAACTTTGGGCTGATGTGGGCTCAACGCACACGGTCATGCCTTTCAGATCCGCCAGCGTGGTAATGCCAGCCGGAACTTTTTGCCAAAAAATAAGTGGGTTAGTTGTTTTGATTTCGGTATTTTGGTAGCTCACCATCGCAAACTTTTGTAAGCGTTCGCTGGTGATGGTCATGTCCCAGATGACAACGTCAACGGAGCCTTGTTCAAGTGTCATCAAAAGTGGTGCCATGGAACCAAGATCTTGCAGGACCAATGTTTTGCCTAGCTTTGCGGCCAGCGCTTGTGCAACATCGATATCAAAACCTTCGTAGTCGCCCTTTTCGTTCATGCTGACAAATGGCGCGTAGCCGCCTACCGTGCCAACAACCAACGTGTTCGTAGTTTGTTTTTTAGTGGTAAAACGGCATGTTGACCACGCAACTAAACTCATGCAAATGAATACAAAGCATGCAAAAAACATGTTAACTGAAGCTTTCATGACAAAGCCTTTCGTATAAAAAAAACAGCAAGTGTGTGCACAAAAGTGTGCAAGTACTCGGCGGTTTTGGAAAACTAAAAAAATATAAACAACAACGCTTAAAGCGTTTTAACTAATTAAAAAAATGGGAATAAGTGCTCAGAATTAATGAGCGCGATGATGATGAAGATGGGAATGAGAAAGTGCTTGAATAGCAACTGATGATGCTAAAGCATCGAAAGAGTTTGTGATTGAGCGAGCGTTTTGCGTGCTGCGTAACTGGCTTGCCAGTTCTTGCATTGGCGCTGCGGCGCATGTTTTCTTCATGAGAAGTCCCTCATTGAAAAAGAATTAATAAAATCACTATTCAGCTCCAGTATACTTTTATTGAGATAATCTTGTCAAATGTGAGAAAAATGATTGGATTAATCCTAAAAAAGTGCGCAATATAATCTTTTTTAAATTATGCGTTTTCTTGGCGCAGGGCTACCCAAATAATCAATTTGTTGAAATTTTCATAATAATTATAGTATGTACTAAAGCATGTACTAAATAAAAATAAAAGGATGCTAAATATTTATGAGGGTTTATGAACCAAATAGTATCAAAGATAATCAAGGTTGTTTCGCTTTTTTTTTCTTTTTCCACACTTGTGTGTTGTGCTTTGCCGGCATTTTTAGGGCTGATGGGTTTTGGTGCTGCATTTGCAGGGCTTGTTGCTATTTTTCCATTTCTTATAACCTTAAGCAAAATTAAGATATGGTTATTTATTGCAGGCTTTATCCTTCTTGGAATTAATGCTTATTATGTTTTTTTCAAAATTCAACAAGAATGTCCTATTTCAATTTCGCCTAGTCATCAAGAACACAATTCTGGATGTGATATAGCAACTAACTTAAATAAGACAATGTTTTTTATTTCAGCAGCGATACTTTTAATTGGTTTTTTTATGGCATATCTTGCGCTTCCATTATTTAAATTTTTGGGAATCATGTAACAAATTTAAGGTAGACATGAAAAAGATTTTTTATCTATTGCTTAGTGTCTTTTTGTTTTGCTCAAAACAACTTTGGGCGCATGAACCTCTTTTTGGGCTAGGGCCTGAGCTTATTAGGACGGGAGGTTTTGCCATTGAGGGCGAAATTGAGCATGAAAAAAGGGGTTACGAAAAGGAAACAACGGTAAATTATGACATTATGTATGGCGTTACCGAATACCTTGCCATATCTGCAGAAATTCCTTTTTTTATTAACAAAGAAGATTTAGATGAACAAACTAATCAGATTAATAAATCAGCGGGGCTTGGAAAAATAGAAATACGAGCAAAGTTACGAATATACAAAGATTATCTGTATGGAAAAAGAGACCAAGCGGTACTCATTGGAGGCTTTAGATTGCCTACTGTTGGTTTGCACAAAAATCCTTTCTTAGAAAATCGATTGCTTGATTTTATTATTGCACTGGCAGCTGGTAGGGAAATGCTAAAAAATAGTTACTTTGGTACTGTCGCATATGATATTAAAACACAAGCAAATGGTCTTCAAGATGGGAATGAGTTAACATTAACCCTTGCTGCTGGATTTAGACCGGAAACAGCTACTTATTACAATTTGGACTGGTTATTTTTTATTGAAATTGATGGTGTTTTTACCGCAAAAGACAGAAGCGCTGATCAAGAAGATCAAGATTCGGGTGGGTATGTATTTTTTATTGGCCCAACGATTTTTGCATCGAAAAAAAATATATTACTTAAAGCTGGTATACAGGTACCAATGATTGAGCATGTAAATGGTCAACAAGTTAAACATGATTTGCGATTTGCCGTAGGTCTTGACCTTCATTTTTAAATAAATTAAGGAGATTTTTAAGATGATGAACTCAATCATTATCAAAAGAACAGTTGTTTTGTATTTTTTTATTCTGATATTTGCTTCAGTACATTCCCAAATGGATAGCATAAAGCAGCCTGATGCCAAGGGAAGTGTACAAGAGCTGATTGTTAAAATTAAAGGTATGGTGTGTCCATTTTGTTCTTATAGTTTGGAAAAGGCGCTTGAAGCCTTACCCTATATTCAGAAGGTAAAAAATATTGACTTGCAAAGTGGTAAGGTTGATTTAATAATTAAGGGAAATACATCAAAATCACTTGGTGAGATTGAAAAAAGCCTTGATGATACGATAAAAAAAGCAACATTTTCTTTTGATGGCATTGATACAATCTTTGCTACCGGCGTTGTAAAAAAGGATGATTTTGGATTTTTTGCAAATGTGGTAGGATCAAAAATCTATTTGAATGATACTCATAAAAAGGGCGATACTTTATCCAAAGAAAAAGAATCACGTATGGCACATTTTGTTGATGAGAGCAGTGTGATTGAAATTATAGCACTTATTCATAAGCATCCGGATGGTTCATTCGGAGTATCAGATCTAAAAAATATGAAGCCAGCTGTTACAGAATAGTCTCTTATCGCGGGGAATATATATTATGACAATGTTTCGAAGGGCTACGTATCTTGTTGCATTATTTACAGCTAATGTTTTATATGCCAAAGAAGAAATTAAAGAAGTCGATATAAAAATTAAAGGGCTGGTTGGATCAAGTTATATTACTGGGGTAATCAATACAGTAAAAAACATTAAAGAGGTTGAAAAAACTGCTCTTCTTGAGCTAAAAGAGGGATTATTTCGTGTCAACTTAAAAAGAGGCAATAATCTTTCTTTTGAGGACATTGAGCAGCTTCTTTTTAGGGCAGTAAAAAAGGCCGGATGTGCATGTAATCTTATGCACAATATTACAGCAACTGGAACCATAAAAGAAAATAATCAAAAACTTGTTTTCCATATCGGAACTACAAATGATACCTTTTATCTTGAAATAGACGAGCATGACCAACGGCTTAAAGAGGTTGTGCAGGAAGCTTTTAATGATCAAGTAGAGATAAAAATAACAGGGCGGGTCTATGAAAAG
Organism: bacterium; assembly: GCA_016699045.1. Taxonomy (NCBI): domain Bacteria; species bacterium. The sequence goes on from CP064957.1 coordinate 919,432, forward strand.
CCTGGACAAGTGCTTGTGATTTCTAAGATTCAGGTGTCTGAAAAATAGATATTTTTTAACTCTATGACTTCTTTTCCATAGGCATTTTGGTAGTGCAAAATATTTTATAAAGCTTAAATTAAAGTAGGTAAAACTATGAAAAATTATTCTCTGAAGGATTTTTTTCCCATCATTATTATGTATTTGATTATCATCATTTTCGTAATTATTAAACAAATTTTATTGCCAGCCATTGAAATTTATTCATTTATACAATCAAGTATGCTTGATTTCATGGGATTCTTTTTTATTATTTTTGGTGGTTTCAAAATAATAAAATTAGGGAATTTTGCAGAAGCATATGCGATGTATGATCTTGTTGCAAAACGTAGTCGATCATATGCCTTACTATACCCATTTATAGAGGTTTCATTGGGGGCTTTGTATTTGTTGCGCTGGCAGTTATCGTTTGTTAATTTGGTTACTTTAATCTTAATGCTGATAAGTGCTGCAGGGGTCGCGCATGAATTATTGCAAGGGAAAAAAATTATGTGTGCATGTCTTGGGACTGTCTTTAAAATTTCCATGACCTACGTAACATTATTTGAAGATCTATTAATGATACTCATGGCTGCAATAATGATTATTTCTGCATTATTTTTAGACTAAATATAACGGTTTTGGTGGGTAGTGCCCGGCAATAACGCTTGGCAAATAATCAGTCAAAAAAGTAGGAAAGATCGTCTCATTGCTTGTTTGGATATCTTTCAATGAAAACCAGCGCAATTCTTTAACAACATCCTGTTCTTCTGGCGTTGCGTTATCAAGAGAAACGGTGTGCTGTTGTGTTCGTGCGACTATAAATTGCTGGTAAAGGTGGATTGGTTTGCCATGAATCACCAAGTCAACTTCATTGGTCCACACCACAGGCCCGAGTTCAACTTCGTGCGTTTTAATGCCAGCTTCTTCATAAAGTTCTCGCAAGGCTGCGTCGTGCAGCGGTTCATTAGCTTCAATCTGTCCGCCAAGCGTGCACCAAAAGCGTTTATTTCTTTTGCCGGTGGGTGTGGCAATATCAAAGCTTTCGACGCGCATAAGCAAGAGCTCGTTGTTATCATTGAGCAGTAGAAAGCGAACGGTGTTTCTGATAGTCGTTTGCATGATTTTTTTCCGGAGCAAGTTTGTGTAATTAATTATTTTGTAAGTATGATGCTGTGAATAAAAGTAAAATTGTTAGACAAAGCAAGGCAACATTATTTTTCATAGCAACGTTCTTGGTTTATGATAACTCTTTAACTTTTGTATCAAGCCAGTCAAAAATACGTTGTGAGGATAGCTGAAATGCGCCGAGTTGGCAATGAAGGCCGGCCCCTTCTGCTGCCGTAAAATACATAAAGGTTTTTGAGCAGGTAAGATGATCGTACAGACGCTGAGCTTGTCCTTGCATTGGAGCCAGCTCATGTTCTGAATCCAAAATTAGGCTTGTGCTGGTAATGAGATGTGCACGATTTTGAAGCGTGTAATCGGCGTATTTTTTCATAAGGTTGCTGGGCGATGTAGCCTGAAAACTAAACATGCCGTGTTCAAATGCCCAGCGTATTTCGGTTTTTACCTTCATAATTTCTTGAACGGCATGATCAAAAGATGAACTATGATTTTTTGCTTTTTGTAAAAGCTCATTTTTTGATGAACCTGATTTGTTGGCAATACCTTCAAGCCAATCATAAATGCCGGTATTGGCAATCAAAATCTTTATGTGGTCATTGCCGCTGGCGCCGCGTGGCGCCAGATGCCCACCAAAGCTGAGTCCAAAAAGAATAAGCATTGATGGGTTTATTTCAGGTTGTTTTATTGCAAAATCGGTAACGGCTTGAATAACTACTTCCCAATCAGGCCTAAAAGGTAATTGTTGTTCTCGCAAGACACTTCCTTGCCCCGGGCCTTCAAAGGTTACAACATGATAACCACGTTTAACGCCTTCCAGTGCGTAGCCATAAAGTTCTTCTTGTGTTCCATCAAAACCGGATTGTATGATAAGTGTTGGTCGTTGTTTAGTATCGACACGATAAAAGTAGCCAGGTAGTATTGTATTTTCGTAGGGAATTTTTATTGCGGTAATCGTGGTTGGCGCCAGCATCGTGGCTTTTGTAAAACAGATGCGACTTTTATTGCTGACACTGCGTATGCGAGTATCTTGCGGGTTGCCGTGAAGATAAAATTCTGATGTTCGATAATAATTACTTGCGCGTAAAAAAGCAGACAAAGCGCTGATCTGGTGTCCTTCTTTTAAGCATTGCTCTGCGATATTAAAGATTCGTTCAGCAAGTGTGTGCCATGCATGGTACCAGCTTTCAAAGTTGCCTTCTTGAATGTTGCGAGCAGTTACTAAACATTCATTAATATCTGCCATGCCACAAACAGTATGCGCCATGGTGCGCATCAGTTGAAAATCAAACGACTCATCATGAAATACAAGAGACTTGCGATTTGATAGTATGTTTTTCATAAAAGTATCCCCCGTTATTTTAATGATTTGGAAGCTTGTTCCAGCCAATCCCATAATTTCTGATCAAAAGGTGCACTGGGAATTTGGTTGTTTTTATATGCCATGCAAACAGCATTTTTTAAATCTTCTCGATCGCCATATTGCTCGGTAACAAGATCGACCCATTCCTTTGCTAGCTGTCGAGCAAGCGGGGATTGTGGGTCTTTATCTAAATTGTTTTTAACTTTTTCATTAAGCACTTTCCAGCGCTTTTTGATATCTTTTAGTTGCGTACTTGTAAGGCTTGTTTTTAATTCAGCAAACTGTTTAAGTTGATCTGGTGAATAGACTTTCGCTGCCCATGTTTTATGTAATTCTTTTGCCATTTGGTATATGCGTATTAATGTAGCAATCTTTGACCAATCAATGTATTTTGCTGGTGCGGCAATAAGTTCATTGATTGTTTCATTGGCATGATGAAGTTGCTTGATTTGTTCGACTAAATATGTTTGTTGAACCTTGAGATGTTGTTTAAGGTCCTCATCTTTACCGACAAGTTCTGTGATGTGCTTGAGATCGAAACCAAAGTATTTTAACGCTATAATGCGTTCTAGGTTCTGTTGACTTTTCATCGTAACCATAAAATTGCTCCAACAAAAGAAACGAACGATAAGTAATTCTGGGCCTTTTTGTCAAAGCGAGAAAAGACATGTCTGAAGTGTTTGATTTTAGAGAAAAAACATTCAACGAGATGTCTTTCTTTGTAAAGATGCTCATCATATTCATACTGAATCTTTCTGTTAGATCGAGGCGGAATAACAACCGTACATTTTGATTATTTAACAAAGTTCGTAATGCATCAGAATCATAACCTCGGTCGGCTATCACACAAGAATTTTGGGTTGCTTTGAGCAGGGTTTCAGCTTGCGTTATGTCATTTCTTTGACCAGGAGTTATTATAATTTTTAGTGGGTTGCCCAAGGCATCCACTGTCGCATGAATTTTTGTAGTAAAACCACCTTTACTTCTTCCCAAGCCTTCTTCACTTTGTTTGCCATAACCCGCTGCGCAAGGATGCGATCTTACTATTGTGGCATCAATCATGACGTATTCAAGGTCGGGGTCGTCAGCACAAAATGTTAACAATTTTTCAAAAATTTTCTTTTTACTCCACATCAAATCGCTTGAATACGCTATTCCAGTTGCCATAACGGTCAGGCAGTTCTCGCCATTGAGCGCCTGTTTTTAAAATCCAATACACACCCACTATGAACCTCTTACAAAGACCTTCATTTCTAACATAAATACCTTTTTCTTTTTAAGAAACTGATATATTTTCCGCCACGCTTCATTTGTGATATACTCTCTTTGCATGATAACGCCTTTTTGAGTTTTTAATAAACTCGTTTTTTTTGTTGGTGTTATCATGCACTCAAATCACATTTTTGAAAAGTCAACAGAACCTAGTTTAAGCAAATCTTGCTCGGAATAGAGACGGTAGCCATTTGATGAACGCAGCGATGGCTTTAGTAAGCCGATTTCGTCATAATGATGCAAAGTGCGTACGGATATTTTTGCCAATTCGCTGAATTCTTTTACCTGCCATTTTTTCATAAATTTTCCCTTTATTTTTTCAACCTTTTTTTCAACTAAAACTAATCATACGGCATAACGTAACGTTAGGGTCAAGAAAAAATTACCGGGCTTTAAAATTTAATAAGGCAATGAGTTTAGAAGAGCGAGAGGTTACCAGAAGCGTTTTTTTGCAAAAGCATTGCCAGACCCAGTTTTGAGATATTTTTCAAAAGCTGTTGCTTTGATTTTGTCTTTGAAAGCCAGACAGACAATGAGTTCCCACGGTCGATAGGTGCGGGTGTGAATTGAGCCGCCTGAATTATGAGTTTCAAGTCGCTGTTTTAGGTTTGTGGTGCTGCCAACATAAGTTTTATCGGGGTGAGATAGTGATCGAAGGAGATATACGTAATGCATAAAACAGCTATTAAGATATTCGGAATTTGTAGAATTAACTAAAGAAATTTATTGGATAATGGTTTTTATCCGTGCCTGTCCTCCTTCGCCAAGGCTCCGAAGGACATACTTCGCTTTTTAGTAACAATGTCATCTTATGGCTAAAGCCAAACCTTTAAAAAAGTTGGCAAGCCATACGAAGCTTTAGCGAAGTATGGCGTCCCCAAGGGGATTTGAACCCCTGTTACAGGAATGAAAATCCTGGGTCCTAACCGGGCTAGACGATGGGGACGCGTATATTCAAATTTGAAAGATAGTGGTGAGCCGCGCAGGGATCGAACCTGCGACCCACAGCTTAAAAGGCTGTTGCTCTACCAACTGAGCTAGCGGCTCTCAGCAAACAACCTTTTCGTTGCATTGCATGTAGAGAAATTTACAAAACAATGCGCTTTCTGTCAAGAAAAAATAAGCGCTTTTTTCAAAAAAAAGCTTAAACCACGCAACTCTTTACAAATAGGCATGATTTTGGCGCTCTTTGATGAGGGTTGTTGAGCTCAGCTCATAATGTAGCCAAAGATGGCGCAGTAAATAACAACACCCAAAATATCCATAAGCGTTGTTAAAAAGGGTGCGGCCGAATGAGCAGGATCAACATTAAAAAATTCCAACAGGATCGGGATGATTGAGCCGGTCAGCATTGATAAAATGACGATACAAAAGAGTGATGCGTTGACAGCCAGTGCTGCAGAAAATTCATAATAATGAGAAAAATAGATGCGGGAAAAGCCTACGCAAAAAAGTATGGAAGCGATAACGATTGAGATCCAAAACTCACGCAAGAGTACTTGAAACACGTTGCGTCGTGAAATTTCTTTGGTTGTTAAGCCACGAATGACCAACGTGGCAGATTGATTGCCGGCATTACCGCCGGTCCCAATAAGCATGCCCAGAAAGACAGTCAGCACGGCGTACTGTTTAATCATTTCGTCATAATGCCCTAAGACCAAGCTTGAAACGCTTTGCAACAACAAAAGGCCAACCAGCCAGATGCCGCGTTGCGTAATAAGCTTCCAAGCGGGAGTGGCAAAGTAGCTATACTCAACCGTAGACAACCCGAATCGCTTGTACGCGTCTTCGCTTTCTTCTTCTTTAATAATCGCGATAACGTCTTTGCTGGTGATTACGCCAAGAAAGTGATTTTGGCGGTCAACAACGGGGGCTGTTGAAATGTCGTAGTGTAAAATTTGGCGAGCAACGTCTTCTTGGTCTTCGTCGGCGTAAATGTGAATCTCATTTTTTTCAAGAACTTTTGAGAGCAGGACCTCGGGTTTATTAAAAACGAGCGTGTCGAGCGTGATGTGTCCCACCAATACGTTGTCGCGGTTGGTGACATAAATCCGCCGTAACAGCTCTTTTTCAGGGCTGAGTCGCTGAAGTAGCTCAATACTTTTTTTGACCGTAAAATCTTTTTGTAGCGTGACAACGTCACTGTTCATGCGTCCGCCGGCCGAATCGTGACCGAAGTGCAGCATGGAGATAATTTGGTTGCGCTGCTTCTTTTGGAGAAGTTTAAGGTATTTTTCCAGGTCGGCATCGGAAAGGTTGTCGAAAATATCCGTCAGCTCGTCAACATGCATCCCGTTAAGAATGGTGGTGGCAAAGTCCGTGTCGAATTGCACCAAGAGCTCCGCTTGAATGTTTTCGGACAATTTACGAAAAACGTTAATAGCAAGCTGTTGTGGCAGCTTGATAAGCAAAGGAACTTGGTAATCGCTCCCAAGCCTGGCTATCAACATAGCGATATCCGCGGGATGTTGTTCGGTCAAGATTCTATACAAATCACTGCCTAGAGGTGTTTCTTCGGACAAAACTACGTCTATGTTGTTCTCGATTTGGAAGAGAATTTTACGGACCTCAAGCATATTGTTACCCTCAAGAAAATGAACCCCAATTCCTATTAGAGTTTATTTTAACACAAATTATCCAGTTAAAAAAACGCTTTTTGTATATTGCTTTGTTTTTGTTAAACTTTTAATCATATATCTTATTAAAAAGGGACTTTTTGTTATGTCAGATTCTACCATCATCATTTTTCACCATCAGGCGTCAGAACGCTTGGATAAGTTCTTGATTAGCACGTATCCAGAGTATTCGCGTTCGTATTTTCAAAAGCTCATCGATGATGGGCATATTCTTATTAACAATGCTCCCGCTTCCAAGAGTAGCTATAAACTCAAAAATGGCGATCTTATTAGCATTTATTTCGCGCCGGCGCATGAATTTAATCTGTCGCCACTTGATGTTCCCTTTGAAATTGTGGCCATGCACGAAGACTTTTTGGTCATCAACAAGCCGGCCGGCCTGGTGGTGCACAATGCGCTGACCAGCCCCGATGAGCCGTCGTTGGTGCGGGGGCTGTTGTACCGCTTTAAAGAATTTCACGAATTTGACGACACAGAACGTCCAGGTATCATTCATCGCTTGGATAAAGATACTTCTGGCCTGATTTTAATTGCGCGCAACCACAAGGCTCAAATCGCCCTTTCTAAGCTTTTTAAAGACCGCCTGGTGAAAAAAACCTATCTGGCCGTGGTCAACAAGCATCCCGCCAGGACCGGTTCTATCGATTTTGATATTGGCCGGCACCCGGTTCATCGGCATAAAATGTCCCACCAAGGGATTGCCAGTCGTGATGCGCTGACGCATTATGAGGTTTTGGCGTATTATAAAGATTCAAGTTTGGTTGCCGCCTCACCCGTAACCGGTCGCACGCATCAGATTCGTGTTCACTTGGCCGCCATTGGCCATGGCCTGCTGGGCGACGCTACGTATGGCCTGACCAGCAAGTTGATCAAGCGCCATGCGCTGCATGCCTGGCGGATCGCTTTTTCTTACAAAGGAATCGAATATAAGTTTCAACAGCCAGTGCCTACCGATATGGCTGTTTTGCTGGGCGCTTTGTATGGACAAACAAAAAATTAATATTCGTTGACAATTAGTAGATGAACCTTATACTGAGCTTGAAATGTTGATCTTTTGAAAATCTGTTAATCGTCGCGGGGTAGAGCAGCCTGGTAGCTCGTTGGGCTCATAACCCAAAGGTCGCTGGTTCAAATCCAGCCCCCGCAACCAATTTCTTTCAGATTTTTCACTGATGATTCTTACGTTTCATTCTTTTACCCATTCATTTTTATTTTACTGTTCTCATCGATTAATTCTGTGATCGATCATAACGGTTTTTTTCTATTATTGAACAGAATGACTCATCACAAGAGTTTGTTGTGTAGCTTGTTATGACTGGCTCCAAGCCGTGAAATTTAAACAAAAATAGGAGTTATTCGTGAAAAAAGTGGTCATTCTTGTGCTTATGATGTTGCCCGTTTCTGTTGCGTGTCCTATGTTTGGTGGGGATAATCTTTTTATCGTGGCAGCAGAAGGTCGTTATCAAGATCTGTGGCGTGTTTTTAATCCTACAAAATTAATGTTTAGAGACTCTTTTAAAAGAACACCTCTTCATCTTGCTGCCATGAATGGGCATGATGAGATGGTGGCAGAGCTTATTAGTCTTGGCTTTGAGGTTGATGTTTGCGATGGGGATGGTTACACCCCGCTTCATTGGGCTGCTCGGGAAGGCCATGCAGAATGTGCGCGAATACTGCTTGAAAAAGGGGCAAACATTGATAGTAAAAACAGGTATGAGAATACACCGTTACATCTGGCCACACTTTATGGGCATATTGATTGCGTATATTTATTTCTTGAGCGTGGTGCTAATTATTCAATTAAAAATACAACTGATCGCACACCTAAAAATATTGCCAAAGATTTTAAGTATAAAGATATCTATGATGTTATTGTTGCTTATGAAGACGACGATCAACAACGGGCGCAGTATGAAAATATCCTACCTTTTTTCTGTTAGGTCTATATTTAGTATTCTTCTGAACCCAGACGACTGCTCATTTCTTCAACCGTTAACAGATGGTTAACAACATCTTCATACGATTGTAATGCATCAAGCTCAACCGCATCGTCAAGCGTAATACTACCAATAGCGGTACGAATTAATTCATACGTCGTTGCGGGCACGCCAAGGCTGCTGGCGAGATCGTGCGCCAATGAGCGTACATACGTTCCCTTGGAAACACAGGCCCGCAGAGAAAAGTAGGGATTATTGTAATCCAATAGTTGCGTTTCGTACAACTGCACAACGCGCTTTTTGGTTTGGATAATATCTTCGAGCGTTTCTTGGTCCAACAATTCGTGGCGTGCAAGTTTATAGAGCGGCTTGCCTTCATGCTTGAGGGCTGAATAGATTGGCGGGGTTTGCAAGTAGCTGCTGCCAAGCTGGGCAAGGGCGCCTTCAAGGTCGCGGCGAGTTATGTGCGAGGCATCATGTGTTTCAAGAACCTTGCCCATGTAATCTAACGAGTCGGTAAGTTCGCCAAGTTTGGCCGTCACCACATATTCTTTTCTTACGTTCATAATTGTGCCAGAACATCGTGTAGCTTCTTTGCCAATGCAAATGATCAGCAATCCTTGGGCGCCGTCGTCCAACGTGCCGGTATGGCCGATTTTTGTTTTTTTAGGAAAGAATTTCTTGAGTGCACGAATGCAATCAAACGATATAGCGCCTTTTGGTTTGTTGAGAACGAGAAAACCATGAATTGTTTCGTTGTGCATGACCAGCCATTACATTAAAAAAACTAAGAATAATACGTTATGAGCTTAGTTTAGCGTTATGGCTCAAAAGATCAAAAGGTAGTCTTATTCTTCCAAATTTCTTTTAAAAGCCAACAATTCTTGTTTAAATTCCTGCAGGGCATTTAAAAAGAGCGCTTGCTGGGCACTTGGTATTTGTACCTCGTCAACGGTTGCTGCTACAATCGATTTTTCTTCAGCAGGCTCTTCTTCGCGATGTGCGGCCATAACTTCATCAGCTTGTAGCTCAACTTTTGACTCGCATTTTGGTTCACATTTTTGCTCAGCTTTTGGTTCAGAAATGAGTGCTGGTTTGTACTCAGAATCCAATTGTTTTTTTGCGCCAGCGATAGTAAAGCCTTCATGATACAAAAGATTTTTAATGTGTTGAAAAATGTTTAAATCTTCTTCGGTATAAAAGCGTTGGCCGCCATCAGAGCGATCAGATTTGAGTTCAAACTCTTTTTCCCAAAAACGAATAACATATTTTTTGACGCTGAGTTCTCGGGCAAGATCACCGATCCGAAACTGTCTTCGTTTCATACTGGTTTTTTGGTGCTGCATAACACCCCCCTTTCTTTTTTTATTATTTTAAGATCATTAGGTTAAATTTAACATAACGCATTATTGTATGAAAAGAGTTTTGTGTAACAAGTGCAATTTGCGTTGATTTTTAAATTGCATCGAAGGTCATGAGCTGTTGGTTTGAGGTAACGATGTTGCCCTCGGTAACCGTCAGCGAAGAAATGATGGCCGCTTGTGGTGCGCAAATTTCATTTTCCATTTTCATAGATTCAATAATAATCAACGGTTGACGTGCTTGTACCACGTGCCCATCTTGTACCAAAATTTTTATTACACGGCCCGCCAACGGGCTGACAAGGCGCGGGGTAAAAATTTTTTTTGATTCGATGATTGCTTTGTCATGTGTTTGTACCGCCTTCACAAGAAAAGAGTGAAGTGTTTGCTCACTCAAAAGCGTGCATTGTTCTGCCACTGCTTCAACCACAATACTTGCAAAAAACTGTCCATCAAGCGTGCCCACTAGTTGTTTCTTGAGGTGGTTGTACGTTACGATTTTGATCGTAAAAATCCGCTGTCCATTGTTCCACGAAATGATGCCGTCAAATTGCATTGGAGCTGTTTTGTTGATCTCGATTGCGTAAATTTTTTGTTCAACCAACAGTGTTTTTAGTGCCATCGTTGCCGTCTCCAGTTTTGGTGATGCCAGTGGTTTGGTGCTGTTGTCATAAGAGGTTTGGCGGAAGGTTGTTCTGCGCTGAGTAATTGCATGACGGCGGCAATGATAGCATTATTTTCTTGTTCTTCGTGATGTGGGGTTGGTGGTGCGGTCTGTGCAACAAATTGGGTAGCGGTATTAAACATGCCGCTGCTAAAAAGAGATGAAGATATAGCGTTGCGTAAAAAAGTACGGTTGGTGATGATGCCTTCAATGCCGTAGTGCCGCAATGCTTCGGCCATAAATTGTGTTGCCTGAACGCGGTTTGCGCCGTAGGTGGTAATTTTTGCAATCATGGGATCAAAGTATGCGGTAATCTCAACGCCCTCAAAAAGATCGTGATCGTGCCGCATAAACGGTACGCTTGGTGGCTGAAAATAATGAATGGTGCCGGTTGAGGGCATAAAATTTTCATCAGGGTTTTCTGCGTACAGGCGGCATTCAAGTGCGTGGCCGCGCTGCGTAATATCGATTTGTTGGTACGGTAGCGCTCTGCCTTGTGCCAACTCAAGTTGGAGTGCTACCAAGTCGATGCCAGTGGTAAGTTCGGTAACCGAATGTTCAACTTGTAAGCGCGTATTCATTTCTAAAAAATAACATTGTTCGTCGGCAGTTACTAAAAATTCAACAGTGCCAACGCTGTTGTAGCCAAGTGTTTGTGCCGCTTTAACTCCCAAGTTGTGAAGCTTGGTGCGCGTGGATTGGCTGACAAATAAGCAGGGTGATTCTTCAATAATTTTTTGGTTGCGGCGTTGGATAGAACATTCACGTTCAAAAAGATGGATTGCGTTGGTACCATCGCCAGCAACTTGAACTTCAAGATGCCGCGTGTTTTCAAGGCAGCGCTCAATTAACAGTTTTGGTGAGCTCGTTAAATTTTTTGCTTGGCGAGCCGCCATTTCCCAGGCTTGTTCAAAGGCTGCTTCATGTGTCACGCGGACCATGCCCTTGCCGCCGCCGCCCAACGGATCTTTTATCATGAGCGGGTAGCCAAGTGATGCTGCATTTTGATGTGCTTGAGTGCGCGCGTGTGGCGCGTCAAGGTCGGCAAAAAAACCTGGCACAATTGGGATGCCTGCCTGCTGCATGGTGTTGCGTGCGTTAATTTTGTCGCCCATCAATGCAATCAGGTCGTGATGCGGGCCAACCCATGTCAGGCCGTTTTCTTTTACGCGGTGGGCAAAGGAAGCATTTTCTGCTAAAAATCCGTAGCCGGGATGTATCGCGTCAGCTTCTGCGCGATGCGCGATGGAGATTAATGCTTCTTGGTTCATGTAGGCTGCCCGCCCATTGCCAGGCAATGGAAATGCCTGATCTGCGTTGCGAACAAAGCGCAATAAAATATCTTCTGGTGCGTAAACGGCAACCGTTGCTATGCCGAGTGCGCGGCAGGTTGCCTGAATGCGCAAGGCAATTTCAGAACGGTTGGCGATAAGGATTTTTTTGATTGGAGTGCGCATGAGGCACCACTAAATTTTGTGAGCGAGTTCGTTGGCTTCTTCGGGTTCTTCTTCGTGCTGGTAGCTATTGAAAATTTCGTGCTCAAGCTCTTTTTCCAGTTCTTGAGCTGACGCTAAAATTTCTTTCACATTAATACAGCATTCTTCGTAAGAATCGTCTGATAACTCATCAATCGATTTGGTTGTTGTTTGGTCGGCGCTGGTGTCTTTTGTAGCTACTTCTTCGTCATACTCTTCGTCTTCTTCGACCGGTTTGTGAGCAAAGAAATTGATGTTGGCCTGAACGCCAGAAATATCAAAGAATGTTTTGTAGCGGGACAACAAGCGCCAGATTTCAATAAAATCAGCTAGTTCTAACAGCCAAAATGCCATGTTCTGGTTGCTTGGCGTTTGTACAGAGCTTACATACGATAAAACACGCAAAGTTCCTTCGATAGCAACTTGAAGAGCTTGTGCGATTTTAAACATGCGGAGTTTCTTTTTGGCGTTGCCATACTTATTTTTGAAGGCGACATTTTCCGCATCAACAATCCGAATAACATCGTACAAAACAGCCAATGTGTACGCGCTGACTTTTGGGATGCGGTTTGGGTAAACCAAATCTTTTAACAGATTTGTTTCACGTGTTGTTAGTAGCTCGCACCCAATTTTTGCATCGGTTGCAAGATTAGCAATGCCAGTTGTTAGGCCGATGATATTGGTATCTTCATGGTCCATACAGACAATGTACGGAATGTGCGCGACCGTGCGCAACAAGCCAAAAAGTACGGCATATTCAGCAACAAATTTTTTGGGATCCTTGATTTTTTCGCTGATCGTTTCTTTAAACGATTTTGATTCTGCAGCGGCAAAGGTATTGGTCGTTGGTGTTGCCAATACAAGAACTACAAAAAATATACCGAAAATTTTTTTGAACATGATGTCCCTTAAGGCAGTTTTAAACCGATACTTTCTTTGGTATTGCAGCTTAAATCAGTTGCTATGTTTGTCAACATTTCCTGCCATGGAAAAACATTGCGTCAGTTGATCGGTATGGTACGACAATATCTTGTCGGTTTTGAGCACATGTTCTTTGAAGTCATCAAATTCAAGATCAACAAATAAATCGCTCATCATTTTATATAATTCTTTTTGTTTGAAATGATTGCGTACGTGCGGATTTGAGGTGATCAAAGCTGCTTTAGTTTCAAGATTAAGGCTGTGCCAAATAGTTTCCCATTCGTTTCGTGTAATCATCAAATCGTCTTTGCCATAAATAAAAAGCAGCGAGGTATCTTTAACCATTGGTAGGTAAGGCTCGATAGAAATATCGCTCAATTGTAAGCCCCAAATATTTTCGGTTAACCATTGCAACGAGTTACTGGCCCATTTCTTTTTCCAGGGCCATTGGTTTGCCCAGCCACCATTTTGTGGGGAACAGATCATTTTTGGATCGTGCTTAAGTTTTTCAACGATCAACGGCAATGATAGCCAGCAGCCATCAAGAATGATGCGATCAAAAATGCCTGGGTACATTGCGGCTGTTTTTAAGAAAATAAAGGCGCCGTAGCAAATGCCAAGCCCGCAAACTTTTGTGTAATGTTTTTGCGCTTTAAAATGATTAACAACCGTTACCACGTCAATGTCTTCTTCTTGGCCAAGTGAGGCCAATGAGGAATCCATACCAAAGGTATTTTCAGCTAAATTCAGGCTCCAGGTGCCGATTTTAAATAAGCTAAAATCTTTAATGCCTTGACCGCGAAAATCAAACAGCACAACATCACAATCAAACATATCAACAAATGGTGTCATGTACTCGCGCGGGTTGGTAAAACCTTCGCCAATAATCATGAGCGTATCGCTACCGCGATCGAAGTAGGTGCAGCCGAGTGGTATGTGGTCGGGCGTTATCAGGGTCATGGTTTTGCCAACACTTTTTTGATCTGGCTTTTTTTTGCGGTGGTGCGCGCGTACTTTTTTAGGTTGAGAAATAAATGAGGTGTCAAAATACAATGATTTGTTTAAGTAATTATTGCGGTAGTTGGCAAAGGCATTAAAAGCATGGGGAAGTTCTTGAGCTTGCTCTTTGCCAAACGCTATTTCGTTGTGATGAGCATACGAAAAGGTCGGTTGTGGTTGGTTTGTTGGTGTAAGTTGTGCATTATATAATAAATTAACCATCATGGCAGCTGTTTTAATAAATTTTTTCATGTTTTCCTACTGAAGTTAAATGTTGTTCTCAAAGATTTAATAGTTAATTTTTTATAACCAATGATTAATGTTTCTAACAACCTGGGTAGTTGCCGTAGGTTTGTTGGGCGTATTCTTCGATTTCTTCATCAGTTGCCAAGAGCCTGAACCAGTCTGCTGCTGGGCCTCTGCTGTCGTAAGGAACAGCAAGATTAGCGCTTAAAAGAAGATCTGCCAAATTTTGTTCATCAACGTACACTTCTCCGGTAATAGTGCCAGGACTGCCGGCGCGTCTCATTTCGCGCAATTCGATTACTTTTGCATTCTTCAAAGCTTTTTCGGTAAATGCGCGTGCTTCTTGTGCTTTTTGTTTAACAATATCGTGTCTGCTGTTCATATTAGGGCAATCGATGCCCGCCATTAAGACTGTTGTTTTTTGCCAAATTTCTGGCCATCCGTTGATGAAAATATCGAACGCTTCACCCTTTTCCACAGAAGTAACTTCTGAAATGATTATATTTCCGTAGTGACCTTGCTTTGAGGCTGCTGCAAAAAGTGATGAGTTTAAGCTCAAAAACAAAAGTAACATGAGTGCATTAACTATTTTCATTCTTTTCCTTCTTCGGCGTATATGCCTAATTCTTTAAGCGCTTCAAAGTATAATCTAACAAAAACTACACCAGAAACAACTTGGCCGGTCCGAAAGCCCAAACCTCTGCCGATAAGTGTTTTAAAGCCGCTTTCGTTGTACAAAGATTTAAAAACAGAAAACATCGTTGGATAAATTTTTCCGTCAATATCTCCCTGCATCAGAACTTTGGCAGTATTTGGAGGAGTTGTCAAAAGGGCTGCGCATAGAGCGGCAGTTGCCCCGCCGGCAATGTTGGCGGTCCATTCATAATCAGAGTCATGCAGATCAAAAGCATTACTGATGTGTCCGCCCCACTCCGGTACCCAGGCGGTCGTGATAATAGAATTTCTGATAACGGCTGGTCCCAAGCCGCGCCATAAACTTTGTATGCCGTGATGATTAACTAAATGTTTAACGATTGTATAAAAGCTCGTTGTTTTTTCGAGCATAGTTTTTTGTAATTCTTGATTGTGGCGGTACATAAAAAGCATTTCGTTTGGTGTTGCAACGCTGGCAGACAAAGCGCCTGCAGTACTTGCAGCGATAATGCGGTCCTGGTCTGAAAGCGGTTTTCCTTCATGGCGTGTCAGATTGAGCAAGTAGCGTGTGAAGGCATCGTATGCTACAAACTGAATGCTCATGGTCGGGAAGCGTGCCACTGCGTTGAGGACGTACCCGCGGTACCAGAAGTGTGGGCTGTTAGAAAATGGGAGGCCACATAAATGTCTGTTTTGCAGGTGCATCCAGCGGAGTTCAGCGCCAACGCCAACGGCTCCAGCTCCGCCAGCAATCAGAACATCCTTGAATAAAGCTAGCTGCTTTTCGGCAATGGATTGGACTGTTTCACAAGCTTCTGGTGCTGCAGCGCGTAAGAAATGGAGAGGGAGTAAGGCGAGTAACCATACATGTTTCATACGTTTCTCCGTTTTTGTGAGTCAGTTTATGGGAGTAAAATTTAAAAAAATGAGCAGTTTTTTTTAAAATGCTACTTTTTTAGACATCGTACACAAATCGTTTTAAACTAATCAATAAAAGCACTTTTTACCCCATCAGTACGTGAGTTTATTAATGAATGCCCAGTTGCTAAAAAAACAGTTTCCTCTTTTTGCCCACCACCACGACGTGGTGTACCTGGACAATGCCGCTACTTATCAAAAGCCGCAGGTGGTGATTTCTGCCATGAGCACGTTTTATGAAACGTCGTATGCCAGTGTGCATCGTGGTTTGTACGAGCTTGGCGAGCAGGCAACTGAGCAGTACGAGGCTGTTCGTGGCCAAATGGCAACGTTTATTAATGCCGCTCACGAGTCAGAAATTATCTTTACCAAAGGCGCTACTGAAGGTTTTAACATGGTTGCGCACAGCTGGGCAGCGCAGCATGTGAACGCGGGCGATGAAATTTTATTGTCGCAGGTTGAGCATCACGCCAATTTGTTGCCGTGGCAACGCGTTGCACAAAAGACGGGCGCCAAGCTGCGTTTTGTGCCGCTCGATGTAGAAACTTTTTTGTTAGAATTTTCAGCTGATTTGATTACGCCAAAAACTAAATTAGTATCGTTAACGTACGATTCCAACGTGCTCGGGCCGGTATGGCCTGCCGGCATGCTGGAAGACATTATGGCACAAGCCCACGCGGTTGGTGCGCGCGTCATGCTGGACACGACCCAGGCCATGATTCACCACAAAATTGACGTACAAAAAATGAATGTTGATTTTGTTGCTTTTTCCGGCCACAAGATGGCGGGGCCGACCGGTGTTGGTGTTTTGTATATCAAAAAAGAATTGCATGACGAAGTAGAGCCGTACCAAGTGGGTGGCTCGATGGTGTACTCAGTTTCTTTCGATAACGCGGTCTGGGCCCAAGTGCCACAAAAATTTGAAGCAGGAACGCCGGCCATTGTTGAAGTTATTGGGCTGGGCGCAACCATCGACTTTTTAAATACGAACGTAAACTTTGAGCAACTGGCAAGGCACGAAGCAGCGCTTACGCAACAGCTGGTAACGGGCTTGCAAGCGCTTGAGGGCGTGCACATTGCCGGCAACACGCAGGCATTGGCAACGCATGGCCACTAGTAAGCTTTTGGGTTGATGGTATTCATCCGCACGATTTGGCAACGTATCTTGCCAGCAAAAATATTGCATTGCGAGCCGGGCATCATTGTGCCCAACCGTTGGCAGATTTGTTGGGCGTGGCAGCGTTACTGCGCGTGAGCTTTGGTATGTACAACACGGCCGAAGATGTTGAGCGGTGTCTTAAACAGGTGGCCGACGGTATACAATTTTTTAGATCACTACAACGATAAACGCTATGAATATGTATCAAGAAGAATTACTCGATCATTTTAAATATCCGCGCAACAATACGCCGCTGGATAACCCAAATTTTTCATCAGACAAAAAGAATCCTTCCTGTGGGGATGTGATGCACATTGAAGGCATTATTGTTGACAATATCTTGACTAAGGTTGCTTTTCAAGGAACCGGGTGCGTGATTAGTCAGGCAACAGCCTCCATGCTGACCGAGCAGGTTTTGGGAAAAAAAACTGAACACATTCTTGCGTTAACCGATCAGGATATTCTTGATTTAATTGGCATTGAGCTGGGGCCGGTGCGTATTAAATGCGCCCTGCTGTCGCTGCAAGCGCTTCAAGAAGGCATAAGTAAATTTCGTCAACAACCATAAAGGAATTATTATGATTACGATCAAGCCAACGTCTCAAAACTTATGGGACATTGTCGCAGAAAGTTATATTTTTTTCGTTAATGAATCGTTAGATAGTGAATCTGACAATGCGAATTTTACCAAAATTCAAGAGTACTATCCGCAGGTCAAAGCCGTTCTTAAAAAGCATAATTTTGAAGGCAAACAAGGCCAATCATACATTTTGACCGCTATGCAAAATGACCGCCTCGTAGAATTTATATTTGTCGGTCTTGGCAAGCACACCAAGAGCTGGGATGTTGAATTAGAAAAGTTACGTCGCGCCATTGGCAACGTTACCTTATTGCTCAAAAAACATGGTCTGCGTTCTGCTGCAATTGGCTTGCCTGAAGAAAAACCGTACAACATCAGCCGTGCTGAATTACTCAAGCAACTGATCGTGACCATGCACATGGCCAACTACGAATTTAATGTTTACAAAACCAAAGAGCCAAAAAAAGATTGGCAATGCGACGTCAGTTTTGTTGTTGATGCCAGCGAAGAAAAAGCATTGGCTGCAAGTGCAAACCACGGCATGATTATGGGCGAAGCGATCAACCAAGCGCGCCACTGGGCAGATTTGCCAGCCAATATTATGACGCCAACCGCTTTGGCAGACGAAGCGGAAAAAATCGCCAAGCAGTACAAATTAAAATGCACTATCTTTGGCCGTGATGAAGCTGAAAAGCTTGGTATGGGCGCCTTCTTGGCGGTTGATGCCGGTTCAGATCAACCAGGTAAATTTGTTATTCTTGAACACAAAGCGGCGTCAAAAGATGCACAAACGATTGCGTTGCTGGGCAAGGGCGTGATGTTTGATACCGGCGGTATTAGTTTGAAGCAATCAGATTTTATGACCGGCATGAAGTACGATATGTCCGGTGCGGCTGCAGTTATCGCGTCCATGAAAATTTTTGCGCAGCTTAATCCCGATATTAATGTGGTTGGCATTACGCCGCTGGTTGAAAATATGCCAAGCGGCAAAGCTGCTCGCCAAGACGATATTGTGACTGCCATGAACGGCAAATCGATTGAAATTAAGAGCACCGATGCTGAAGGTCGTTTGATTCTTTCAGACGCCATGTGCTATGCCGAAAAGTTCCACAAGCCTGATATCATGATTGATATTGCCACGTTGACCGGCGCTTGTTTGTATGCGCTTGGTTACTTTTATTCAGGCCTGATGACGCAGGACGAAGAGCTGATGAAAGTGTTGCCAGAGATTGGTAAAAAGACTGGCGATCGCATTTGGCCGTTGCCACTTGATGACGATTTTAAAGCCGCCAACAATTCGCTTGTTGCCGATTTGGCCAACGTTGGTTGCCGTAGCTACAAAGCGGGCACTATCACGGCCGGCTGCTTTTTAAGCGAGTTTGTTGATAAAGCGCGCTGGGCGCATATTGATATTGCGGGGACCGCTGATGGCGTGCCGGGCAATATTAGCTACCTGGGCAAAACGTCGGCCGGTGCTGGGATCAGGCTTCTCGTTGATTTTGTTTTGAATTTTAAACATTAGTTTTTTTAAAATAAAAATTGAGCCTTTTGTTTCATTTGTTTTATTGCAAAACGTGAGACAAGGCTCAATTTTTTTTATTGTATGAATTTATAACGAATGATTTTGATAAAAAAATAGCCCCAGCAAGTCTAAGCCTACCAGAGCGAATTTGAAAAGTGGCTCCCCGAGTAGGACTCGAACCTACGACCTAACGATTAACAGTCGTGTGCTCTACCAACTGAGCTATCGGGGAGCGAATTTCAATGGATGGGCCAGGCATTTCCTTCAGAAATGACTGGTGGGCGAAGCGGGATTCGAACCTGCGACCCCCTGCTTGTAAGGCAGATGCTCTAACCAACTGAGCTATTCGCCCGGCACTGTTGTCCTCCGAAGCTATCAGAGCGTAGGAGGAGTTGTAAAAAACAGATGAACAGAGATTAAAGTAAAAACGTGAGCAAGTCAAAGTTTTTTTACCCTTTTTACTTCAATTTTTGAGGTCGATTTAAAAACATCTTCTGACAGAGCTTTTGTCAGTAAGTGTTTTTGGTAAAAACGTATATCGCTTTTAGCGGCTATCAACAAGCCTGGTTGGCTATTTCTTCCTGCTTGATAACGTGTGCCATTTTAAAGTGCGCTACTGTTTTTGCGTCAGCTATAACTACTTTGCGGCTAGGTTTGCCAGAGTGGTCAAAATACAGCCACAATTCTATCGAATTAAATTTACTTTTTTCCAGTTCAAATTTTTCCCACAAGAATGGATTTTTTAAATCTTTTTCAATGTCAAACTCCTCCACGTGGTCAAATAATGGCCCGACTATCATACGCTGCATTATGAAGAGCCCTGGTTCTTCTTGTTTTATGGCTCTGACTTTTGGGATATTGTTTCAGGGCCATCTTCCGGCGATATCTCGAGGTTGTAAGTCATCTTTAAATCTTTCTAATTTGAATAATTTGACACGTTTGTTTGGTTGTAAATTTCCACTTTTCAAGCAAGATCTTAATTTGTTTTGATAGATTTTACAATGTTTAAATTGGTTTTGTTTGTATTTTTTATCTATTGATCAATCTTGTAAATGTTGACATTGGTTTGTATGTATGTTAATGTGTTACTCGTTGATACGATTTATTTTACGCTTAAAATGTTGCCAGAGAAACGTTATGACTAAGGTTATTATTTATCAAGCAAGGGCCATAAACCAAGGTTGTATCTACATTTACGTGGGGAAAACCGAGAGAACATTGGACGAAAGAAGACAAGAGCATGAGGACAAGGCACTGCGTAATAGTCCCCGTTCTTTTCCTCAGGCGATGAGAAAAATTCCTCTTGATTGTTGGGAGTGGCAAGAGTTGTTTGTCTGTGAGGCTGCTGATGCAACAGAACAAGAAAATCAAATGATTATGAAGTATCGCATTTATGAAAAAAATAATCCTAATTTCATTGTTTTAAATGATACGCCTGGTAAAAACATAAATCAGCCTGACAAAAATGATGAACCATATTATGGCATATCGAAGGCTTGTAGACAAAAAAATTATGCTCCTAGCGAACGGGGCAAAAGATTTGCAATGATTTCAGGAAAACTTAAACCCGTAAAAAATCTTAAAACGGGGCAGGAATATCAAAGTATTGCTGAAGCAGAAAAAATTGATAAAAATTCAAAGTTATTAATAAAAAGATCTTGCGAAACGGGAAGAATGCTCAATGATGGGACTCGTTATGCGTATATCGATTTAGATATGGTGATTCAAAACTAAAAGAAGGACATCAATTAGATCTTTATGTTGGTAAAAGGGCGCGAAAAATCAAAGAACTAGTTAGTAGTCGCGTTTTTAATAATGCAACAGAAGCTGCTAATGAATATGATGTATCAGTTGGTATTATTCAAGCTGGGGCTATTGGAACCCATGGCATAATAAAGAAGAAGTACGTTTTTTGCTATTTAAACGAAGACGGCACCGAGGCAAGAATCTCGGTTCATGACAAAGCTTTAGAAAAAATCAACAGTAGAAATCATCGTAAATACGTTGTTTGGCCTGTTGATTTTTTCTACGCAGAAGCTCTTAAAGAAAAACAAGTTGGATATTTTAAAAGTATGCGTGATCTATGCGAAGAATTAAATATCAAAAATAAGACTCATGTTAAGGCAGTATGTGATGGGAAGCGATCGCACGTAGAAACTTACCGGGTTGCTTATTACGACAATGAAAAAAATGAGCCTAGCCTAACAAAGCGGCATAATGAAAAATCTTCAAAAATTATCAGAAAAATACAATGTTTGGATGATAAAGAAATTTTTGACAATTGCACAGAGGCTGGTAAAAAATATTCGATTGAGCCAGGTCAAATTGGATTATGTGCTCGAGGGGTATTAAAGTCAGCGCGATGGGAAAATCCGATAACTGGCAAGAAGGAGCGATTACGTTTTGCTTATCTTGATGCTTCCGGGAAGCCAATAATAAAACAAAAACATAATGAATCATTGATGCAGAGACAAGGTATTCCAAAAATTGAGCTGACTAATCCTGCAACAATCGAGTATTTAGGTAAGAGTACCTTTGATTCTTTGGCAGAGTATTGTCGTGAAATGGGAGTTCCGGCGAAAAGAGCACGGAAATACCTAAACAATTTGATTGATAAAGATCAAATGGATGGTTGCGAATTTGTTGAAGTTGGAACTAGAGCTGTGCGTCGCAAAGAAAAAGACATGAAGAAAAAAATCAGTACTATTTTAGAGTGGCTTTGGTGGTTTATTGATTTGTTTAACAATAGGAACGCTACTAAGTCTCAGCGTTTTGAGATGAATATCAAAAATCATGGAACAATTATTGGAGATATCAATATCGGTAATAATAACGATCAAAATGTGGGATCATTAACTACGTTGAAAGATATGAAGTCGTTTGCCGCCTTGGAGCATGCCTTTTCTGAAGCTAGCGGTATTTGGATCATTGGCAGTATTTGTGATATTAAGCGCGCCAGTCAAAAGGATGCGGGTTGTTGTACGTCGATCAAAAATATTTTTAAGAACTTAACAATAAATATGGAATATGCTCAGTTAGCTAAGTTTCAAGCTATTGAAGAAAGTGCTTTGGTGGCAATCAAAAACCTTAGTGAATCTCATGATCAAGAGTCTAGAGATCATTTTTTAAAAACTTGGCGTGATCTTGCTTCGCAAATTCAGAATTTAAAAAGCGACCTTGCTATAGTTTTATAGTGTTATAAAAAGGCCTATTCTTATTTTATTGGTGAAGGCATCACATGAACTTAATCGTTAATCAGTCGGCACAGCCTTTGCCTGTTAAATTTGCCATAAAATTCAGTCTGAATACGTATCATTTATAGAGCGCTTTGAACTGATCTATACCCCATTTGAGCTGCTGCCTGCCATGTGTTATAATCATGAGCTATCGTGATTTATAATTTTTAAAGAAGGATTTTTAAATGAATATCATAACCAAGCTTTTATTAAGTGTGACACTTATTCTTTCAGCGACCATTACAGAATCAAAATGTACAGCAGAACTCAATGACAAAAAAACTGCTAACGCTGAATTAGACAAGGCTTTTATTTCAGCCGTAAAAAAACATAATCTAGAAGAAATGCAAAAGCTCATGAAAGCAGGAGCTGATGTTAATACACCAATTCCTTACGTACACACTTCGGGCGATTGTGACTGGAACGTTGAAGCTACGCCCCTCATGTTTGCTATAAAAGATTGCCACTTAGAGATGGCAAAGATGCTCTTGCAAGTAAAAAACAAACTTTCTACCAGTATTAATTCAGCTCTGTGTGCAGCAGTAGAAGAAGGCTGCTTAGACATAGTGGAAGAACTTATAAAAGAGGGGCTGATGTTAACTATATCTCTGGCAACCCTTGGGGAGATACGCCATTAATGTTAGCCATAAGAAAAGGAAGAAGCGGCGCGCACTATTTCTTTTAAAAGCAGGCGCTCATGTTAATTATGTTAACAAAGAGGGCGATACGGCTCTTACGATAGCTCAAAGAGGATGTAGCCTTAGGACGTTGCTAGAATTTTTAAAATGCCTTGAAACGACTTCAGGCTCATTTTTGGTTTGGAGAGACCGATTAACTATGCTGATAAAGGTGGCAAAACGGTTCTTATGAGAGCTGTAGAACAGAATAACCTCCTATGGTGCAAGAACTTTTACAATGCCCTGAAGTGACGACAGGCTCATTTTGTGGGTTTGGAACAAAGTCAATTAATTATGCTGATAAGGATGGCAATACTGCTCTTATAAGAGCTATACAAAAGGTACAGACTTCTTACGTTGCTGGTGACAAGAGAGGGCATAAGGCTTGTGTAGATAGCCAGAAAATTATAGACATACTTTTAAATACTCCGGGCATTGACCCTCACCATGCTAACAAAAAAGGTGAGACAGCTATAGCCTTACTTGAAAAATTAAATAAGAAATATAACTAATTAAGCATCAATTCCTGTTGTAAAATTCGCCGGCCAAAAGTGCGAAGAGAGACCATATGTTAATTGGCAACGAAACAGGCCAAGTCTATTTTTTTGCGCTTAAAGCAGTTTTGCAAGATATTGATTTATAAAATAACGGAGTTTTAGGAATATTTTTATGAACAGAAGATTAGCTAATTTTTTACATCGTTCTTTAGTAGCCTTGCTGCTTATTACCGCAGTAAAAATTTCCCCAGCAGTGGGCAAACCTACTCCCGGCAATGATGCATTCGTTAACTATGTAAACCAACTTACCTCCGGTATGAGTGGTTATGATAAGGAATGTTATTGAGCCTATCAAGTACCAGCGGATAGAGATACCCTACATAACAACTGTACCGGTTTTGAGCTGATAGACTTAATGATACATTCGTTAACTATGTAAACCAACTTGCCGCCGGTATGAGAGAGATGTTATTGGCTATCACAGGAGAATGTTTTGCTTTGGTAAACAAAGGTACTGAAGAGCACAAATACCAGTACCTGATAGACTTAATGATACATTCTTTAACTCGGTAAACCAACTTGTAGCCGCCTGTTAGTGCACAAGTGGCTATTGGGCTGAACGGGTTATTGAAGCACTATCACGAGTACCAGCTGATAGACTTAATGATATATTCGTTAACTATGTAAACCACGTTGCTCCCCGCTACGTTAAGCTGGGGCTCCGTGAGCACGACCCAAAGCTTAAGAGCAGGGTTATTCAGGCGCTATCACAGGCACCGGCTGATAGACTTAACGATACATTCGTTACCTCGGTAAACCAACTTACCGCCGGTATGGACGGCTATGATAAAGCGCTTGTTATTGAAGCCCTATCACAAGTATCAGCCGACAGACTTAGCGATACATTCGTTAACCACGTAAACCAACTTATCCCTGGCGAGTATGGCAATTATAAGGCCTTTGCTGCTGAAGCACTATCACAAGTACCAGTTGATAGACTTAATGATACGTTCGTTAACTATGTAAACCAACTTACCCCCTATAACTCCGATAAGAGAGAGATTATTAAAGCGCTATCACAAACGCCAGTTAATAGACTTAATGATATCTTTGTTAACTATGCAAAAAAACTTTCATTCGGTTGTAACACTGATGAGGCAAAGATTATTGAAGTTCTATCACAAGGACCAGCTGATAGACTTAATGATACGTTCGTTACCACGGTAAACCAATTTATGCCCAATTCAAATAACTGCCGCTATAAGCACCTTGTTGTTGATGCCCTTTTACAAGTACCGGCAGAGGAATTTACTGGTCGCGTTGCGCGAGCTCATACTATACATTTTTACCCTTGGGACAAAGATGGCATCGATCGATTAGTGTTAATTTTTAAAACGCCTCTTGATCAAGAAGTTTCTTAAAAGCTTTTATCATCTTCTCTGTTAGAAAGGTTGTAAATGTTAACCATCTACGTAGATGCCGATGCTTGCCCTGTAAAAAAAGAAATTTTTCGAGTAGCCCTGCGGCATGACTTGCAAGTTTACTTAGTAAGCAATAGTCGGCTCGCTATGGTAGTTGATAAAAATGTGCATAAAATACAGGTTGATTCTAACCCAGACGCTGCAGATGATTGGATTTGCGAACAGATCAAGTCTGGCGATATTGTGGTCACCACCGATATATTACTGGCGGATCGGTGCCTAAAAATGGATGCACATGCCATAAGCCCAACGGGCAAAATTTTTAATGATGATAATATAGGTTCAGCAAAAGCGATGCGTGATTTACGTGCTCATTTGCGTGAAACAGGAGTAGCTCCAAGTTTCAACGCCGTTTTTTCCACGCGGGATCGCGCTCGTTTTTTACAGATGTTGGAAGAGATAATCCAGGGAATAAAAAGACATTAACGACCTTTTATCACGTGAGATGAACAACCCCACATTTTGTTGTATACTCTTCCAGATTTCGCCGGATGTCCTGAGTTTATCGAAGGACGACTGGCTGGCGCCATCAATCTCTCCCAAAAGTTTATTACCATGAGCAGAATACCCCAAGGCTTTTCAAGCCTGGGGATGAATGCGAGTCCATTTGGCGCTGAAGCAAAAAGCGAAGTATTTTTGCGAGGAGCCAACTGAAGTGGCATACTGGGACCATGAAGAAATATTGGTCGGGAGCACATACAAGGCATAGATTAATGTACCACTTAGTTTGGATTCCAAAATACAGAAAAAGGATATTGAAGGGAGCTATAGCGAATCGTATTGAAGAGTTGTTTCGACAGTGTGCAGAAGTAAATCGATGGGAAATTCATGAACTGAATATTCAGTCAGATCATGTTCACATGCTGATTCAGATAAAGCCGAGCATAAGCGTTAGTATGGTTGTTCAATTGTTCAAGGGTGGTAGTAGTAAGATAATTAGAGAAGAGTTTACAGAATTAGAAGAATTTCTCTGGGGAGATAGCTTTGGGCTGATGGCTATTTTGCCGAAACAGTTGGCCAGTGCAGCGAAGAAGCTATCAGAAAATATATTCAGAACCAGTGAGTTTCAAATGTTCATTGAGAAGCCCCGGCTTTTAAGCCGGGCGGTGTCACTTTTTGTTGCTTATTGTAAGGAACGAACATGCTTATCATAGAGATAGACTTTTCGCGCCTATTCGTTTGGCTGAGGAGCGCCATAAAGCGCTGCAAGCTTATCTATTTCCTCAAACGTGATCTGTGGATATTTGTTGAATACATAGTGTGGAATATTCAAAACTTTTTCATAAATCAGGTCGATACTCCCAAACATTGCTTGTGCAGGATCAAGGCCAAGTTTTGTGACAACCTCGTTTACCGTGTGCGCATCAGCACCTTCGATTTCTACAAAGACCGGGAGCCCTGGCCATCGGTCTATTGATAACTCACACGATGCAAATTCCCATTGTTCACGATAATTTTCTTGGTATGATTTTTTTTGCAAACCGAGCACTTGTAAAAACGCACAGCCTTTATCAAAAGAATCGATAACGAGTTCTGTTTCATAAACACCATCAATGGCATCTGCATTGAGCAAACTTTTAATGGTCATCGTTACACGATTACCTTCATCGCGCACGCGTGCCCATTTATTATCACCAAGGTTGAAGGTGACCCGACGCATAAGTACTTCAGAAGAAACTTTAGTTGCTCCAAGAGCACGAAGCTGCGTCTTGAAGTTGTTTGCATCAATGAAAAATTTTGCTTCATATTCAATGTTCATATTTTGTATAGTCTCTTTTGTGTTTTCTTCAGTCTCATCATTTATTGATAAAATTTTTCGCGTAGCTGCAAAGCCAAGATGGTTTTTGTACCATGTTATTAATTCTGGTTCTAAAAAACTCTTTGTTGCATCAAATGTTTCTATTGTATCCATGGTAACTGTTAGCGGTTCCTCATAAGAATTGATGGCTTTTTTTCGAAGAATTTCTTCAGCGAGGAGTGTAAGATTTAATAATACGGTATGTGTGTTCGTTTTTGACTTACTCAATAAAGAACAGGTTTCAACAATTAATGCGGTATATTCTGGATTAGAAGATTCCATTGATTTTAAAATGTCGTTCTCATAAATTTTGATAAAGCCATTTTTTCGTCGCTGCTCCATTAATTCAATCATCATACCGCTATAAACGGTTCTCAACATATGCTCTTGTGTTGGATCGGTGAACTCAGTCAATAATAAATTATAGGCACGTTTTTGATTTTCTGTTTGAGAAGGCGTTAAGACATTTTTTATATCATTGATGGTAAACAGTGGCGTGTAGTCGTGCGATTCCAATGCGAGTCGATACTCAAAACCAATTGATGCTATGGACTCACCTTCGCGGGAAAAAATATCTTTGTGTTGAGGGTTGCCTAAATTTTTAAAAAAATCGGCATATCTTTCAAGAAAACCGTTTTGTTCTAATATGTTAAGTAACCAAAAATGATCAAACAAATCATGAATTGTAAAAGCTACTTTAGAATTTATAAGATCATTCACCGTCAAAATTCGTTTATTTTTTAGTATATCCAGAAGCGGCTTGTTCGAATGTGTACTCAGTATTTGTTGTAAAAGCGGCATATGTTCATCAAGAACCTCAATCTGAATGCCTGTCTTTTTTAAAATAGCAAGTGTTCGTTCGGTTGGGATGCCGTTAAATTGTACTAAATCATTTTCCTGTTGCCCCCACTTTGAGGCTCTTCGTATCTGTAAATTGTGCATAATGACCGATTCATCTTGTTGCATATATGATTGGGCTAAAGAATAAAGCTCGGCAATTTTTGCATCAGGTAGCTCAAATACTGCTTTATATTTTGCGGGTACCGTAGACGCTTTATCGTGCGCCAATCTGCGCCATAGGACAATCGCTTCATCGGTTTTGCCAGCCTGTATTAATATCCCACTCAGCCAATGTAATATCATGGCATCACACGTGTCATGGTTTGCAATCTCTGCGTGTTGCGTAATAATTTCAGCGATGGCGCTTTTAATTTCCCATAGTTGAGTTTGTTGCAAATCTTTATCGGTGGGAGACGACCTAAATAATGACAGATTCTCCATGGTGTTGGGCGATTCTATAAACATGATTTTATCATCAATAAAATTGCCCTTTAATACACTATTTAAAGATAAAATAACCAAAATAATTATGTACAACATATTTCGCTCTTTTCGAAAATTGGCAAAAAAAAGACCTGATTAATCAATGACCGAAGAACTATTCATTACGTGGATGAGTTTGGATGGTTAAGTATTATAAAGATTTTTTTTACAAAGCAATAGCAATACTTTGTAAAAAAATTTGCACATTGATTTCTGGTTGAATTTTTAAGTGCAATTTGATTTAAAAAAATGTTAGCTGATCAAGAAATGCAGCCCCTTCACCAAGAACTTTATCCTTTCGAGAGTCGGCCCTTATTAAGTGATGTGGTTATGTAAGCATGCTGAACTTGGTATGGCTTTTTATGATTGCTTTTTTTGATAAAGAGGGATAGGCTTTTCGACAATATAAAGCGTGATGAGGTGAGGCCAGTATAGATATTTCAACTATTAAAAAAAGGATTATGATGGAAACAGTAATGCACAAATCACCAGCCTCAACAGCTGCGCCGATTCAGCAGCAGCAACCCCTGCAACCGCGCGTGATAACGATCGATATTCCAATGGCGGGATATTTACGATTGTATCGTTGGGAAAACATAAGTAAGCACGCTGGGAAATATCCGCCACACATTTTTAAACAAATTGCCGTAAAAGAATATGCTCAGCGTTTTCCTCATATCACCACATTCATTGAAACAGGTACCTACAAAGGGAAAATGATTGAGGTCGTTTCAAAGATGTTTACCAACATCATCACCATCGAACTTGCTGATAAACTGTACGAGCGTGCTAGGAAACTTTTTGCTAACCAACCGCACATTACCTGTATTCATGGCGACAGTGGCAAAAAACTTGTTGAAGTAATGGCCTCGCTTCGTGGCCCAGCCATGTTTTGGCTTGACGGTCATCATTGCGATGGTTTGAGCGCAAAGGGCGATCTTGATACGCCAATTATTGCCGAGCTTGCAACTATTGCTCAGCACAAGAATGCCGCCGATCACGTTATTCTGATTGACGATGCTGCTTGTTTTAATGGCACCAATGATTATCCAACGCTTGAGCAAATGGAAGTAATGTGCAAAAAACTTTTCCCCTTGGCAGTTTTTGAAGTGGAGAAAAATTTAATTCGCATTCATCCACAAGAAAAAAATTTACAACGACCAACAGTGATCGTACAAGCTCGTATTGGTGGCGTGCTTGACGTGCTCAGACTCTTGGCATCAGCACTTGCTGGTTCGGTCAAAGTCTTTAAATTTCCTTTTAAATCTCCTGGCGACAAGGTTGTCGACAGACTTCGCTAAATCTTGATAATATTTACACGAGCCCTCGAGAAATCGGGGGCTTTTTCTTTATCTCAACAATGTTTGTGCTAGCAGCTCTGCCAGCCATTTTCCATAATCATCAGAAGTCCAACCGCTTTCAATCACGAGCATGCGATACATATCTCTGCCGGTAAATGCCCACAGAATATCGCGGGCCCATTCGCATGCTTAAAACGGCAGCGCTGATGACATTTCAGGATGGGTTGATTGTGCGCAATGAGATCTTTTTTGACGCGCGTCTTTTTGAGACGTTAAAAAAGTAAAAAGAGATTTTAAGCAATTACTTACTTTGTGCTGCTTTAATTCTTGCTTTCATAATGCCAATTCTTTTTTTAATGCTATCAAGCTCTTCTTCCGCCAGCTGTCCCGCCATTTCAAGCTTTTTATATTCATTATTTACGTACTTTAATTTGGCTTTTCCTTGGCGCGCCAACTCAGCAGCAGGGGTATTTTCAAGTGCTTTAAGGACGTGCAATAAGAGTATCTTTTTGAGGTGACCGGGTTTTTGTGTGGCTGATGACTTATCGACTTGAGCATCAATTTTATCGGCAATCATTGAGAGCGTGATAGGTTCTTTGATGTCTGAAATGTCGTGAGCATCTAAAAATTTATCAGCTAATGCCGGCATTTCTTCTGGAGTGGCAAGGGACATGTGGAATGCTTGGCATTGTTCTGCGATAGTCTTTCGAGCATCAGATTCAAAACTTTGAACTTCAAATGCGCCCTGATAATCCTGTTGATTGTGTGTAAGCATAATCTGAATAGCTGACATATATCCTTCCCATTTGATTTGAATCATCATGTTTTCAAGTGAGATTGATTTCTCGTTTCCTACATTAAGTCCAGAATTTTCATAATCTAGGCAGGTAAGTTTTTTGATCAGAAATGTTATTTTTGAGCGGGTGCTATTGAACGATAAAAAATTGGATATGAGCGCGGACAAAGTGCCACCGAAGCTTGCTTCTTCAAAAATATGAGTAACATTTTTAGGTTGAGTTGCGTATTGTGGTGTTGCCGAAATAATTGTTGTTTTAGTTCCTATTTTGATTGGAACTTGAATATGGGCTGGATATATGAGGGCTGCCTCAAGATCTTTGTTGCTTAAATCGATTGATTTGTTTTCCAATTCATTGATTTTAACAAAAGCATTAGTTAAAATTTTTACTTTTTTATCAGCGTCAAGAGCGCCAAAAATACCCACTTTGGGGATGCGTATAAAAGGTTGATTGTTATACTCAACTTCTGCTGGGACAACATTTTTCACAATGGCCGCGAAAGGATTTTGCGTTGATTTACGAAGTGGAGACGGCGCAATAAAAAACTCTCTGAGCATCGCAAAAAAATTAGTAAACATTTTAGGTGAGAAGTTCACGGCACCCTTGGCGTTGTCAAAGTTTAGCGTTGTCTTTGGTGAACCAGCAGATGTATACAGCTCGCCAACCCCTTGTGCCGTAACAATAAATGTTACATTCAATTTTTTTAGTATTTCATTAATAAAGATTTGATTACTGCCGCCTGCAAAACACGTAGAATAATACAAAAAAGATGTTTTTATGCCCCGTTCGAAAAATTTTATAAGCCGTACAAAATCATTAAAAGGTAGTCCCGCAACCTGTGCTGTTTCTGGTATAATATCTTCGTCTGAAAGATTTTGTACTGATTCTAATTGAGATAATGTTGTGCGAGTTTTTTTTGCATCTTCTAAATACTGGCGATATTCTTCCAGCTTTCGTTTAGCGTCTTCTAGTTGCTGCTGGGTTGTTTCATCATTGGCATTGCTTAAATTTTTAATTTCTTCTTCTTTATTTTCAATCGACCATTGCCAAAGCCCCGTCTGATCTACCTCTTTTTTCTTGATGCCTGGGCCGCCATGACCGTTTAAAAAAATATTCCATGATGCGAGCGTATGCTGAATGTTTTCTATTTCAGCTTGTTCTTTTTCATCGTGGTTGAATTTGATAGTTTGCTTAGTAACAAACATAGATTCAAGTGCATCAAGATTCATAAAAGGTTCTCGTGTTTGATGCGCTTGTAACGTTGCCAAGAGTTTTTCTGGAGCTACATCATCAATGGCATCAAGGTTATCAAGTCTAAAACCGCATTCAGTTATGCAGTGTTCACGTTGCCCATCCATATTTTCAAGAACAATGCCGACGCGCTGAGCGATATAATTTTTGGGGACTAAAAGAACGATGGGAGCATGTTTATGAACATAGCCATACCAGCCAGTATTGCTCAGATCGCTTAGACCAAGGCGAATCGCGTCCTCTTTTGATTGTGCGAGATCTCCTTCGTCGGTACTTTCTGGATGCATTTTTTTAGTTGCCGCTACTTCTTGTGCCATTATTTTTTGTCCTATTTCATCAAGTTTTTTTTCAATAAGATTAAGATTTTTAGTAGCAAACGCTGCTTTTAATTCTTCGTTCATATTTTTAAATTGTTGATCAGTTTTCCAAAGACAAAAACTTTGAACCATGGCACTGGTACAAATAACTGGCGCCACCGCTTCCTTGACGCTATCGACTAAACTTAACAATGGACCAGAAAAATATCCGCCATCAGACTCAAGGTGCTCTTCTGGGGTTTGTACTCTTTCATCGCCTTTGGAATCAACAAACAAAATCAAATCGTTGCATTGTTGCTGAGGCATGGCGGCATGTACTTGGCTTGAGCTCAGGATAAGGACCAACAAGCCAATGTTTTTAATAAACCTTTTCATAAGAACTTTCTCCCTTTAATTTTTTTGATTTGATTGTACATTCGCTGCGCTAATTCTTTCTTTCAAAATGCCGATTTTCTTTTTAATGCTATCGAGCTCTTCTTCAGCCAGCTGTCCCGCCATTTCAAGCTTTTTATATTCATTATTTACGTACTTTAATTTGGTTTTTCCTTGGCGCGCTAACTCAGCAACTGGAGCATTTTCGAGTGCTTTAAGGACGTGAGACAAGAGTATCTTTTTGAGGTGGCCGGGTTTTTGTGTGGCTGATGACTTGTCAACCTTGGCATCAATTTTATCAGCAATCATCGAGAGCGTGATAGGTTCTTTAATGTCTGAAATGTCGTGAGCACCTAAAAATTTTTCAGCTAATGCCGGCATTTCTTCTCGAGTGATAAGGGACATTTTAATGTGGTTACATTCGTTCAAAAGCCCTTCCTTGTACTCAAAATTTTGTATTGATATTGATGCGGCATAGATTTTACTTTCGACATTAAAAATAATATCTACAGGTTTCCAAGTTCCTTCCCCTGGAATTTGAACCAGCATATTCTCAATGATTACCTTATTCCCGCTTCCTATTTCCAGTCCTGAATCTTCATAGTCCTGACAGGTCAATTTTTTAATAAGAAAGGTTATGGTAGAAAAGCTTTTGTTAAAGGTTAGAAGGCTATAAAAAAATGAAGAGAGTGAGCCAGCTGCTTCTACTTCATCAAAAATATGAAAAGCATGATAAGGTTGTTGTGCGAGTTCTTTTGGTGTTACCGATACAAGAGCTGCCCTTTCGCCTAATTTTAATGGAACGTTGACGCGGTCTGGATACACAAGAACGGCGTTAAGGTTTTGGTTACTTAAATTGATTGGGTGATTTTCAAATTCATGTATTTTGACAAGAGTATTCGTTAAAATACTAACCTTTTCATCAATCTTAATGGCATTGAACACGCCAACATTAGGAATGCGTACAAAAGGCAGTGCTATTAAATCAGGAGAGTCTTTTTCTGGTACGATCATTGTTTTTACAATTGTTTCAAGCGGGTTTCGTTGCCAAAACCCTTTTTTCCTTGGTTCGCCAAAAACTTCTCTTAGTGTTGTAAAAAAATTACTAAAACCTTTGGGTGATAGCGTTAACGTGTTTCCAGCGTCATTGCGTATAAGTTGAGGGAGTTCGCCATAAAGAGGAAATTCTGAAATGCCGGCTGATGAAGCAAGAAAACTTACATTTAATTTTGTCAGCATTTCATTAACAAATGCCTGATTATAACCACCAGAGAAGCAGGTGGAATAATGAACGTATTCTGTTTTTAAATTGCGTTCAAAAAATTTCATAAGTCGAGAAAAATTACCAAATGATAAACCAATGAGCTGGGCTGTTTCAGGTACGACAGCCTCATCTGAGAGATTTTGTATTGATTTAGGCAACTCAGGATTATTTTTTAATACGGTTGCATAAGACCTTTCTGAATCCTCTAAATACTGGTGATATTGTTCCAGTGTTCGTTTGGCGTCTTCTAGTTGCTGCTGGGTTGTTTCGTCATTGGCATTGCTTAATTTTTTAATTTCTTCTTCTTTTTCGTCAATCCATCTTTGCCACATTCCTGTTTGATCTAAATCTTTTTTTCTTCTGCCAGGGCCGCCATGCCCGCCCAAATAGATATGCCACAAGGGAGTGGGGCCTTGATTTGGTTCTTCAGGCTCTATTTTTTCTTTGTTTATTTTCTTTTTTTGCGTTACAAACATTGCCTCAAGAGCATCCATATTCATAGCAGGTTCTCGAGCAGGTTGATTTTGCAAAATAGCTAAAAATTTGTCTGGCGATATATCCTCAATTTTATCAAGATCGTCGAGTCTAAAACCACATTCTTTGATATAATTTTCCAAGCTTTGTTCAACATGTTCGACCGAAACACCAACGCGTTTTGCGATATAATTTTTTGGAATTAAAAGTACAAGATCGGCATTTTTGTGAATATAGCCACACCAATTCTTATTATTTAAGTTAGTCAAACTCAAGACTGAAAAGCAAAGTTCATGAACATACGTATCGCCCTCATATCCCACTTGAGATACAAGTTTGCTCGTAATGTTTCTTACTTCTTCTGGATTGGCGGTTTTTTCAGCGACTGCTTTTATTTCGGCAAGCATTGTTTTATGTTTTTCGTCTGTTTTTAAAAAACAAACATTTTTGGCAAAATTACTTGTTGCAATGAGCGGAGCTGCTTGCTCATACAAAGAAAATACGAGTTCGATAGTAATCGCAGAACCGGTGCTAAGACCTTTTGCGCTATCAATATGTTCTTGTTCTTGTGGATCAAAAATTATAATGAGGTCATTAAATTTCTGGCTTAATTGATGTCTATTTTGATGTGCATTGCTACTTTCTGCTTGGTCAAAGGCGGGATCCATTGAATGCAGAAGTGTGGTATTTATTGCCAAGAGAAAGATAGCTAAAGAATAAAGCAGTCTATGTTTTGGTATAAACATTTTCTTCATAAAATACTTCCTTTTTAGTAAATAATGAGTTTTTTATCCATTTAAAAGACTATCGCCCTTAATTGATTCTATCGATTGTCTATTCAAATTGTCAATAATATCGATATTTATTTGGGGCATTAAAGAGGGGTGGGAAGGTTTTTTGAAATCTTTGTTGGGTGATAAGCCAAAAGGCTGTAAGTCATCAAAAAAAAGGCCAAAACAGCCCTTTTTTGACGCTCGAATATTTGAATAATCTACTTCTTAAAGCCTACTTATTAAAAGATCGATCGAAAGAAAATAAGATATTCTTCATCAAAGGCAGGAACCACATCGCCATTTTTTAAAAGATTAATGCTTTTGCCAAAAAGCTTCGTGCAGGTCGTTTTCTCGCAGAGGCCAGTTTGTGGTGATGCTTCAATGAGTTCGTCATTGCCCGCATAAAGTAAGACGTGGTCGATGCGAACATCATTTTTGTTAAGGCCAATTGGTTGCCCCGCAAAGACAAGGTCTCCTGGTTGAAGGTTGGAAGAATCGATTTCGGCTGTCTTACGAAAAAGGGCGGCAACGTCGCGGCTGATTATCTTAGCGCACGAGCGGTAAGCGGTGTGAATCAATCCCGCACAATCAAAGCCGCATCGCTCAAATGCAGACTGCCCGCCCCATTGGAAAGGGATTCCTAATAGCTTTTCCGCTTGACTGACGGCCATCGATCTGAGCGAGTGCTCATCGAGTTGTTTAAGTTTGTTGATTTCTGTAACACTATTTTTGCTGATGAGAAGCATTGTCTGAAATGCTCCTTCCGGATGAATAAATTGAAAGTATTGAGGATTGTTGCCGTCTTCTACAAAAAGCGTTGAGCCCATGGGAAGTTGTAATACCTCGCGGAATCCTTGGTTCATACAAGAAGCATGCACATCGCTAACAACGACTTCTAAAGTGCCATGGTTTTGCTGGTTAATCGGTGCGGCTATTCTTTGCAAATTGGCGGGAGAGATTACTCCTCCGGTCCCACTTGATCCTTTTAGGAATATTTCATTTTCGCTTAGTGCTTGTGCGGTAAATTCTTCGCCATAAAGAAGCTGGCCTATTTGGTATACCGGGTCTTTGCCAAGGAAGGTATCGAAGTAAAAATTATCCGGCAAGGCGCGTAGCTTCGGTGTTTTACCAAAATAAAGCCGGGTGCATGGAGAGGTTGATCGGTACGTTCTTCTGCTGTTAAAGCTCATGCCGAAAAGTGAATTGGTGGTGTAAGTAATGGCAAAAATTAGATTGAGCAGCAGCACTTTGATGAATATTTTATGAATTTTCATGATCATGTTTCCGAGCGTTTAGAAATAGAATATTTTGTTGGTAGATTTTGTAATGTAGCATAAGTTAGATCTGGCGCAAGAAGATTGAAGTTTTTGATGAGCCAGTTATACTGGAAAACCCGCCTGAAAGCTGCGTTTTTTGAACAAAATATTAATGCCAATGATTAAAGGTTTTTCATGATCATCACACCTGAAATATTACCAACAGCGTCTGTCGTGCGTGCGGCAGCAATTATGACAGATCATGAAACCAATCTTAAAATAGTTGATGATTTGTTAGCGCTTGAAAAAAAACCCGTTAATGACTGGAATGTGGTCTATCCAGCCCTTTTCAATTTTTTACAAACCATGGTTACGGAATTGTGCGCATCGCTCAAATGCGCAAGCCCAGATTTTTTTACCATACATTTTCAAGGCATTCAAGCCCAGCAGGCCAGTGCGTATATTATGACTAATCGTACAACGCAATTTCATATTGGTGCTGAGCTGCTCAAAAAATATCTCGTTAATCATGATCCAAAGAAAGCGCATGAAAACTATCAAGCGCTGCGATGGGTAGTGGCGCATGAGCTGGGGCATTTGGCTGATCCGGTTTTTAACATGTTTGCGCGGACGTACTTTGTGCGTAATTTTATAGAGAATGCCTGTCTCTTTGCATTTTTGTTTGCCGGCGGCAATATGATATTGAATAATACCAGTCATGCACTTTTTGTTGGTATGGCCAGTTTTATGATAGTGAAAAAAATTTTTTTAATACTGTTGCATCGAAAATTTGAATACAATGCGGACAGAATTTCGCTCCAAGCGGTTCCTGGTATCGAGCTTAAGGTTATCGAAAAAACGCTGCGCAGTATGCAGAATGCAATTATGCCGCTGTGTCATATGGACACGACAACCAAGTTGTATCGCTTTGTGGGTGTATATTTCCCTGCTCTTTGCAATAGTTCTTGGTACAAAAAAATTGTTGAGATGACGTTCTTTTATTTGCATCCATCGCTTAATAGACGCATGAAAAAGTTGGCGTCGTGCATGTTGTTACAAACTAAAAAAAATTAGGTTTATTTTTTATCTGCTGCTTGAATTCCAAATGCTTTCAAAATTTCCTGCGCGTGGTTGACCACATCAACGTTTTTGAAAACGGTCACAATCAAGCCCTTTTCATCAATCAAAAATGTTTTGCGTGATGGAATTGGTGCGGTAAAAAAGAACAGCCAGGTTGAGGCGGCGCCATAAAGTTTAGCAACTTTTTTTGATGAATCGCTTAACAGCGTGAAGGGCAGGCGGTGTTCTTTTTTAAACTTTTGATGCGAGGCAACGGAATCGTAGCTGACGCCCAGGACCGTGATGCCATTTTTTTCAAAAACTTCATAATCATTTCTGAGCGAGCAAGCTTCTTTGGTGCAGCCGGGCGTATTATCTTTTGGATAGAAATACAGTACTACTTTTTTGCCGCTAAAATCGTGCAGTGAGCAGTCGACGTCAAGATCATTTTTTAAGGTAAAATCGGGCGCTTTGTCGCCAACGTTCAACTGCTTTGCAGACAAGTTTGAAAAGAGCGAGCAGGTGAGGGCTAGTGCGTACGCATATAATTTCATGATTGTTCTTTCATTACTAAAAATATTTTTAAAAAATGACCTTGCGATAAAACATTGTAAGGCAGAAAGTTTTGCTATGCAACGTTCGTTGAGAGTCCCGTTTGAGCTGCCTACTTGTCGTCAAAGTTTGGTGTAGGAAGTATTTCGGTGAAGTTGTGATAAGCCCCTTGGGCGTTGTGAAGTGTTTTTTCTTTTTCTTCTTTTACAATCTTTGTCATTTTTTTATAACTAAGCATTTCGTTTTTTTCCAAAGGGGGTAGTGCGACCCCCTTTGGGATTGCGCACCAAAGAAGTATCTTTGGAATCTCTGACGCGCGAACTCACAGCAACCGCGCTTGCGCGCTCTGTCTGTTCGGTCCCGCTGATTGGGTGCTATTAATAAATAAAATATGCGTCAAGCTTCTATCTGCGCTCAGTTGGATTGTTTAGTCTTGAATTTTCTTAAGGCCGTATGCCCTGAGCTTGTCGAATGGGTAGGCCGTTGTAGCTCGTAGAGCGCGACCTGTTCTACGAAGCCACGCAAAGGCGTAGTAGAAAGTCGGGAGTTTATCGAAGGGGTTGCTGTTTTTAGGCAAAAATTGCCCATGCACCGACCTTGTGCTACGCTTGTTTTTATGAATATACTATGTTTTTTTAGAAACTATTGTGCGCTTTTAATGGTACTTCTTCTTGCTGGTTGTGCGCATAAAAAAGATGCCGCAACCATAGCGATGCCTACCGTCGTTAGCGAAGGTGGGAAAGGGCCTCATTTGATGGTTGTTTTTGTGCACGGTACCATGTTGCCATTGCCAAGTCCAGCAGCCTCATTTTCTTTGCTGCAACAAACATTTTCGGGGAGCAAAGACAAGAAGCACCAGCAACCACAAAAGTCATGGTATCAACAATATCTCGACGCCCTGAAAGCGCAGTCGATTGTGCGCTATCAACCGCTTGGCCCAGATGGCTTGCATCCAATTGTTGACCAACCATGTGCGCGTATTTCGGCGAATATTTTTACTGAATTTCTTAACAATTCAGCATCGTATTATACCTTTGGCTGGAGCGGGCGTCTCAATCAGCGGCATCGCAAAGAGGCTGCCGAAGTGCTTTATGCGCAGCTTGTTGCCGAGTACGAAGTATTAAAAAAACGGTTTGGCAATGTACAGATTATATTGCTTGGTCATAGCCATGGCGGCAACGTTGCGCTTAATTTGGCACATGCAGAAGAAATTCATAAAAAGCAATTGAGCATCGAAAAACTTATTTTGCTGGGTACGCCGGTTCAGACCGAGACATCGCATTATGCCGCCCAGCCGTGCTTTAAAAAAGTTTATAATTTTTATTCAAAAGGCGATGCGGTTCAAACGCTTGATATTCTTTCAACGAGTAAGCGATCGCTTCGTAAATTTGACGATCACCATCGCGTGGTACAAATTAAATTGGAATGTGGCAAGGTTGGGCTTGGTCATGCTGAGTTATGGCTTTTTGGTGCGAGCAGCAATCTGCTTTACAATCGCCATCTTGCTATTGCGCCCTTTCCTTTTGTGATTTTTTTGCCGCCTATTTTGTATGTACTTGATACGCAGTATGAAGATGCGTCCTCGGTGCGGCTTGCGATAGAAAAAGATCAGAACGATTTTGTGTTTTTATTTTCGGCAAAAAAGAAACGTTTCAAGCAGATTATTGATGGGGCGTTTTTAAAAAAATATCGAACGGCGATTAAGAATTTATAGCCTAATTATGGTTTTACTCATGAAAAAAGTTGTTATCATTCATGGCAATGGCGGGTGCACCAGTCAATCTCATTGGACGCCATGGCTCAAGGCTGAGCTTGAAAAAAATAAGATTATGGTTGTTGCTCCCACCATGCCAGACAATTATGACGCAAAAGCATCGGTCTGGCTGCCGTACATGCGCGATGTGCTGAAGTGTGATGAAAACACGATCATCATTGGCCACTCGTCAGGTGCTGTTGCTGCCATGCGTTATGCCGAAAAGTATCAGTTGCTGGGGACGGTGTTGGTCGCGGCGTGCTATACCGATTTGGGACATGAAAGCGAACGCAAGGCTGGCTATTATTCAGCGCCGTGGAACTGGGAGCGTATCAAAAAAAATCAGCAATGGATTGTGCAGTGCGCATCGCTTGATGATCCATTTATTCCGATCGAAGAAGCTGAGCATATTCACAACATGCTGGCAACTGAATATTGCGAGTATGCTGACCAGGGGCATTTTATGAATAAAACGATTCCTGATGTGGTCGCGATTATAAAACAGAAGCTGAAAGGGCTGCCGGTTTGAAAAGCTGAACAGAAAAAGCTTTTGGCTAAATTTTGACATTTTACTTGCTTTTTAACGATTGTCCTTGTAAATTCGAAGTATGATCTCGGATTTACAAGGAGTTTTTATGTTGCAAAGAAAGCATTATTTCCAAAAAATTGACCAGCATTTTCGTGTGCACTCGGTCTGCGCCCTCTTGGGCCCGCGGCAAGTTGGCAAGACCACCCTTGCTCGAATGTATGTTCAAGAACAACGCGGCGGCAATGCCCGCTTTTTTGATTTGGAAAAAGCGCTGGACCTTGCACGTTTAGACAATCCGATGCTGGCACTTTCGGCAGATCCGGACAAACTTATTGTCATTGATGAAATTCAAATGAGGCCTGATCTGTTTCCGGTTCTCCGTGTTTTGGTTGATGATCCTGCGCATAAAAGAAATATTCTCATTCTTGGCAGCGCTTCGCGTGATTTAATTCGTCAATCATCTGAAACATTGGCGGGACGGATTGGGTATATTGAATTGCCACCATTTTCATTGCAAGAAGCGGGCGATATGCATCGTCTTTGGTTGCGCGGTGGCTTTCCGATTTCTTATTTAGCGGCCAATGAATCAGATAGTTTTTTGTGGCGAGAAAGTTATATTACTACTTTTTTAGAGCGCGATATTCCGAGTTTAGGTTTCAATATTCCGCCACAACAGTTACGCCGTTTTTGGTTGATGCTGGCGCACTATCATGGCCAAACGTTTAATGCAAGTGAGATTGCAAAATCATTGGGTGTTTCCGATCACACGAGTCGTCGCTATCTTGATATTCTTGCCGGTACTTTTATGGTGGGCCAACTGTTGCCATGGTTTGAAAATATACAAAAAAGACAGGTAAAGTCGCCAAAAATTTATTTTCGCGATAGTGGCATTTTGCACACGCTGCTGAATATTTACCAAGCATCGCAGCTTGAAACGTATCCAAAGCTGGGTGCTTTTTGGGAAGGCTTTGCGTTGGAAGAAATTATTAAAGCGTATGAATTAAATTCAGAAGAATGTTTCTTTTGGGCAACCCAAGCTGATGCAGAATTGGATTTGCTTGTCTTCAAAAAAGGCAAGCGGTTGGGTTTTGAATTTAAATATACCGATGTGCCAAAAGTTACCAAATCGATGCGTATTGCCATGCAGGATCTTCAGCTCGACCATCTTTACGTAATTTATCCACACAACGATACCTTTCCGCTTGATGAAAAAATTACCGCGCAAGGACTTGAAGTTACTGTCGCAAATGCGGGGCGCTTGTAAGGTAGCGCAACGAATAAAAACCAAATCATTCGGTTCGTTGACTTTGTCGTTCTTGCACCGATAGTCTTTCTTTAAAAAAAGGAGACTGCGTTATGAACAAATCGATTAACATTATCAAATCATCCGGCGATCGCGTGTTATTTTCTGAAGAAAAATATCGCGAATCGTTACGCCGTGCTGGTGCCACGCCTGAACTGATTGATAAAGTGTATGTGGAAATTTTGCCGTCGCTCCATGATGGTATGACCACGCATGAGCTTTATCAACGCACGCACCAACTTTTGGGAAAAAAACGGCAACGTGCCGTGGCGGGGCGATATCATTTTAGACAAGCAATTATGGCCCTTGGGCCAAGTGGCTACCCTTTCGAACATTATGTTGCTGAGCTTTTGAAGCGGCAAGGTTATGAGGTGGTGCTTGATCAAGAAGTTATGGGTAAATGCGTTTCGCACGAAGTTGATATTATTGCCATCAAAGGAGATGAGCGATTTATTATTGAGTGCAAATTCCACCAAGCGCCAGGCGCGTTGTGTTCAATTCAAACGGCATTGTACGTAAAAGCACGCTATGAAGATATTTTGGCGCGCAATCATTCACAAGGTTTTAGTAGCACGTGGCTCGTGACGAATGCACGAATAAGTTCTGTAGCCATTCAGTATGGCGAATGTGTTGGCATGAAGTTATTGGCGTGGTCGTATCCAGAAAATAATGGTCTTGAAAAAATGGTTGATGAGCAAGGGCTGCATCCCATTACGTGTCTTTCGTCACTGCCAAACAGCGCTCTGATTGCCTTGCTCCATGAGGGCATTGTCTTGTGTGTTGATGTGCATAATCATAAAGATGTACTGCGTCGTGCGCATGTCAGCGAGGAACGGATAGGTGATATTTTGCAGGAATGTGACGAAATATGTCATCTCAAAAGATGAACTTACAAGGACGTCGTTGCCCATTCGACTCTTCGACAGGCTCAGAGCGAACGGGATTAGGGCGAACGGGATTAGGGCGAACGGGATTAGGGCGAACGGGATTAGGGCGAACGGCGACTATTAAGAAACAAGCTGATTGAAAAACTGAAAGTAGTTACTAAGAAAATTATTGAGCTGTTTGTGCTAATTTTTTTATCTCTTGTTTGAAGAGAATTGTTCTTGTCCGCCGTTCGGCCTGAGCTTGTCGAAGGCTGCCTGTCCGTTGTAGCTTAAAAAGCGAAGTCGGGAGCTTGTCGAAGAATTTGAACGGCACTATAATCTTGCTATCCTTAAAAGATCAGTCTTCAGTTCAATAGTAAAAAAATGAAAGTGATGCGTAATGAAGAGTATGCTTAAATCACTCAGAGTTGTCGTTGATGTTACCGGTGCGTTAGTTCTTGTATCAGGGCTTTTGTTGTGTGTTGCGCATGTGATTATGTCGCCACGTAAATTAGAAATATTGGTTAATTCTACTGGTGCCTTTATTAAAAAAAGTCTTAGGCACGATCCATTTTCTTATGCCAATGAACCTGACAAATTTGAAAAAATTGTTGGGCATTTAAAACTTTTAAGCAAGGCGCAGTATCCGGCGCCAACGCATGGTTATGAGTTGAACGATAATGCTTTTGGTTTGCACTTGAGCTTTCCTGATTATGCGATGATCGATTTGTTGATGAATGAAATTTTTATTCATAAAGTGTATGCTTTTCAAACGAATAACCCTGAGCCGTTTATTATTGATGCCGGTAGCAATATCGGTGTCAGTATTTTGTTTTTTAAAAAATGTATCCAAATGCCCGGATTGTTGGCTTTGAACCAAGCCAAAAGAATTTTTCTTTTTTAGAAAAAAATATCAACAATAATCATTTAACGAAAGTAAGTGTTTTTAATAAAGCGCTTGCTGCTCGTGAAGATCAAGAAATCAAATTGTACTTCCCAGGGACGACGCATGGCACCGTGATTGGTGCGTCTGAAGCCTCTTCAGATTATGAAGTTGCAAAAACTGTTTCGTTATCTAATTATATTAACCACACCGTTGATTTATTAAAAATGGATATCGAAGGTGCCGAGTACGAAGTCTTTCAAGATCTTTTTGATAATGACAAATTAAAATTCGTAGAAAAGATTATCATGGAATATCATGTTCCGCAGCATCGTTTAGCAAAGTTGTTGAGCATTTTTGATCAATCGGGATTTCACTACGAAATAAAAAACGATTTTATTTACGCGTACAAAAAATAGTACAATTTTTATAGCCCACCGAGCGCATTATAAAGTTCATCAGGCATAATTTTAATCACATCGGCAACCTGTGCCCAGCGTTTGGTAATGTATGCCACAGCAACTTTATTTTTGATGGCTTCCATGATATCGTGAGCGGCATCATCAAGCGAATCGATCCAGTAAGCCTTTGGGTAATCTTTAGCAAAGTCAGGTTCGTTGGCACTGTTTACCCATCCTGGTACTAAGTCAGTAACAAAAATAGGCGATTTTTTTTGCTGATAACGATTGCGTTCTGCCTCCATCAAGCGTGATGCAAATGATTTGGCGGCAGAGTAGACGGGTGCTCCAGCAATACCGCGCAGGCCATCTACTGAAGAAAAACCAACTAAATGGCCGTGACCCTGTTTTTCAAAAAAATTAAGACCGGTGCGTGCCAAAGCATGAAAGCCGAGAACATCAATATCAAGAACTGCTTTGTCTGCTTCAACGCTTCGGTCGCTCCAATCAACATTTCTAAAACCTGAGACACTAATGACCAGCAAATCAAGTCCGCCCATTTCGGCAATAAGCGCTTCCAATTTTTGACTAGCATCTGATGATTGTGCTGCATCAAGTTGTTTGACAAAAGTAGGTGTTGCGATTTCTTGCTGTAACTCTTGCAACAACGCGAGTCGGCGTGCGGCTAAGCCAACAACATACCCATCGGCGGCTAAAAGCTTTGCAACGGCTCTGCCCATGCCGGACGAAGCACCAACAACAATAGCGCGTTTTATTGGTTGGACCGTTGCTTGTGTGCACGGTTGAAATGATAAGCACAAAAGTATTACATAAAAATAATTACGTTTCATGATTTCTCTTTTTTTAGTTGCAGCCGAGTGTATTGATTAAAAAATCCAACCATAGGCTTTCTTTGGCAAAGCGCGTTGTTGGGTAAGAACTTTCTACGTGGTTATAAGGAAAATAGACCGATAGGCCTTCTGCTTGTGAGATATGAGCGCCGGTGGCGTTAGTAACAACAGCATTTCTAATTTCTGCAATAGTTTGACGAGCTTGTTCAATAAGTTCTTCACGAGCGACTTGTACCTCAATTCTTTCAAGTTCATGAGTCTGTGCTAAATTTTCAATCATGTCTTGAATAATGATTTCAATTGATGATTCTTCGGTAGTAATAAAATTTTCATCAAGTGATTCTGATATGTCGGTTGTGTAATTAAACAAAAACTCTTCATACTCGCTTGTATTTTCTTCTTCATTGTTTTTAAGTACTTTTTCAGGCGTTTTTTTCGGTTTTTTTTCAGGTTGTGGCATTGTTTGCTCAAGCACTTCTTTGTTTGTGCATGCGGCTTCTGATTCATTGAAAAGTTCGTCAACTAGTCTTTCAAAAAACGATACAAAGTCGGTATAAAAAGGGGCCGTACAAATTGCTACGGAACGTTGACGAGCGCGATAGACAAGATTTTGAAATGCTGATGGGTTGTATTGAGCATAGTTTTGAGCACTCAGTACAAATGAATTAAGTGCATCGCGAATGGTGTCCATGTGCGATAAATCAATTGCCGATTGTGTGTAAAGGCCTTCTGGCGCATGAACTTGGCAGTATCTTTCAAATTCTTGAACGATAATACAAGCAATTTCTTGAGGATCAAGGTCAGCTGCGCCAATACGTTCAAAAATAGATTGATATGGCCATCCATCTGCTATTTCACAATTTTGAGCGCCAATGAAATACTCGGCATATTCTTTGATTTGATAAGCGATTTCAACCATTGCCATTTTGCAAGCGTCTGTGCCAATAAAGCCTAATTTTTTGCCTTTTAAAACATCGTGCAAAATGGTGTGTAATGTTTCAACCATAATATTATTGGTCATGTAGCTGCGGCTGTTCTTAGGGTCTAACATAATGCCGCGATGGAAACGAGCGTGATG
The DNA here is from genome assembly GCA_016699045.1 of bacterium. NCBI lineage: Bacteria > bacterium. The sequence continues at coordinate 964,371 of CP064957.1, forward strand.
AGGATTTTTTGCATAGTGTGGCATACGCAAAGGACAAATATTGTTAGGGCAGTTGTGGTTGGCTGCATCAGGCTCTGCTTCCCAATCAAACAATCCTGTTTGCGGGTCTTGTACAACTTTTGGGTCAAGGACGCCAAAGCCATGATCCCACAAAATAAGGCCATAATTATGAGCGGGAAAGTTTTTTGTTGCCCAGTGCATCCCATCTACAATATCCTGGCCGGAGTGCTCTTGAATTAAAACATGGTCTTTTTGAACAATTTTTTTTGCTTTAATTTTATAGCGCCATAAGTAATCGCCTTGAGCGTGGAGTTGTACTAGAATATTCATGCTTTTTGTTGATCCCGCCTGCGCCATAGCATTTATATTTTCTAATGCCCATTGGCTTAACCGTGTATCAGTTTCCATATGTATCAGTATCGTCCAGGCTGCTGTCTTGGCCTGCATTAATGATGTGGCGCACAATGAGTACAGTAATAAAAATCGAACAAAAATCTTCATGACATTCTCCCAAAAAATAGATTTCTTAATGTTGGTAAAAAAGACTTTACCTACTTCGAGCATAAATAATTACATTCCTACTTGTCAATTATTTGAAAAATAGCCTTAAGAAATTTGGGCTCTGTTGCGGTTTTAATGGCCGACAAATAGAAAGTGTGGTGATTGTTTTTTACTTCGAAAAAGGTTTTTTTATGAATGAAAAAATTACCTTGGGATTTTGATAGTGTACTTTTTGTCTAAATTTTTTTTAAAATTTTTAAAAAATTGATCCCTCCTCATGAGTTTTTAAAAATAATTAGGTGCAATATCCGTTGAAAATCAGCACCGCTTCTAAAATAAAATAGCCATTTATTGCAGTCTGACATTTCTTTGTTCTACCATGTTGAAGAATAGAGAAATTTTAGGTGAAAGAAGTATGATGTTGACCGGAAAAAAAAGACGACTGTCACAAAAAAAATTAGTAGGCCGGATGCTTGTTGGTGCGCTGGTTGGGTTGATGTGCTATGCCGTTATAACCGGACCGGTCTTAAAATTATGGCGCGGTTTTGATGCGCTTTGCCGGCTTGAATGTGCGCAGATAACGTTTGCATCGGTCTATGCATCAGGTGTTGAAACTGAGTTAACAGCGCTTATTCAAGATTATGTTGAGCATTCACATGGTTTATTTTTTGATGCTAAACAATTACAACAACGTGTTAAACAGGCGTGTCCCTTGGTGTGCAAGGTACGTTGTGATCGGCTCAAGCCGCTGAGCGTTGCCGTACATGTGCAGGGTGTTGAGCCGGCTTTGGTAGTTAATGGCACGCACGTTTTAGCACATGATGGTGCGCTTTACGATCGATCATTATTTGCGTTGTGTGATATCGTGCACTTAAAAAATATTACCGTTGATGATGCTTGGTGTGGAGCTCAAAACGTGAAGCGTGTGTATGACTATGCAATGCGTATTCCTCTTGAAACGTGGGATAGTTTTGATGTGGTGTATCACGGGCCGCATGCCATTGAATTTAATGCTAAAGATGAGCTGGGATATTTAAAAACGGTACTGACTGATGAACACAAAATTTTGGATAATGATCGGATGGCTTGTATTCAGTATGTTGTAGCTGATGTCGTGCAAAAAAAAAGGATTGTGCAAAAGCAGTATCACGTTGCGTGCGATACGCGCTTTGATAAACGTATTTTTGTAAAAATTTTGAGGCGAAAGAATAAAGGGAGGCGAGCATGAGCAAGAGTGTTATTGGTCGCTATGTGACTGCTATCGATATCGGAACGACAAAAATTTGTGTGTTGATTGCTGACACTAATGGCCGAGAAGGACTTGAAATTGTTGGCGTGGGGCAACATCCTTCGCATGGCTTAAAAAAAGGTGTGGTGGTTAATGTTAGCAAAACTGCTGAATCAATTAGAGCTGCGGTGGAACAAGCACAAAGTATGGCTGGTGTAACGGTAGAACATGCGACGGTTGGGATTTCGGGTGGGCATATTAAATCGTATAATTCAACGGGCGTGGTGGCCATTAAAGGTCGCGATGTTTCGCAATATGATATCAATCGTGTTATTGATGCGGCAAAAGCAATTCCTTTGTCGCAAGAGCAAGAAATTTTACACATTCTGCCGCAATATTTTCGCGTTGATGGGCAAGAATATGTTATCGATTCGTTGGGAATGTATGGCGTGCGATTGGAAGCACAGGTGCATATTATCACGGGTGCTGTAGCATCAGCGCAAAATATTATTAAGTCTTGCGAGTTAGCAAATATTTCAGTGACAGACATTGTGCTCGAGCAGCTTGCTTCTGCCGAAGCAGTGCTGACGCCAAGCGAACGAGAAGTTGGTGCTGCTATTATTGATATTGGTGGGGGCACTTCTGATTTTGCTATTTATAAAGATGGTCGCATTCGCCATTCTAAAGTACTGCCAATTGCTGGTACGCATTTTACCAACGACATTGCCATTGGGCTTGGGGTTCCCTTGCAAGAAGCAGAAATGTTAAAGCGCCGTTTTGGTATTTTAGGGCCAGATAATCAAGAGCTCAAAGGCTTGGTTGATATAGATCTTGGTTATGAAGGCGGCAAGAAAGCTGTTGATTTACGCTTGAGTGGTGAAATTTTACGCTCTCGCGCTGAGGAAATTTTTGAGCTTTTTGCTGATGAAATTCTTGAATATCGTTTGAGTAGATTTATGCCTTCTGGCTTGGTGTTAACGGGTGGAGGTAGTTTATTGGCGGGCATTAAAAATATTGCACAAGATATTATCAAAGGACCGGTGCGCATTGGTTATCCGTTGGCGCATGATGGCTTTCAGGGAGATCTGCCAGATGTTTTGAAAAGTCCAATTTATGCAACAGCATATGGATTGTTGTTGTATGCAACGGGCGAGCATAGTGCTGGGATGATGCATAACATTAAAGAAGCGCCTTTGTTAAAAGTTTTTCGAAGAATGAAATCTTGGATTTACGATTTTTTATGAGATCATACCTCGCAGTGAGGTATAAAAAAGAAAGGATCAACGATGATAGATATTTCTTTAGAAGAAGAAGTTAAGGTTCACGGCGGCGTGAATCTTAAAATCTTAGGAATCGGGGGAGCTGGGGGTAATGCGGTTAATAGTATGATCAAGAGTAATGAATTTGATGCGGTGCAATTTTTGGTGGCAAACACCGATGCGCAAGCCTTGGCGCAGTCGCCAGCGCGCGTTAAAATTCAGCTAGGTACCAAGATTACCAAAGGACTTGGGGCTGGTTCCAATCCGGACATTGGACGGCGATCTGCAGAAGAAGATGTTGAAAATGTTATTAATCAAATAAAAGATGCTGATATTATATTTTTGACAGCAGGCCTTGGTGGTGGTACTGGGTCAGGTTCTATTCCGGTTATTGCTGGCATTGCCAAAGAACTGGGCATTTTAACAGTAGCAATTGTGACCAAGCCGTTTATTTTTGAAGGTAAGCGTCGTGCGCGGATTGCGGATGAAGCTGCAGAAACATTACGCAAGGTGGTTGATACCATCATTGTGGTTCCGAATCAACGATTACTTGAAGTAGTTGATGAGAAAATTTCTATGTTGGATGCGTTTGCGCTTTCTAATGATATTTTAAAACAAGCAATTAAAGGTATTTCAGATATCATTACCAAGTCGGGCCACATTAACGTAGATTTTGCCGATGTCCGTGCGATTATGAAAGATATGGGCATGGCTCTCATGGGCACGGGACGTGCTACTGGTGTGAACCGTGCTAAAGAAGCAGCGGCAAAAGCTATTAGTTCTCCATTGCTAGAAAACGTGAGTATCAAAGGTGCTCGTGGCGTGCTGATAAATATTACCGGGAATGTTGATCTTGGTTTGTATGAAATTAATGAAGCAGCGTCGTTGGTATATGATTTGGTGAGCGAAGATGCTAACATTATTCTTGGTTCAGTTATTGACCAAAATATGGGCGACGAAATCATGGTTACGGTTATTGCAACTGGCTTTGAAACTAAACAAGAACAAGCAGTTATAAAAGAAGCGCCAGCGCAGAGGATGTCAGACAATAGATTTGTTGAGCAACGTTTTGCTCATGAGTCTGGTGCGGTTAGTGGTAGTTATGAAAAAACTTATGCTGTCTCGCAATCAACGCCGGCCCGTGTTGTAACACCAAGCAGAACCGATGAGTCATGCGATTTACAAGATCTTGATACACCAACTTATTTACGTCGCAAGGCTGTTATGCAACAAGAGCAAGACCATCATTTTCACGGAGTACCAGCTGCAGCACCGCGCAACGATGCGTATGAGCAGCGGCAGCAAAATGCTACTGAGTGGCATGATGAAGAGTTGCCCCCAACATTGTAACGTTCTGATTAAATTAAAAAAAGGGCAGGTTGAGCAAACCTGCCCTTTTTTTGTAAAAAATTCCTGGGCAAAAATAAAACAAGCGAAGGATAGCCATGAAATTCATAATAGTTTTTTTGTTAGGCGCAGGCTTTAGTTTTAGTTTGTATGGTGCTGGAAAACAGTTTATTTGTGGAGCTCGGGATCAATCAAGTCAGATTTGTCATCTTGCATCAGAAGTTCATTATAAGGATTTGGTAGACGATTTTTTGGTAGGAGCTCGAGATCAATTTCTTGATTTAGATTGTGGTCATTGCGTGTGTAAAGCTTGTGTCATTGGGAATACTTTACGGTTTGATGATGAAAGCTGTTTTATGTGCAAAGAACTATTGAGCTCTGACGATTTGCGTCAACTTGGTTCATATAGTCAAAGTTTTAGGCAATGTGGGACTTTCCACATGATTTCTTTCCCTTCTTATCCGGAATTTGAATGTCAAAGATTGCCTGAGTGTAATGGTGTTCCGTATCAGACTATAAATCTTGAGTGTGGTTGTCTGGTTTGTCGCGGCTGTTTATTGATAAGTATGATTAAGCCGGGTAGTCTTTTTCATTGTTTTGTTTGTTCAAAAAAATTGAGCAATAACGATTTGAGAGACTTAAAAGAAGATTCTTCATTTGTTCACGTTGCCTGTTTGCGCAGCGGTTGTAGTCCATTAAGAATTTCTGGGCCGTTGACAACGTGCAAACAATGCTGATAACAAAAAAGGAGTGGAAATTTTCCACTCCTTTTTTGTTATCGAAAAATTTCGAAATATTATTTTCTTGCAGGAGATTTGATTTCTACTTTTTCTAAACTTGCTGCAAGTTCTTCTGTTGTTAAGAGATCAAGATCTCTAAAGCTATCATCGTCGGTTGAGCGAATGATTGCTTCACCACAAAGTTCCCAAGCGATATTAGCGCCAAATTTTTTCAAGAATGGGGTTAAATATTGATCAAAAGTTTTATCTGAATCATTGGTAAGTCCGCTTGCGGCGTCGGCGTGTGTATAGCCAACGTGAAGGTAATTGCGAGCTTTTGAAGAGCTGCCTTCAATTAAGCTTGCGATAAGTGCGAGAGTAAATGCGCGGGTAAGGCGGCGAAGAGGACGTTGGTTATTTTCGGGAAGATTTTTGCCGATTGTTGCACAAGCAAAATCATTAGCAAGTTGTTGAATGATAGCAAAGGTTACATCAAGACCAACGCGTTTGCCAAGATCTTTGTCCCAACCTTGAAGTGCGCCTTTCCCTTGTCCTGGGTTGCGACCATTTTTTGCCAAATTAAAGGCAGCAAAAACACGATTAATTTTTGCCATCAATTCATCAGTTTCTAATGCAGCGCCCAAAAGGCGACACATACCAACGCTGATATTTTCAATCACTTCAGTTTCTTTGACACGGTCGCCTGAAAGAGCTTCTGAGAGTTCACCTGGTGTTGCGGCAATTGCTGAGATTCTGTGCATTTTGTGCAAGTCGTTGCGTGAGAAACCATGCAAACCAGTGATAGAAATTGAAAAAAGGGCAATGACTGATAGTGCTTTGAGTTTCATGTACTATTCCTTTCTCTGCGGAAAATAACGATAACTTTTGCGTTACAACGTATGCTCATGAGACTGCAAGTAGGTATAGCGTATCTTTGCTAGAATAGTCAACAAATTTTTTTGTGAATCTTGAGAGGCTCTTGAAGAAAAAATATTTTTCCTTGTAAAATTTTTTAGAAAATTGACGATTGCTTCAATATCAGGCATCTTTGAATGATTCGAATGGGCTAATGCGACAAGTTTTTAATCAAGTGGTGTTTTGTTATGAAGTTATCTGTTGCCTGGATTTTTGATCATATAGATACCGATTGGCGTACGTGCGATATTAATGAGCTCGTAACTAAATTTAATCAAATGACAGCAGAAATCGAAAGTTTTCATAGTATTTCTTTTTCTATGGATAATTTTTTTCTGGGCCAACAAAAAGAACTTGGTAGCGGTACTATCGTGATTCCGGAGCTTGGTAAAGAAGTTTCGATTTCAAAACGAACTAATCCTACTGACTTATTGCTTGCAAATGGCGCGAATAGTTCGTTTTTAGTAAAAAAAGTTAACGACCGTTTTGAATGGGCTACTTTGGCAGATTTTGGTGTAGAAAAAGATGGCTTGGTGCCAGCACTTGCTGCTAATGAAAAGGACTTGGCGGGCGGTTGGCGGGCCAAGTTTGAGTGCGACGATGTTATTTTGGATATTGATAACAAGTCAATTACTCATCGCCCAGATATGTGGGGACATCGCGGTTTTGCTCGTGAAATTGCTGCTCTGCTGAATTTGCCATTATTGCCGGCTGATAACTTTTTAAAAACAATACCGGTTCAGCAAGCTCAAACAGCAATGCAGGCTGATGCTGCAAATCCCATTGCGCTTGAAAATAAAATTCCTAAACTTTGTTCAAAATTTAATGGTTTGTATATCGACGATGTTGATAACCGCCCGTCTGATATTTTTATGGTCAGTCGCTTAATGAAGGTTGATGCACGGCCTATTAATGCCTTGGTTGATTTAACTAACTATGTCATGTTGGACTGGTCTCAGCCGGTGCATGCGTATGATGCCAATAAAATTGCTGACAGGAAAGTAGTGATCAGAATGGCCACGCCGGGCGAAAAGCTTTTGTTGCTTGATGGCAATGAGCTTGCGTTAACAGAGCAGGACATGGTTATTGCCGATGGCAAAAAGCCGATGTGTTTGGCCGGCGTTAAAGGTGGCATGAATGAATCAGTTGATGCGCAGACAACGGCTCTATTTTTTGAAGCAGCAAATTTTGATGCGACGATGGTGCGGCAGGCTGCAATGCGTCATAAAACACGCACCGATTCTTCTGCACGTTTTGAAAAGACGCTTGATTCAAATCAGGCGGTTCAAGCCGTTTATCGCTTTCTTGCTCTGGCCGAACAAATAAATTTGAAACTTAAGCCTGCCGCTAATGTGATAGCGGTTGGTGCAGCGGCGCCGCTCCTTCATCTTGAATTAACGCACAGTTTTATTGAAAAACGTTTGGGTATTACCATTTCGTCAAACGATGTTGTTGATCTTTTGACGCGTATTGAGTTTGTTGTAGTAGCAACAAAAACTGACGATGATGTTACTTACCGGATTGATGTGCCATCATTTCGTTCAAGTAAAGATATAAAAATTAAAGAAGATATTGTTGAAGAAGTTGCCCGGTTGTACGGCTTTAACAAAATCAGTTTGCAGTTGCCGCGCATTTTTAGGCGCCCATTTAGTTTGGCTCCTATTTTGCGTCGTCGTGCCATAAAAAATTATTTGGCACAAGCGGCCGCTATGGTGGAGCAGCAAAATTATTCATTTTTTGATGAGCAATTTCTTGTTTCGTTGGGCTTGCAAGAGCAGCAAACAATAACGTTACTGAATCCTGTTTCAGAAAATTATTGCCGTTTGGTTACTTCGTTGGTGCCGGGCTTGCTCAAAAACATGCAAGCAAATTTTGTGCATCGCGATACTATTAACTTTTTTGAAGTTGGGCGCATTTGGGGAAAAAAAGATAACAATACTTTTGAAAAAATAAGTATTGCGGGTCTCTTCTTCCATCGACGCCTGGCCGTTGATTTTTATGAATGCAAACATCATATTGAACAAATGCTGGTAACGTTGGGCTTTAATCTTTCGGATCTGCAATGGAAACAAATGGATGCACCCGCATTGGCGTGGTACAAGCCGTATCAGTCTGCTGAGTTGATGTACCAAGGTCAGAGCATTGGCAGGGCGGGAAAAATCAACCCAGTATTTATGCATAAACTTGATGTCTTGCCAGAAAGTGACGCGTTTGTTTTTGAAATAGATGGTGACTTTTTGTTGTATGCGCCTGTTGAAGTAAAGCAGTATGCTGCTGTATCACGCTTTCAAGAAACGTTTATTGATATGAGTTTAATGGTGCCGTTAACGCTTGAAACTCAGCAGATACAAACATCGTTGCGTAATGCATCAACACTAGTAACATCGGTACAGCTTATCGATTTCTTTGAAAAAGAAGAATGGGGCGATGTGCGTTCATTGACTTTTAGATTGTGGCTGAGTGATCAAGAAAAAACAATTGAAAAAGTGGTTGTTGATCAAGTTTGGCAGGCAGCAATAGCTATTATTGAAAAGCTGGGCGCAAAAATTCGTTCATAAAAAAAGGGGCACGTGGTGATTAAGCGAATAATGTTATTTGTATCTTCGTGTGCCGTTTTGATTGGCCTTGACCAACTTTCAAAGTGGTGGGCACTGGTAAACCTTATGGATAGCGATAAAGTGTTGACTCATAATCTTACGCTTTCGTTTGCATGGAACCGAGGTATTAGTTGGAGTTTTTTTAGTGAAACATCAGCAACAGGCTATATCATTTTAAGTGGGTTTATTGCGGCGGTTATTGTGATTTTTGGGACGTACACAATTATTCGTTTTTTTAATCATCATAAAAGCTTGTCAGAAATAATGGTACTTTCTGGTGCCATTTCCAATTTCATTGATCGGTTGGTGCATGGTGCGGTTATTGATTTTATTGATGTGCATTATGCTGCATGGCATTGGCCGACCTTTAATATAGCAGATTCGTTTGTTGTTGTGGGTGTTTGTGGCATTTTAATGAAACATTTTTTTTATGAAGATAATTGAAAAATTTAAAGAGATTTGTTTTCTTGCAGCAACCTTTGGCGTTGTTGGTAACTGGCGCTTTGGATATATGGTTGCCAGCCTAGCAACCATACCTTTTTTATATTTTTTGCGTTCATTGTATTGGCTTGATCAGCAAGTTTTTTTCTATTTTTTGATGGCGCTTTTTACTGCGGTTATGATCATCATTCATACCGCCTTGCAATATCCAACAGACAAAGAGCCGTCATGTATTGTGCTTGATCGTGCGCTTGGCTTTACGATTGCTTTTTTTGGTACGCCACTTAATTTAAAATTTTTGATCGTTGGATTTATTCTTTTTCATGCATCAAATTTTTTGCAGCCAATTGTGTGGTATCAAGTTGTTCATAAACAGTTAGAGCGCCTTCCTGGCTTTTTGGGTATTGTTGCGAGCGATATCTTGGCTGGCGTGAGTGTTAATTTATTTTTCCGCTTTATTTTGTGGATGTCACACTAACGATCATGTTGGACGAACTACTTTCATTTTTTTATCCTGCTGCCTGTTTTTCGTGTGGCACGATCATGCCGCCGCGTGCGGTGGTGTGTTGCCAGGCGTGCGAGTCGGTTATTAAGCCGGTGGTTTCTTTGCCGCTGGCTTTAACAAAAAAACACACGATGAATGTGGCTGCTGGGTGTGCGTATCTCGATCCGGTAAAAAAATTAGTTGTACGCAAATTTAGTCAAGACATGCGCGCGAGCCGTCAATTGGCGGCTATCATGATTGCTGCTATTCCTAAAAATTATTTTGAAGCAGACTATCTAATTCCCATACCTTTGCATTGGACACGCTACGCGCGCCGTGGTTTTAACCAATCGTTGGTTATTGCGCGTATGCTGGGCAAGCATTACAATATTCCCGTGCTGAATGTTTTGTCGCGTCACAAGCGTACCGCTTTTCAATCAACATTAACGCATGATCTTCGTCATGAGAATGTGATTGATGCGTTTAAGTTGAGAACATTTTTTGGCTTGCGTTGCTTTGAACATTTACGCGGTAAGCGCTTAGTGCTGGTTGATGATTTATGTACAACGGGCTCAACGTTGGTTAGCGCTGCCAAGGTGCTGCATGCTCTCAAACCTGAAGGCATTAACGCTGTAGTGGCGTGTCGGGCTCTTTAGCAAATTCGGTGGTAACCCCACCTTCAAGCGTCAATTCTTTTTTGGTGATATCAAAAATACCTTGTGATGCGGTAATTGTGATAGAGCGTATGGTTGCGGTTACGTTTTCTGACAAATAGCAGCAGTGTTGTGCATGGTCGATTTTTGCTTGTGTGGCTTTAAAAAAAGCGATGGTATCATTTTTTTTACGCAAGATACCGGTAATGCCTGAGCACTGTATGATATTGGTCATTTTGGTTACAGCACTTTTTTCTGCCGTTATGTGTACGGTTTGATTGTGCGAGCATTTTTCTTGCAGGTGCATGTTATAAATGAGCATATCTTCTTGCATTGTTGGTTGCTCAACAGTTAGGACGCTTTGTTTTTGTCGTGCGTGATAAAGAAAAAAAATACTGCCGATAAAAATAAAACAGGCGATGTTTACAAAAATAATAATGCGCATGAATTTATTGTAATGCTTGCGTAATGAGGTCTTGATCAAAATGTTTGCCTTGAATGTATAAAATCAGATCAAGTAAGCGTCGATAAGCATGGTCACCGCCATTGCGCGGCACTACAACGTCTGCAAAGTTATGATAATAAAATGGAGCATTGAGCGGCGTGGCTAACATCAGTGCTTGATTTTGTTTTTTTACAACAGCGTCATAATGATCGTCACCAAAAATAAGTACTTCGTGGTCAAGTATCCCGTGCTTCTTTTGTATTTCTTCAATAACAACTAATTTGTCCGATCGCCCGCCAATGCACAGATCATCCGGAATGCCAAGCATGCGTGCGCGAATGCTGATGGAGCCATGACCTTTGCCGCTCAAAAAAGCGATTAAGATATTTGCTTTTATTGCTTGAACAATTGCAAAGCCATCTTCGGTAGAAAAACGACGTGAGTTTTCTTGTTCGGCGGTGTAAGCTAAATTGCCATCAGTGAGTGAGCCGTCGATGTCGGTAACAATAAGTTTGATGGCGTTAAGTTTTTTGACCAGATCTTGATTTGCTAAACATTCTTTGAACCATACAAGATCTTGATGTTGTTTGTGCATTATGTTTCCTACAAATTTTTGATCAATTCTTCTGCTTGGTCGTAGCTTTTGACTGAGCCGTTAGTATATTGCAAAAAATCTTTGTTGTTATCGTTTTCGATAGCTATGCATTTCATGCCGGCAGCCTGTGCTGCTTGAAAGCCTTGTACTGTGTCTTCAAATACTAAACATTCTTCAGGCTTAACACCAAGTTTTTGAGCAACAAAAAGAAAGAGAGCTGGATCTGGTTTTGAACGATTTTGTACGTCGTCGGTACAATACAGATGTGGGCCAAAAAATTTATCCAAGTTCATGGTTTGCGCAATAACACGAAATGGTCCCTTGTGGGCGTTTGTTGCAATGCCGTGTGGAATATTATTTTGGACCAATTTTTGTTGAAATGATTCAAAGCCATCAATAAAATTTACTTTGTGTTCAAAGTTACGCATGGCGTTGGTAATTTTGAGATGAGCGAGTTCTTCGGGTGTGCCAGGCAAATTGAAATTTTCTTTTAATACGCGTGCTTGCACAACAAGCTCCATGCCATCAACAGCAGCAAGAACCTTTTGTTGTTCTGGTGTTAAATTCAGTACGTTGTATTGTTGTAAAATATCATACGTAGCTTGGCGCCATAAATGTTCAGTTTTTAAAATAGTGCCGTCCATATCAAAAATCACGGCTTTAATTTTTTGTTTGAGATCATTCATGTTTTAAAATCCCTATAATTTTTTTAAAAGTTCTTCAGCGTGATCATACGTCGTGATAGAGCCATGAACATAGTGCAATAAATCTTTATTCGTTTCATTTTGAATAGCAATGCATTTCATGCCGGCCGCTTGTGCGGCTTTAAAACCATGTACCGTGTCTTCAAATACTAAGCACTCTTCTGGTTTAACGCCAAGTTTTTCAGCAGCAAAAAGAAAGAGTGCAGGGTCTGGCTTTGAGCGATTGCCAACGTCGTCAACACAGTACAAATGCTCGCCAAAAAGATTATCAAGTTTCATGACTTCGATAATAAACATAAAAGGTGTTTTGCGTGTATTGGTGGCAACGCCATGTGGGATGCCGTGCTCAACAAGCTTTTTTTGAAAAGCAATAAAGCCATGAATAAATTGCATGCCCGTTTTAAGGTGGTTCATGGCCATGGCATCCTGCAGCTGAGCGATTTCTTCTAAGGTGCCAGGCAATGAGAAATATTCTTTAAAAAGGCGAGCACTGGCTATAGCGTCCATGCCGGTGAGTTTTGATAAAATCTCTTCCTGTTCTTGACTTATGTTGGTGATGTTATGATGTTGTAAGAGGTCCTTTGTTGACAGGTCCCACAAAGCTTCGGTGTTCAGGATGGTGCCGTCCATATCAAAAATAATGGCTTTAATTTTTTGTTTGAGATCATTCATGTTTTAAGATCCCTATAATTTTTTTTAAGAGTTCTTCGGCGTGGTCGTAGCTAGTGATAGAGCCATGAACATGGTGCAATAAATCTTTATTGGTATCATTTTGAATAGCAATGCATTTCATGCCGGCAGCTTGTGCGGCTTTAAAACCATGTACCGTGTCTTCAAACACTAAGCACTCTTCAGGTTTAACGCCAAGTTTTTCAGCAACAAAAAGAAAGAGTGCAGGGTCTGGTTTGGGACGATTGTCAACATCGTCAACGCAGTACAAATGCTGCCCAAAAAGATTATCAAGTTTCATGACTTCGATAATAAACATAAAAGGTGTTTTGCGTGTGTTGGTAGCAATGCCGTGCGGGATGCCGTGCTCAACAAGCTTTTTTTGAAAGGCAATAAAGCCATGAATAAATTGCATGCCTGTTTTAAAACGGTTTACGGCCATCATATCTTGCAATTGAGTTATTTCTTCCAAGGAGCCTGGTAGCGAGAAGCATTCTTTGAAAAGACGGGCTCTGGTCATAGATCCCATGCCATCAAGATTTGATAATATTTTTTGCTGTTCAGGAGTTACGTTGGTGATGTTGTGATGTTGTAAAAGATCGTTGGTTGCCAATCCCCACAAAGCTTCAGTATTGAGAATGGTACCATCCATATCAAAAATAATAGCTTTAATCTTTTTTTTGATTTCAATCATGCTCCGCCCTTAGTTATGATAATAGTATGAGCTGATTATAAATATTGACTAAGATATGTCTAGAAAGATTGGGAGAAAAAAAGGGAAACGGCTTGGGGGGCATTAAGAAAGTTAAATCTTTCTTAATGCATCTTCTGCTTGGTCATAGCTATCTATAGCATCTTGAGCAAGGTCAAGAATGTTTTTATTATTGTTGTTTTTAAGAGCTATACATTTCATGCCGGCAGCTTGTGCTGCTTTAAAGCCGTGTATAGAATCTTCAAACACAATGCATTCTTCAGGTTTTACACCAAGCATTGCTGCCGTGTGCAAAAAAAGGTCCGGATCTGGCTTTGGTTTTTGGACGTGTTCAATGGAATAAATATTCTCACCAAACAGTCGTTTAAAATTCATTGTCTCGACAATTGTCTTCAGATGGTCTGGATGTGCGTTTGTAGCAAGACCTGAAGGAATATTATACTGCTGAAGTTTGGTATGAAATTGTTCAAACCCAGGAATGAATTCCATAGCTTTAAAAAAATACGTGTTTGCCAAGGCAAGTTTAAGATTAAAAACCTCGTCTGCAGAAGCTGGTAAATTAAATCGTGTTTTTAATTCAACAGCTGACTTTGGCAACGACATGCCGGCAAGAGAATCAAGGAACGTCTGATCTTCGTCGCTTAACGTTTCTACTCCTTGGAGTTTGAGAACATCGAGGGTTACCTTTTTCCAAATGTGTTCAGTTTTGATTATGGTGCCATCCATATCAAAAATGACTGCTTTTATTTTGTACTTAAGATCTTCCATCGTGCCTCCTTTCGTTTATTTGAAGTATTGATGTAGATTTATTTTGCTTAATTCTAATAGTTTCTGAGACAGAAAGTACAGAATTTACTACTTTACTAGTTTATCAGGAGAAAAAATTATGTCAAATTGAAAATATCAAAGCGGTTGGGGTTTGGGTAAAAGGGCCGTTTTTAGAGTGATTATCGGTAAAAATCAGATTAATTGACAGACCAAAGCCTAATTTCAATATTGCAAGTTATCCTTTTTTGGTTAGTATGAATGGGCAATAAAGATACAAAACGTGGTAAGTGAGATTGAATGTAGGAGAGAAGTATGCAGATGCAGCATCTTGCGATTATTCCCGATGGAAATAGAAGATGGGCGGCGAAAAACAAGCTCGAGTCTGTCTTTGGGCATCGCAAAGGTATGGATACGTTGCGATTTGCCATTCAGGTTTGTTTGAAAAATAGTATAAAATATCTTTCGCTTTATACCTTTTCTCTCGAAAATTTTTCTAGATCTCAAGCAGAGCAGAGTTATTTTTTTAAGCTATTTTTCGAATTTAAAAAAGAAGTACCTGATTTGGTGGCACGAGGCGTTTCGGTGCGTTTTCTTGGCGATCGTTCCTATTTTCCTCAGGATGTTCTTTCGGTCATTGATGAAGTTGAAGAAAAAACAAAATCATGCAACACGCTTTTTCTGAACTTGCTTTTTTGCTATGGCTCTCAACAAGAGATTGTTTTTGCGGCGCGTTCTTTGGCAAAAAAAGTTCAACAGGGGGAAATGAAGCTTGAAGATATTACGGCAGACTCTCTTAAAAATTCTTTATGGACATCTGGCATGCCAGACCCAGATCTTATTATTCGTACCGGTAATACGATTCGCGTGAGCAATTTTTTGTTGTTTCAAGCAGCTTATAGCGAATATATGTTTTTAGATTGTTTTTGGCCTGAAGTTACTGAAGAAATTTTGCAAGAGTGTGTAAACAAATTTGATACGATTAAACGAAATATTGGGGCTTAGAATAGTGAATAAGCAGATTGCGGTTTTGGGTGCAGGTGCATGGGGTACAGCAATTGCTCAATTGTTGGCAACTAATGGCCATGATGTTTTGTTGTGGGCATTGGAACCTGAAGTAGTGAGTGCCATTGAAACAACACGCATTAATCAACCGTATTTGCCTGGTATTACTTTGCATAAAAAGATTTCGGTTACTGCCGATCTTGCGGTGGCGGTACGAGATAAAAAATGGATTTTTGAAGCGATTCCCGTTGCGTTTTTACGTTCTCTGCTCGAGCGTGCAAAGCCGCACGTTTCTGATGAGACGGTGTGGGTGGCGTTGAGCAAAGGAATTGAACGAGAAACGCTCTTACTGCCGACCGAAATTGTTTGTGATGTTTATGGTAAAAAAACGTCAGTTGCGGTTTTGAGTGGCCCCACCTTTGCTCAGGAACTGGTGGCACAACAAATCAGTGCTGCAGCAATTGCTTCTCCTGACAAAGTGGTATTAAAAGAGTTGGCGGGCATGTTGGCAAACAATTTTTTTAAGCCGTACACATCGACTGATACCGTTGGGGTGCAACTTGGCGGGAGCATGAAAAATGTTTTAGCGCTTGCAGTGGGGATAGCACAGGGGCATAATTGTGCGTCGAACACAACCGCGTATTTATTGACCGTTGGTCTGGACGAAATCAGTCGTTTAATTATTCATTGTGGCGGTAAAACTGATACGGTTTATGGCTTGTCTGGTCTTGGCGATATCATGCTGACCTGTTTTGGTTCGCTGAGCAAAAACTTACGAGCCGGTACGTTGTTGGGAAAAAATCGTTCAATTGAAGCATTGAAAAAAGATTTTACAACTTTGCCTGAAGGTATTAATACGGCTCAAACTATTAATCAGCTTTTGGCGCGGGAAGGTTTAACGTTGCCACTTTTTTGCTGGGCTTATTCATATCTTTTTGAGACGGCGTGTTTTGAAGATTTGTTTGTTTCTTTGCGTGCTCATCAGCAGCTTTAAGATCTTTGTTGTTTTTGTTCCAGATGCCGGTTCGTGCTAGCATAATATTCTTTGCTGCTATTATTCTTTTAAGTGCAAAAAATGCCCGCCACCCTGCTTTGTTTAATGGTTTTTCAAAGTAAGGAAAAGTAACTTTTTTGACATTAAAATACTGACAAAATGTTGTGGCGCCCACAAAGCTTCTTGTTCCCGGTCTGAGCAAAATTAATTCATTAATGATTGGTGTGCCAAAATTTTTGGCCATGTACGGACGCAACTCAAATTCAACGACTTTTTCTGGTGATTGCTTGCTGTTAAAATAACCATCATCAACAAATGTGAGCTGCCCATCGCTATCTTTCTCGATAGAAAATTTATCAGAGACTTTGCAGATCGATTCTTGATTTTTTATTTTGATCTGTTGATATATCCACAAGCTGGTACAAATTGCTAACAAAAAAATGCTCAAAAAGGCGATTCGTTTGTGTAATGATTTGATGAGTGGGCTGCTAATGATAATGAACGTGATACAGGGAATGCTTGCCAAAAACCACCAGCCTGGATGTACAAAATTTATGTGGCATGATTCGTTTGAAAAATGTAAAACGGAGTCCCATTTGTGCGTAAGTTTAGTTAATAAAAAAGCAAACCAGGCGTTGGGTATGCCGGCAAGTTCACTGAAAAAAAAGAGTGTGCTGAGAACAATAAATAACATGAGCACGGGTGTAAAAATGAGGTTGCCTACGAGAGAGAGAAATGAAAGCGAAAGGCCCCAGCTAATTAAAATGGGCAGACTTACCAGCGTGATAACCAGTTGTACGTAGAGATAATTAAGTAAATATGATTTAACCGCTGTCTTCATGGCCGCGGAAAGCTTAAATAAAGCGTTTTAAAAAAGAGTAACGAGCTGCCAGATTGAGGCGGCTTATGAAGTTTGTCTTTTAAAAATTCAATAACCGTTTCACAATATTTTTTATCAATTGATTTTGGTGATGAATATGATGCGATTAATTTTTGAGAAAAATAATGCAACATGTCATTGACTATCTCAGTGGCAAGACTGTCTGTTAATGCAGCTTTGCGTAATTCTTGTTCAAATTCAAAAGGCAAGTCACGCTTGGCCTCGTCATAAAAAAAAGTACATAGCGCGGGGGTCGAATAAGTAGCTGTATTGCTGTGCAAACGAACAACGTGGCAGCGCGAAAGGATGGTTGGTAACAACGCTTGTTCGTTAGTTGTTAACAAAAGAAAAAAATAGCCCTGTGGCGGTTCTTCAAGAACTTTAAGCAGTTTGTTGGCGGCCGCTACATTTAATGTGTGAGCATGTTCAAGTACAAAGAAAAATGATTCATTTGCATCCAAACTTAAGGCTGTTTTTTCAAAAATAACCTCAAGGTCGCTCAGTGTATAGTCATTTTCTGGGCAAATCCAGATCATGCCAAAATGTTGGTGA
Source organism: bacterium (assembly GCA_016699045.1). NCBI lineage: Bacteria > bacterium. Next base: position 981,836 of record CP064957.1, read on the forward strand.
TTTTTGATTTGGCGGCAACTGGTACAAAAACAATCGCCAACTCGCGCCTGTGGGCAGAAATTTTTTTGCACGTAATGTTCGGCCTGCGCGATGGTATCATCGTTTGAGCCGACAAATAGTTGCGTTGGAATGGTTGTCATTTTTGTAATCTTTTTTCCAGTGTTTGCCACGCTTGGTGCATTAATGTTTCTTCATCAAGCATGCCATCAAGGGTTACCACATTAGTCCGCGTAGCAAAAATATCCTCAAATCCTTGAGCAGTTTGTTGCCAGAACAGCCTATCACGTTTTTCAAAAGAGGTTAAGCCAAGGTTGCGTTTTGCTAGACGGGCTTGCGCTATTGTCACATCAAGCTTTACAAAAAAGACCAAATCAGGCTCTATTCCCTGCATGACCCAGCGATTAACGTTGGCAATCATGGTCCGGTCAAGGTTGTAGCCGTACCCTTGGTAGGCAAGCGATGAATCTGCTCCGCGGTCTGAAATGACGGTAACGCCTTGTTGTAGTGCTGGAATAATAATATGTTCAAAATGCTGGGCCCGGTCTGCGGCAAACAGCAAAAACTCTGCTGCTGGGCAGAGTGGCTCTTCTTGCGTTTGCAAAATAGTTCGTAAACTTTTGCCAAGAGGAGAGCCGCCCGGCTCTTTAGTGAGCAGGGCGGCTTGATTGTTTTGTTCAAGTTGTTGAGCTAAATGGCGGGCTAGTGTAGATTTGCCGCTACCATCGATACCTTCAATAACTATAAAATAACCTTTATGCGGCATAAGCATTTACCGTTGGTTGTGTAGGGTTAATAATGACGGTTGGTTGAAATTTTTTGATAGTTTCAATGACATGCACCAATTCATGCTGTTCAAGTTCTGGCCAAATTGGGAGCGCAACAATTGTTTGTGAAGCATGTTCGGCAACAGGGCAGACATTAATCAGATCCAAGTGTGTATTTAAAAATGGAATTTGAGTTAATGCTTTTGGATAATAAATATTGCTACCAATGCCATGTGTCGTCAAATGTTTAATGAACGCTGTGCGTTCTTGGTTATTTTTCAATATGGCGCAATATTGGTGATAGACGTGGTGTCCAACCTTTTCTTGTGGTAATTGTAAAAATGGCAGTGCTGCTAATTCTTGGTTATAGAATTTTGCAATTTCGCGGCGACGTTGGTTGTACGAATCAAGTTCATCAAGTTTGATTGAAAGGATTGATGCTTGAATAGTGTCTAAGCGACTGTTGATTCCAAATTCTTCATATTCGTAATGTGATGCACGACCATGATTTTTAAGTTTCGTTAAACGCATGGCCAACTCGGGGTTGTCGGTAACGCAGCAGCCTGCATCGCCAAAAGCACCTAAATTTTTTGTTGGGTAAAATGACAAGACGCCAATGTCACCAAAAGTGCCCGCTTGTTGTTTGTTAGTGTGAGAGCCAATTGCTTGGCATGCATCTTCAATAATCCACAAGTTCCAGTTTTTAGCGATGTTTTTGATTGCTTGGTAGTCAGCGCATTGACCAAATAAATCGACAATAACCATTCCCTCAACGGGCAAGCCTGTTTTGGTATGAATTGCTTGGCCGTTTTGCATTGTTGCATATTCTTCAAGCCACGCTTGGATGAGCGCAGGGCTGATATTAAACGTTTCTGGTTCAATATCAATCATGACTGGATAGGCTTCCAGAGCAATGATTTCGCTACTTGAGGCAATGAATGAAAATGGCGTTGTTAAAACAATTGACTGTGGTTTAACATCAAGAGCTTTGAGTGCTAACCACAAGCCGTCGGTGCCAGAGTTGCAAGAAATTACTTGTGAATTATTGCCTAAAAATTGTGCAAGTTTTTTCTCAAAGTCATTGACCAACGGACCACCAATAAATTGTTGTGTTTTGAGGATGTACTCAAAGCTTGTAACTATCTTCTGGGTTAATTTTTCTGTTTGTTTTTGTAGTGAAAAAAAAGGCACATTAATTTGTTGCATACTGCACTCCGAATATTTTTTTTAAAAAGCTTTACTTTTAACTTATCTCATTGATATCAATAAGGACACTACTTTTTTAGAACTATCGCCAAGAGTATAGAACAAAACTTTGATGAACCAAAATTTAGCGTGTTAAAAAACTTTTTTTATATTGATTTTGTCTCAGGTGTAAGTCCTTGACATTTAAAAAACAAAGGTTAATGATAAACCAGATTGATAATCAAACACTATCTAGTGTGCGCAAAGGAGATGCGGTGAAAAAGGAGAGGGATGTATCTTTATTCTCTCACGCGTTAAACATTCGTTTATTCCATTGTTTTCTCATCACGTAATAACACCAGTTGTTCTTTTTATGAGTTCCCTTTTTTGAAGGGAAGGATAGTGAATAATTAGAAAATTTTAAAAAGTGAAGGAGAGATACTCATTAATGTTTAATCGTAATAATAAAATTGTATGGTGTTCTGTCGTTTGTCCTAAAAGGGGAGAAAACAATGGCTCGTAAAAGACTGAGGATCCTGCTTCTTGCAGCAGCGTTATTCAGTTTGCCTTTTCAAAAAGTAAAGGCATTCTATTGGTTGCCAGTTGGGGATGGTGTTGATGTTAATGGTTTTGCAACAACAGGTGGCATTTATGACGGTGGTGATCGAATTTATACGCCAATTATGCGTTCTGAAGATGCTAAAAAAAATGTAACGCCAACAAAGAAAAAAGCTGCAGAGTTAAAATCAGTGCCACCTGGATTTGTAGTTCCTGTTGATTATAATACATCATGGGAAGCAACAAGCGGAGATTCGACATTGAATCTGGTTGGGTTATTAAACGGTACTGGTGATCCTGTTGAATTAAAAGTTGATGGTGACGTAACGATCAAAGCATTGACGGTTGATGGTACCGTTAACGTTTGTACGCCCGTAACTTTTATTCCGTATACCAATCCTGATGGTAATCCAATAAATGATGGTCTTGGTTATTCGCAAATTCAATTTGAAGTTGCTGAAGGCCGTACTATGACCGTTAATGTTGATCATAACCTTGAATTTAGAGGTATTACGCCGGGCGGTAATGTTCTTCGTTCAGGTGTAACCCGTGCTGGTGAAGAAGAAGCAACGCAACAAGGTTTAGATTTATATCTTACCTTCCGTGGTCGTGGTCAAACAACATTCAGAATGGCTAACGGTGTTGCCATTAAATTTACTGGTGATATCGATGCTACCAATCCTGTTGATGTTTTAAATAATTATGCGTTTACTGGTTTTAGCAATAATGCTGGTGGTACCAAAGTATTGATTACGATGGATCAAACGCAAGATGATATTAATAATGGTCGTTGCAAAGTTCTGTTCCAACGTAAAAATTTCTTAGAACAGACTGAGCGTTGTTTGGTAATGGTTGGTCCTAACTCTATCTTGAGTTATGTTTCTATTGATCAATCAGGGCTTGATTATCTTGAAAATCCAGGCAATGGTGGTTTTGGTTCCGTAGCGTTCGATCCTTCAAATGCTGGTACAGGCCGCATGATTTTGTTAATCATGGGTGCTTATACGTTTGGTTTTGAGTCAGGACTATTTACGCCTGCTGATCCAGAATTTTATCAAAGACAATTTGTGTATCCATTTAACGATGGTACTGTTATTGTTGCTGGACATCGTGTAGCTGGTTATGACCCTGCTCAAATTCGTACGACGTTAAACTATTCCGTACCAGCTGGTGCGCAAGCTATTTTTAAAGTATGCGATGATCTTGCTTACAAAAATAGAGATCTTATGTCAGCGTACGATCCAGCACCTGCAGGCCGTCGTGGTTTGTTGGTTGTAAACGATGCACAATCTGTTGGTAAGCGCATGTCAGATCCTTACTACGATTTCTTCAATGGAGCTATTCCTGGCGAAGAAGGATTTTTGCGTGATCGTGGTATGGGTAAATTAAATAAACGTGCGCATAAAAAATGTCGTCGCGGTTCTTTCCCTCAACTCATTAATGAGGAAGAAGAAGGATTTGGCGGCTCATCGCTTGGTCATGAATGGTCAGCTTCTTTTGGTGTTGATCTTGATTCTTATTACAGAAATTCGCGTACCTGTTTTATTGTGGGTGTTAATGGTTTGCTTGATATTTATCACAATACCTTTTTTGATTATGTTGCTGGTAGTATTAATCAACCTGATATTCTTGCACGAGCAGATTTTGGTGCCGATGTTATTAAGAAAAAGAATCCAGCTGCATTTGTTATTGATGGCATAGACACCACGTTATTTTCTGATCAAATTAGCCAATTTACGGCAGCAGATCCTGCAGCACGTGGTCTTGATGGCGTAGTAACAGCACAAATAAAATTCCGTGGTAATGGCTCTGCTCATTTCCGTTGTGCTGCTTCTTCAAAATATGGGTATATTTTTGGCTTGTGGTCAAAATTGGTAACGTTTGGTGAAGAAGAAGAAGAGGGTGAAGGCTTAATCATTTCTTCTCCTCGCGCGCTTGTTTGCGATAATCCTAATTTCGATTGGGATGCTGCATTAATTGTTGATAGTAGCGTGTTGTATGATGGTCAAAAACTTGCCGCTGGTCAGCACAGCAAAACCAACGGTGAAGGCGAGCATGTTTTTGAAAATGAAGGTCTTCTCAAGGTGGTTTCAGTTGCCAACACAACGTTGGTAGATCCTTCTACTGGTCTGCCTCGTGATTATGCTTCTACGGTTGAAAATGCCGGTTTCTTAAGCATGCCAACTATTACGTTTGATTATACCGGACACGAAGTTGATACGCGTCCATTAGTTAGAAATCATTCGTATGATCGTTACAACTCACCAGCAATTTTCTTGAACAACAATGCATCTTTTTACAACTCAACCATTCAACATAGCGACGTAACAAAGTGTGTTAATGGTTTGCCAAATAGCTCTGACCCTGCGTTGACGGGCGGTGAACGTTTGTTCTTTGCAGATACGCTTTTTGTGTTTGATGGTTCAGATAGAGATCGTTATCGTTGGCCAGAATTAAGATTCTACAACAATATTCTTGATCTTGAAGAATCGCTTAACGCATCTGGTATTCGTTTTGTTGTGCAAGATTATCCAAAAATAGCAACATCAGACGGTAACAACAATTCCATTGTAAGATTTTTTGATCACGGTGATGTTAATGATACGTTCTTCCTTGGTCATGGTCGCTTGTTTATGATGGGTACACACAATAATAGAATGGCGGATGGTTCAACAAACTTAGTTACTGAATCTGCATATACCAATGTATTTAAGATTAATGGTCCAGGAGATGGTTCTTCTGCAACGCTTAATCTTTCATTACAAAATGGTGATCAATTCCCTGTTTCAGTAAATCCAGATGAATACGCAGCTCAGCGCGCACATCATCTGTTTTTACACTCATGTCCAAATCTTGGTACGTGTAACATGGCCATTGGTTGGCCAACGATTCAGGGCGATAGCAGCTTAACATCATTCCCATATGCCAATACCGCGTATGGTCCAATTCCAAAAGAAACATTAAGCTCAAATCCTGATGACTTGTTTAATCTTGATGCGTTGTTGTTGCCACCAGCAGTTGTAACGGTTGATGGACAATTCATAACCTTTGGTGGTTTTGACTCATTGGGTACTCCAGTTGCTGCACGTGGACCAATAACTCGTTTTGACAACAAAGGAACGGTATATGCAAACCATGGTGGTCGTTTGACGGTTGCAAGCCCAACCGATCCAGGTTCAGTACCGCCAGAAGTAATTGTTGATACGGTTATTGCGCAACGTGTTTGGAACGATTGGAATTTGGCAGGAACAACACGTGTGACTGATTTGTCGGGCCGTGTAGATCTTCCTCACGATCAATCAACCTTCTTGCCAAATGCAGCGGTACAGCCATGGGGCTTCACGGCTGCTATGTTTGCAGCACGTTCTGCTGAGACTGATGGCTTGGTAAGACTTGGTGGTTTCTTTAACCAAGACCTTGGTCGTGTTCGTTACGATCGTTCAGGCGCTGAAGACGTGGTGATTAATTGGAACAACATTGAAGGCGACGATCATTTGTTCGATGACATTCATCGTTCACCATTGGCAAGCCGCTTTGCATCAGTGCGTCGTCGACCAATAACTCGTTTGACTGAAATCATTGATTTTGCAATAGACCGTCCAGACAACTTGTTGTTTGTTGGTGCTGGTGAAGATATCAGACAACTTCGTGTTGCTGGTGCTACTCAATCAAACCCATTCTATTTGTTGGTAACGGGTGATGCGATTAATCCAGTTTCAGGACGTGTGCGTGAGTTCGTGTCAGTGCCATTAACGCAAGACAATCCATTTGATGATGTGGTTGGTGCTGGTGATCATGGCATTCTGTTCTTAGAAAATGGCGGACGTATTGGTCTTGGTACGCGTGAAATTAATAGTCATTCTGGTGGTAATTCATGGAAGATACTTGGTAAAGACCATGTTCAAATTGTACCACTTGGTGATGGTATTATTGATTTGAATGCTGATTTGGTGATAGAAGATCGTCAAGCACTTATTGCTTCTACGCAATTTAGTTCTGTAGTTTCTAATCGCTTAACATTTTATTCAGATCTTCCGCGTGAAATTCGTGTTATTGCTGGCGGCGAGCTTGATCTTTCAAGCTTTGGTCAATCAGAGAATTTACAACAAATTGCTTTTGGTGGCCAAGTACGCTTGATCATGGAACCAGGTTCAATAATTCGCTTCCCATCAAATCCTGTGGGTGGTGTTGTGTTGTACTTTAATGATCAATCACAATTGATTTTTGAAGGACCATTTGAGCCACAAACAGAAGTGCGTTGCTATGCTAACTCAGATGCTGCACAAGCAGATCGTATTAAGATTGTTGGTATTGGTCAAATTTGGGGCAATAAAGATGCTCAAATTATGGTTAATAACAATGCTTTGGTTGGTGTGCAAAATGATGACGTTTCGCTCTTTACCGATATTATAATCAGCATGAACAGACAATCAAATTTCAATATTGGTACGCCAGAAGTTTCTGGTGGTGCTTTTGAAGTTGGTAACCCATCCTCAGTTCTGGGTGGTGAAATCAACTTTACATTGAGCACGATTGGTGAAAATGCTGGTATGTTTGTTGGACGTGGCGGTTTCTTTGGTCTTGCCGCTGGTGTTATCAACCGTCCAGGCAATTTGAATGGTGATGCTGTTCAATCGCAAAATCCAGTTCTTGATATTGATGGTTTTGCATTGCTTGATGAAGATGATTTGCCAGTATTTACACCAGACACGACTCATGCATGGCAAGTACAAGGCTTGTTCGAAGTTAATAATATAACGATAGACTTACAAGCAGGCTTTATTGATCATGCACGCATTTATGATGGTTCGCATCGTGAAGCATCGTTGATGGCATTTGGTCCAATTGCCTTTAATTGGCAAGTAAATGTTAATGGTCAGAACTATGTTGCAGTTCGTGGTGGCGGTAACGTGATGTTTGTACCAGATGCTGGTGTTGTACGTCGTGTTAACGTGTGGGATTATGCCGGCTTGTTGCCAAACGATGAGCATTATTCGTTGTTTGCTTCAGCCCCGCTTATGATTGACCGTGATGATATTGCAGGTACGGCATCGTTTGCTACAGCTGGTCGTTCATTGTTTACCAACTCACAAGATAGCTTCTTCAATTTTATGACCATTCGTCCTTTTGTTGATCAACCAAGAAAGAAAGTTGCCTTCTCGAGAGACTTGCTGGACAACCGTGCTGGTTACCTCAACCATGGCGTTGTAAACCCTGTTTATGCGACTGATGTTGATCGCATTGTACGTGTTGAAAACCCACGTATTGTTGGTGGTGAGCCTGATGAGGCTCTTGAAAGCGGTGCCTTGATTGGGCAGCCTAATGGTAATGCCGATCCAGTAGCCTTTGGTATTCTTGAAACCACTGATTAATTATTAGTGAAAAAGAGCGAGAGGAGATTGTCTCTCCTCTCGCTTGCCAAAAGTGCGGAAGGAAAAGTTGTACGTGAAAAGTAAGGAAAGAGTATGATAAAAAAAACGTTAAAGGCTCTGGTGTTTACTGCATGCGCGTTTTCGTGCACGGCAGTGGCGTCAGATTATCGTAGTCCACTGGTTACGGATCGCGGTCCGTTACGTTATGACTTTGATCTCAAGAAAGATAAATGGTCATTGCATACGTGGTCGATTGGTCATTTTAGAACGGCAGAAAAATCATTTATCGATCATAGTTTTGATACTGAGTCGATTGCAAAAATGATTTTTGGTAAATCCGAATTTACCATCAGTGATTCATTTGAAGCTGGTATTGAAAATAAGTATTTTTTTGAAAACTCAAGTCCATTTCTTGCAGCAGCAGCAATTAGACCATGTGTTACCTACGCAGAGCGTGGCTTAATGATTGGTGGCCGTTTTGAATATCCAGTGTGGCACAACAAAGGCCGTGTTGGTGTTCGTGCCGTAGTGCCATTTAGAACCGTCCGTGTTGAGCGTGATGATGAAGCTGAACAAAGTCCTGGAGCTGCCGATCAATTACAAGAATGTGTCATTAAAAGTGATACTGTTTCTATAGTAGATGCGACGACAAACCGAAAGATATTTGAACCCATTTCGCGTTACAAGCTTTCATTGCTTTATAGTTTAAAATATCAAAATGCAGCTGGGGAATTTGTTCGCTATCTTAATCTTAAAGATGCCTCTGATCCTACAGAAATGGGTGCCGTAGCTTATACTCAAGCTTCTGCTGCAAATTATACGGGTCAAGAGATTCCATTTGCTATTATTACCAACAATGCAGGTGGTTTGCCACCGCATGATCGAGCAACTGGTGTGACAGTAGTGAGTGGAACAGGGAATTTTGGTGGTCCATCAGAAATCGTACGATTAGGGCTTGATGTTTCTGCTAATACAAAAAATCTTCAAGACTTGCCTGATGATCTTGCGTCATTGGTTGAAGGTAGCGATCAAGGTTATGCTTTTATAACGAGTAAAAATTATTCACAGTTGTATACTGATCCAAAATTTGGTTCTTTGTGGGCAACGCAAGTGTTTAATGGCGCCACAGGAAGCACTGAGGGCATTGGTTCGCGCGCAGAAGTTGATTTTATTGATAGTCTCTTGCAACGTTATGATAACAATATTTTTAATTGGTTAACCAGAAATACTGACTACATGTTCAAAACAAATCAACGTGCTGGTCTTGGCAACATGGACATCGATTTTTTCTACGAACACACTTTTAATGATGACTGGCGCGTAGAAGCATGTCTTGGCGTGCGTTTGCCAACCGATGGTGATAATGATGGCGTTGCTAACAATCCATATTCTGCTCGTCTTGGCAACGATAATCACGTTGAAATTAAGCTTGCGTTTATGGCTGCTTGGGCTGCGCTTGATTGGTTGAATTTGAAAACTGATTTGTCATACAACTTTGTACTTGAAGGAACTGAAAATATTTCTGCAGTATTCAAAGGTTCAACCGTTAAAAACTTTGGACCAGCAGTTGATGCGGATATTGATTACGGCTATTTCCGCTTCAATCTTGATGGTACCTTCTTCCATCGCAAAACCAGAAAACTTGCAACAACGGTTGGCTATGAGTTTTATTATAAAACTGAAGACAATATTAGCTTTAAGACACAAAAGGCAGAAAGCTGGCTTGGTAAAGTATGGGCAGATAATACTGGCAAACCGGTAGAAGAAGGTCAAGTTGGTATACAGTTTGTTAAGTACGAAATGAATCTTGATGGCGAATTGGCTGAAAAAGATACCGATCGTATTTCGCACCGCATTCGTATGGAAAGCAGCTGGCATGCACATCGCTACTTGCATCTCTACGTTGGTGGCGCGTACACGTTTGCGGGTAAAAACATACTCCGCGAATCAGATTCGTACGGCGGATTTCAGATCAGATTCTAACTTTAGTACATTTGCATAAAAAGCAAAAAAGCGGCCGCTTTGGGTTTAATGCCCTTGGCGGTCGTTTCACATGATACGTTTTTTGGTATGATAGAAAAAATTTTTTTAGCTTGTACTGCAAAATGAAGGACAGATTATCATGATTTCCTCGCACATAATTCAAAACGTTACCGCGCGTCTTGTTGATACTTATGAGCCGCTAGAAATTTATCTATTTGGTTCGTATGTGTGGGGTACGCCAGATAACGAAAGTGATTTAGATTTATTAGTGGTTGTTGCGCAGTCTGCCGAAAAAAAGTGGTATCGACGTTCTATTCCTGCGGCGTATGCGCTTAAAGATTTGATGATTCCAAAAGACGTGTTGGTTTTGACAAAAGAGGAATTTGAAAAAGGTGTTTTTGATAAAACGACACTTTTGTACAAAATTAAGCACGAAGGGAGAAGGCTTTATGCTCAAGCATGAAGTGTGGTTAGCCAAAGCTTTAAGCGATTTAAAGTTAGCTCAAATTGGTGCTCAAAATTTTGATGTCATGGATAGTGCCATTTTTCATACGCAGCAATGCGCTGAAAAAGCTTTGAAAGCTTATTTGGTTTATCGTGAACAGCCGATTCATAGAACGCATGACTTAGAAATGCTTATTAAAAGTTGTAGTGTGTTTGATAAATCATTTATGGCATTATTTGAACAGGCAGCTTTGTTAAATCCCTATTGCTTTGGGTTTCGATATCCAATTGACAATGAAGAAGTCTTAGTGCCTGAGTCTGAAGAAATGAGTGAGGCGCTTGCTGCTGCAGAATATATACTTGATTTTGTAAAGAAAAAGCTTTCTTAAATATTCTGCATAAAAAGCAAAAAAGCGGCCGCTTTGGGTTTATTGCCCTTGGCGGCCCCTTTAGTTTTTGGGGACGCTATAGCCCCCGCCGATAAGCCTTTGGAGCGGCGGGTTTCTTACGAAACCCACTTGTCTTTATCCCGTTTTTCTTGTACGTTGTTTATTAAGAATTATAGAGGATTTCAATATACATTTTCTAATAGTATTAATAAAGGATTGAAGCGTGTCGCGACTTAAAAAATTGATTGAACAAACGACTTTTTTGATGGAAAAGCAGGAAGAAGCAAAGAATGAATGCGCTGCTATTTTTAACGATGTTTTGAGTTTTGTAGAGCAAAAAATCAATAATTTGCCTCAAGAATCAGAAGAAGCTGAGGTTTTGGGCAAAGTTTATGATGTTCTTTCTGGCCAAGCACAAAAACTTGCTGATGAAACAACCGATGATATTGCTTTCTTGGCTGAACAGCTTAAAGCGTTACAACACGTCAATGACGTTAAAGACCCAGTAAAAGCTCAAGAATTACTCAATATGTTGATCGATGAAGATGAAGAAATCAGCGACACAGATGTTTTCAAAGAAGGTGTTACGCAAGAAGCGCAAGAATCAAAAAATTCATTGCAAATGATGGTTCAAGACGTTAAAGACGCGCTTGAGGAAGGCAACTTTGAAGATGTTCAGTTGTTGCTTGAAGCATTGCTTGAAGAAGAAGAAAATGAATTTGATGATGAAGAAGAAGACGAAGAAGAAGAGTTTGAAGACGATCATTTAGCTAAAGTTATGATGAAGATGGCTGGTCATGAAGATACTGAAGACGGATGTTCTTCGGGTGGCTGCGGTAGTTGCTCAACGGGTTGTGGCCCAAGATCTGAGAAAGATTTTGATATTTTTTCATTTGTCAGCAAATATGATCGTGAACTTGAACTTGATGTAAAAAAAGATGACAAGTCATCTTCAACTGAAAATCAAGCGTAAAATATTTTTGTCCTTCAGGATATCTGTGGTACACTGGCGCGATTTGTTGTATGAGCAATAAGGGTGCTTGTGTGCCGATTAAAAAAGAGAAGTTGCCGATGGCTCGCTGTATAAAAAATGTTAAAATTGTTCCTGGCTGTATTTCATGTGGCTCCTGCGAAGCAATCTGCCCAAAAGTTTTTGAAGTGCGTGATATTGCGTATATCAAAAAAGATGTTAATTTTAATGAGCAAGCCGATGATGTTCGCGAAGCCGCGGATATGTGTCCGGTAAGTGTTATAAAAGTTGAAGAAGAAACAGAGTAGCCTGGCAACGGGTGTGGTTGGTGTGGATAGGAGTAATACGCGCATGCTGCAACAACTCAAAACATTATTTTTTGGACACTCAAAAAATGAGTGTGCAGTGTATGAGAAGCTGAGTACACAATTTGCTCTCGATAATCATGAGCTTATTTTTGCAGGGCAGATTTTGCAGTCGGCATATCAGCGATTTGCTGATCGTGTTGCGCTTATTGCTGGCAATCAATCAGTTACCTATAAAGAATTTTATTTCCGTTCATTGCTGCTGAGTAAGAAGCTTGCTCAGCAGGGCGTTGGTCCGCGCGATCATGTGATGATCTATTTTGAAAACTCTATGGAATTTTACATTGCCTACTTCGCTATTTGGCAGTTGGGGGCGGTTGTTATTCCGTTGAATGTTTTTTTTCACGCCAAAGAGCTTGCGTTAGTGATTAACGAAGCGCAGCCAAAAGTGATCATTGCTTCGTTTGATTTGAAAAAAAATATCGATGCAGCCATTGAGCAGGGGCTGATTAGTATACCGTTGACGATTTGGACTGAGCAAGATTTTGATTGGACAACGGAGGTCCCGGCCGTTATTGATGCTGCTGATGAAGGTTTGGTAGTACAAGGTGGCAATCGTGAAGACTGCTGTTTGGTTTTGTACACATCGGGTACGACAGGCAAGCCCAAGGGCGTTATGCTGTCGTCAAAAAATGTGGTGACAAATGCACTTCAAGCGTTTGCTCGATTTAAAATGTGTTTTGATAGTAACGAAAAAGAGCAAGAGCGGTTTTTATCTGTTCTGCCGCTTTTTCATGTTTTTGCGCAAAATACTTGCTTATGGTTTCCGATTTTGTCAGGTTCAGCTATTATTATAGTACCCAAGATTGACCGCAAGTTAATTTTGGAAGGTTTGCAAAAAAATCCGACGTTGTTCTTTGGTTTTCCTGCATTGTACGGTTTATTGTGTATGATGCGTACGGCACCGCTTGATACGGTAAAGCTTTTTGTTTCTGGTGCCGATATGATGCCAGACAAAATTCGAGCAGCGTTTGGTATGATTTATGGCCGTAAAATTTGTTCAGGATATGGCTTAACAGAAGCAGCTCCGGTTGTAGCAATTAATTATCACAACGAAGAGCGCTCAACTGATTTTGTGGGTAAGCCGCTTGTTGGTATTGATACACAAGTTCGTGATGAGCATGGCAATGTGTTAGCGGCTGGTACGATTGGAACTTTGTGGATTCGTGGTGGTAATATTATGCTCGGATATTACAAAGAACCTGAAGCGACAGCGCGGGTGTTGCAAGATGGCTGGCTCAATACTGGCGACCTTGCGTGCATTGATGCGTGTGGTAATTTAGCGATTACGGGACGTAGTAAAGATTTGATTATTCACAAAGGTTTTAATATTTATCCGCAAGAAGTGGAAAATATTTTAATGACGCATCCTTCGGTATTTAAAGCGGCGGTAGTTGGTAGGGACGAGGTTATGTCTGGCCAAATTCCTGTTGCTTACGTGGCGGTTCGTGAAATGAAGGGTGAATTGGAGCGTAGTTTGCGAGAATTGTGTGTAAATAATTTGGCGGCTTACAAAGTGCCGCGTAAGTTTATTTGCCTTGAGGACTTGCCAATGAGTCCAACGGGAAAGATTGATAAAAAACAACTAAGTAACCTTAATTAAGGCAAAGTATGGATACTGACCAGGGCAGCCATTTATTATTCTTAATCGGAGTGGTAGTACATGAAAGAGACGATTTGTTTGATGCTCATCAAATGGATCATTGGGGAGATGCATAAATGACACTGTCGATAGAAATATTGTTATTTTTTTTCTTCTTGTTTTTAGCAGGCTTGTTTTCATTTCTTGAAACATCGTTGACCGCACTTCGTCTTTTTAAAATCAAGGAATTACAAGTTTCGGTTGCTAAATATAAGAATTTATTTGCATCGTGGGAAACAAATCCGCAACGTATTTTAATTACCATCTTGATTGTGAGCAACTTTGTGAACGTTGTTGCTTCGGTCTTAATTTCTCACATTATGCAGAAATCGCTGGGAAATTTTGGTATGGCCGTTGGTGCGGTACTCGCGACCGTCTTGACGTTAATTTTTGGTGAAATTATTCCAAAGAGTTTTGCTAAAACCCACCACGAACGGTTGTTCACATCGTTTTTATGGTTGATCAATTTGTTGTACCATCTTGCCTATCCTTTTGTTACCGTTTTACTTAAGATCGCGACGTTCTTTTTCGCACGTCTTGGTCGCCCACATATTCTTGAAAAACAAGAAGATATTTCTGAAAAAGAAATTGAATTCTTGATTGACTATAGCGACCAAAAAGGGTTGATGGAAGCAGAAAAAACCGAAATGTTGCAAAACGTTTTCAGTCTGGGGCAAACGCTTGTACGTGAAATTCTGATTCCAGAAGATTCAATTGTAGCGGTTGATGCTGCGTCAAGTTTTGAAGATGTGGTGCGTGTTATTTGTACATCACGCTTTTCGCGTGTGCCGGTTTACGAAGGCAAAGAAGACAACATTGTTGGTATTGTTTACCAAAAAGATATTGTTGATTTAATGGCGCGCGGCGAAGTCGGCATTATTAAAGAACTTATTCGTCCGATTTTGTTTGTACCAGAAACACAAAAAGTTAATCAGTTACTCAGCGAATTTCTTAAGACACGCATGCATATGGCAATGGTGCTTAATGAATACGGCAATATTGTGGGGCTGGTCACCATTGAAGATATTCTTGAAGAAATTGTGGGTGATATTGCCGACGAACACGAGCATGCTAATTCGTCGATTGTACCAATCGATGAAGGCGGTTGGTTGGTTGCTGGCAGTACTGATCTAGAAGATCTTGAAGACTTACTTGATATCAAATTTGTAACTGATCGTTCAGTAACCATTGGCGGCTTTTTAGCCGAAAAATTACAACACTTACCAAAAAAAGGTGAGCGTTTAAATTACCTTGGTTTTTGTTTTCAGGTTCAGCAGGCAAGCCGCCGTCGTGTTTATCAAGTTCTCGTATTTGATGAAAACGATACGCATCTACAACTCGAGGGTGATGTTGAATAAACGTTACCCACTTTAAGCTTCCTATGCTACTATTCTTGGTGTATTCTGTTGTTTTATATAAAAAAATCATTAATTTTTTAAAACAATAGATAATTTTATGGATCCATTGAAAAGGCTCTTGGCCTATACCAGGCAGTATTGGCAGAAGCTTGTTGTTTCAATTGTTGCTGCTTCTTTGTACGGCATCGTAGCGGCCATGCCAACGTATATTGTTAAACATACCGTCGATGATATTTTCATCAGTCACTATCGGCATTTAATTATGCCCTTCATGCTGCTCTTTTTGGCATTTTTTATCTGCAAAGGTTTATTTTCGTACATCACGTCGTACTATATGCACTGGGTCGGCAACAAAGTTGTTATCGACATTCGTCACGATTTATTTAATAAAGTAATCGATTTTCCACTTTCTTTTTTTAAGCAACATTCAACTGGCGAGTTGATGTCATATTTTTTAAATGATATTCAAATGGTTCAAAACGCTTCAGCTTCTGCCATTCGCAACGGCGTGCGTAGCTTTTTTGAAGCATTCTTTTTAATTAGTTTTGCCTTTGTCCAAAATTGGAAGCTATCAATGTTGATGATGGTTGTTGGGCCGTTGATTGGTTTAACAATTCGTCGTATGGGCAAGGCAACCAAAATTGCCTCATGTGCTATCCAGCGCGAGATGGGTTCCATTAGCTCAATGTTGCAAGAAATGTTTGTTGGCATTCGTGAAATTAAAGCGTTTAATGCCGAGCGGTTTGAAGTTGGTCGGTTGACCAAGCAGCTGGATCGTTGCTTTTCGTCGATCATGAACAATGTTCATATCGAGTCGCTTTTGCCAGCGCTTATTAAATCTATCGCTATGATTGGCGGGGTGGTGGCATTTTATGTGGCAACCAATCAAGTTCTTAATGGTGCCATTTCTGCCGGGCAGCTTGCGTCATTTGTGGTTGCGGTGTTGCTTTGCTATCAGCCGCTTAAACGCGTGGTTAGTGTGTATTCTGAAGTTCAATACGGTCTTGCGGCGGCTGAGCGTATTTTTAGTATGATGGACCAAGTCTATCCCGCGTTGCAAAACCGCACCATTGAAATAAAAAACTTTGAGACCGCCATTGAATTTAATGACGTGAGTTTTTCATATCAACCAGAAAAACCTATTTTAGAAAAGGTAAATTTTATCATCCGTCGTGGCGAGTGTATTGGTATTGTTGGGCCGTCTGGTGCGGGCAAAAGTACGCTGTGCGATATGTTGTTGGGCTTTTTGTTACCAACGAGCGGGAACATGGCGCTTGATGGTAAAGACTTTGCTACCATCTGCTCAACAAGCTTGCGCAGCAAAATTGGCTATGTTGGCCAGCGCACCTTTTTATTTAACGATACGATTCGCAATAATATTTTGTATTCTTTTCCTAACGCTTCAGATGCTGCCATTGAGCAGGCATGCAAAGAGGCCTACGCGCACGACTTTATTGAGCAGCTGCCGCACGGCTATCAAACGATGGTTGGCGAAGATGGGACCTTGGTTTCAGGCGGGCAAAAGCAACGTATTACTATTGCGCGGGCTTTGCTGAAAGATCCTGAGATTTTAATTTTTGATGAGGCTACTTCGTCGCTTGATCATGAATCTGAAAAGATGATTCAGCGCACTATTCAAGAATTGCGCCACAAAAAAACTATGCTGATCGTTTCACACCGCATGTCATTTCTCGAACACGTAGATCGAATTTTGGTGGTTCAAAAAGGCTCTGTACAAGAAGCTCGTGATGCCAAGCAAGCGGTAGCGAGTGAAGTGCGGTTGTAAAAAAAGAAAAGCAAATAATTTGAGGATCATATGTGGTATTGGTATGAGATTTTTTTTGTCACATGCATTATGTGCACTGTTGTTGAATTTGTTAAAATAACCATTGCGAATCGGGATAAAAAATGAGTGAAATGATGCACTGGTTTATTGGGCAATTTGCAGCAATGATGACGTACACAATGTTCATTCAACCGTTCATGAAAAGAAAATTTAAAAAGTAATGGTGTTGGCCCCGCCAACGCGGAGTCCTTGAGAGCGTTTCTATTTTAAATTGTCGCGCACCATGATGCCGTTTTTAATTTTATAAAAATTATCAATACCAATTGCAGTTAAAAAATCAGCGTCATGGGAAATGACGATTAATGCCCCTGGGTAGCATTGCAAAACATCAATAACGTGTTGGCGGGTTTCAAGGTCCAAACAATTGGTAACTTCATCAAGAATTAAAAGCTGCGGGCTTTGGGCGGCAATTTGTGCTAACGAAAGACGGGTTTTTTCGCCACCAGAAAGATACTTGACCAGTTTTTCTACTTCTTCATTTTTTCTAAATAAAAAATCATTTAAATGTTTGCGAATTTCGGGTGAAGTCCATGTTGGTGCCGCTTCTTTTATGGTGTCAAAGACTGATGTGTTTTCATCAAGATTTTTATTGTGTTGGTCAAGATAGCCAATATCTTTTTGAGCTGGGACTTGCCATGCACCTTCGCGTATAACGCTGCGATGGTGCATGATTGCTTTGACTAATGTTGATTTTCCAGAAGCGTTGTTGCCAAGCAAGGCAATGCGTTCGGTACTCATAACGTGGAGGATGATATTTTCTAAAACCGGTTTTTGGTAGCCGCAGTTGCCTTCGCGAATGGTGATAAGTGTTTGTTGGTGGGCCGTACATGCCGGCAGATTGAATTTAGCGGTAATAGTTTCTGGTAGTCGAAACTCTTTTAATTCTGCTTCAATTTTGTGATGGACTTTGTTGATTTTGCCCTGTTTTTTATTGGTGGTGCGAGCGCCACTTTCTTGCATGGCTCGTAGCAAGATTTTATCATTTTCGTTTTTATTAGTGCGCTTTGATTGTGCGGCGCGTTTGTGTTCTGCCAATAAAGCTTCACGATTTTTTCTATCTTCTTTTTTTAAGAATTCGCGTTGTTTAATTTTTGCAAGATGTTCTGCTTTTTCGTGGGCGCGGTAGTCGTCATAATTGCCGGTAAAAAAATCTATTGTGCCATCGTGAATGTGCCAAATGTGGTCAACGTAGGTGCGTAAAAGCTCAATATCATGAGAAATAATAATGAGTGTGCCGGTATAATTTTTTAAAAGTCGCAGCAAAGACTTGCGATTGCTAGCATCCAAATGGTTGGTGGGTTCGTCCAAACACAAGACCGAAGGGTTTTGTGCAAGAGCTTGTGTCAGTGCTTTGTTCAAGCGCTGACCGCCGCTCAAGTGAGCATGGTCTTCAATAACTTGTGGTACATAACCAAAAACAACATTTTCAGGAATAATAACGCGGCCCTGAGAAGGCTCTAATAATCCCTGAATAATGTTGAGTAAGGCTGTTTTGCCATTGCCGTTTTTGCCAATGATGGCAATGCGGTCTCCGGGATGAATAGTTTTGTTTACTTTTTCAAAGCAGATTTTTCCTGGAAACACAACGCTAATATCTTTGAGAATGATTGGGGCATGAATCATAATTAACTCTTTTTTTAAAGGGCCAAAACCAACAAATAAACGAATGGTTACGGACTTATGCCCTTAAAGCAGGGCTGCTAAGAGTTAATTTTCATGATCGTGCCTTTACTCAGTGTACCCGCATTCTTTATTTGGGCAGGTATGTGTTTCTTTACCATCTTTGCTGCGCGTTACCAATAAATACGATGCTTTGCATTTTGGGCAAGGGTTTTCTACCACTTCACCAAAAATTGAGAAGCGACATTTTGGATAACCGGTACAGCCCCAAAAACTGCCACCTTTCCAGCGACGCTTTGCCATGGCGCTGTTGCATTGTGGGCAGCGCATTTTAAGCTGTTCTTGATGGATGTATTTACATTCTGGATAGCCAGGGCATGCCAAGAATGGTCCAAAGCGGCCAACTTTTTTAACTAAGTTTTTACCGCATTGTGGGCACTTGATATCAATAATTTCTGCATTTGCTTCTTCAGTGCTGATGCTGACATTGCCCGCTTCATCGCGGCTTGCGTTGGAGGTAAACTTACAGTCAGGGAATTTTGAGCAGCCCAAAAATTCACCTGATTTACCAAAGCGCAGCACGAGTGGTGCTTGGCAGGTTGGGCATAAAAGATCGGTTTCAATATTTCTGCGTGTTGCTTCAACGCCACCAAATTCAACAAGGTCCTTCTTAAATTTTCCATAAAATTCATGAAGAACGCTATCGCGCTCAATTTCGCCTTGGGCAATTTTGTCTAAATCTTCTTCCATTTTTGCCGTAAAGGTAATGTTAATAATGTCGGGCAGATTTTTGACCAACATCTCATTAACTGCTTTCCCTAGCTCGGTTGGCGTAAATTTCTTTTTATCTTTTTCTACGTAGCTCCGTTTCTGAATTGTAGACAGGGTGGCAGCGTACGTACTTGGTCGACCAATGCCGCGCTTTTCAAGTTCTTTAACCAGCGATGCTTCTGTGTAGCGTGGTGGTGGTTGCGTGAAATGCTGTCTGTTGCTTGCTTCAACAAGATCGAGCGTCTTTTGTTCAACCACTTCTTTTGGAATATTGGTTGTTTTTTGCTCGTCAGATTCTTCTTCTTCAACCAAATATACTTTCAAAAAACCGTCAAATATGAGGGTGGAGCCGGTAGCTTTAAAAGTATATTTGCCACTGTCGATTAACACTTGGCGTTGGAAATATTCAGCAGGCGTCATTTGACAGGCAACAAAGCGCTTCCAAATAAGTTCATACAATTTTGCTTGGTGCGGCTTGAGAAAGCGCGCAACCTTTTCTGGCGTCAAATCAATGTTAATTGGTCTGATTGCTTCGTGAGCATCTTGCGCGCCTTTTTTGCCATAAAAATTACTCGATTTTGGCAAATATTTATCGCCAAATTCTTTTTTAATGTAGCCGCGAACCGCTTTGAGTGCCGTGTCTGAAATACGCAGCGAGTCGGTACGCATGTACGTAATGAGTGCTTCTGGCGCGTCTTGTTTGCCAAGTGGCACACCTTCGTACAATTGCTGGGCAACGGCCATGGTGCGGTCAACCGAGAAGCCCAATTTGTTGTAGGCATCTTGCTGCAACGTACTGGTCATGAAGGGCGGCAAAGCATTTTTTGAGCGTTGTTTGTCGGTAATTTTGGTGACAACAAAATCTTTTTCTTTTTGAATTTCAACTAAAACTTTGTCGGCATCAGCCTTATTTTTGATGGCAATATTTTTGCCGCTAATTTTAAACAAGTCTGCTGGCAGCTTGGCTGCTTTAGTGACTTCAAAAATACCTTGAACAGACCATGATTCTTCGGGTTTGAAGTTAAGAATTTCTTCTTCGCGTTGGCAAATGAGCAACACAGCAACGGATTGTACCCGGCCGGCTGAAAGGCCTTTAGCGATTTTTTTCCAAAGAATTGGCGAGACTTCATAACCCACCCAGCGGTCAAGAATACGGCGTGCTTGCTGGGCGCTGACCTGATTGAGATCGATGGTTGTTTTATTTTCAATGGCTTGCGTAATGGCAGGTTCGGTAATTTCGTTAAACGTGATGCGATGAATTTTGCTGTCATCGCCAAAAACTTTTTGAATTTCTTGCCCGATGTGCCAAGAAATAATTTCCCCTTCCCGGTCAGGGTCAGAGGCTAAATATATTTCGCTTGATTTACGTGCTTGCTTACAAATGTCGGCAATAACGGTTGCTTTGTCTTTGATTGGTACATATTCAAGGGTTATCTTATTTGTTTTTGGGTCAATAGTAATACCAAGTTTGCGGCTTGGTAAATCTTTAATATGCCCAAAGGTGGACATAATTTTAAAGTCACTCCCCAAAAACTTTGAAATAGTTTTTATTTTTGAAGGTGATTCTACAATGAGGAGCTTTGGTCCATTTTCCATAACAGCGGTTCTCTTTTTGCCCATGCTAGTCCCCCCCGGTCATAGCGTTTTTATACTACTCTTTATTTGAATATTAACGATTGTATGCACCAACTTTTAACAATTGTTGTGTTTTTGTCAAAGTATTTATACCTTTATCCCATGGTCTTTATATAGTTTAGACATAATATTTTCAAGGAGTCAATATAAAATAAATAGTTTCTCTTTGGTCGCGCTGCTGCTTCATAATTCTTATGTGCTACTTGGATATAGTTGTGGGTCGATTGAGGAAAAGTATGGGTGTCGGGTCAGGGGTTTTGTCTTATTAAAAGTCAGGAGGGCGTTATGATTAATACCTTTATGTCTTGTTGGAAAGAATCTATTTTGTTTTTTTCTTTGCACAATCTTAATGCAATTGTGGTTGCTTTTGGCAAGGCGCTTGTAGCTTTTGTAAAAAAACTATGGTTTTTGATTTTTTTACTGCTGGGTTTACAGGCTTTTGAAATCTTTAACTCATTGGTTTGGCATAAAAACAGCACTTGGAGTATGTGGAATCTTTTGATCAATGCCGGTGTCTACGTAACTACGCTCGGTTGCTTTTTTATGTTTCTGTGGTCGGTTCGACCTTCTGCAAGCGGTTCGCTAGCTCCTAAGCACCGTGACTATTCTTTACAATTTTTTCAAAAAGTGGTGGGGTTTATTGCTTTGATGGTGCTGGCGCCGCTTGGTCTAGCGCTGGCGACTATTGGCGCTCTTTTCATTGTGGAATTGAGTAGCGAGGGAGCTACAGGCCTCAAATTATTTGTGCTGGGTATTATCAACAGTATCAAGTTTGCTTTGTGCTTTTTGCCGGGCATGCTTTTGTTAACGTTTATTTCGTTTGTGCCTGATTGGTTGGGATTGCCACTTTTTGCATTTCGAGTGCCGTGGACGAGTGGACCTATCGCTCAATTTTTGGCTTACTTGCCGCACGCCGTATCTTTGCTAGTCCCGATGGTGATTTCGTTGTGTGGTCTTATTGTCAGGGCTTTTCTTATTTCTGTGTGTGCTACATTTTTCATACAACTGAAAGGTCGATACAGTCGTTTGTTTAATTAGAGAGTTAACACGAATATTCTTGATGGCGGTCTGTTTTTTAAAAAATTGGCCGCCAATAATGTTTGATGGGGTTGGTTATATTTTTTTGCATTTTACGTTAAAATTAACTACTCTTTCAAAGCTAATTAAAAAATTCATTAAGTAAATGCCAAAAAAATAAGAGGGCTGTATGTTTTTTGATGAAGTGAGATCTTATTGGAAAGAGTCTTTTGATTTTTTTAAATGGCAAAATCTGCACTTGATGCTTCTGGCATCTTTGAACAATTTGCGGCGAGCCGCAGGTATTTTTGCAACAGAATTATGGTTTTTTGTCGTGATTCTTTTTTGCTTACAACTTTTTGATATTCTTAACTTATTTGTGTTTAATATTCAAGATTCATGGACGGGAGTCGATTTTTTGGTTCCTATGTACTTAAATATAGCGTCTCTGCTTGGTTTCTTTTTTTTTCTTTTGGCGGTGCGGCCGTCTGTCGAACGCAAGGATGATGCTTATTTTTTAAAATATATGTTTCGGTTTTTTGGTGTGATGCTAATTTTGGCTTTTATACCGTCATATCTGTTGCCGTTGCAGGTGGTAAGTATTTTTTTTAGTTGATCTGCCAGGTTCTTTCAGATCATTTTTTTCAGCGATTAAAAATGGCCTTTTGTTGTGTATCTATTTTTTACCTGCCATCGTTGGTTTGTCAGTGTGCTCATTGATACCCCATTTTTTATTTAGACCGCCACTCAGTGATTATGTTCGTCTTATAGCTTTGTTGACCCATAAACTTGCAGCCACTCAATCTATGGTGCTGGTAGTTGCTCTGCCGGTTGCTATCTTTTTAGTGAGTGTTGTGATAAAAGCCATCCTAATCGCTATTTGTGTTATGTACTACGTTAAAATCAAACATGCGCATCATCGATTATTTTTTAGCAATTAACAGGAACTATCTCATGTTTACTATTCTTCAGTACTGGCAGCAGTCCCTTGCCTTGTTTGTTCCAGCACGTTTTTGTTCCTTGCTTTTGTTGACGGCAAAAAAATATGGTCATGCATGTGTGCGTTTCGTTTTGTTTTTAATCTTCTTTTGATTGCCTCGCTGGTGGCTCGTTTTTTCTGTCCGCAAGAAGTTTTTATGATTCAAGAATTGGCGGCCAGTTCCTCAGAAAAGCTTTTGGAACGGAGTTCCTTGATGTGGTGGTTGCTTGGTTTTTCGTTAGCTGATTTTATGCTTCATGGTGGTTTTTTACTTTTTGTTCGCCAGAAATCAGATGATAAAATTACGAAAAATTATCTCTTTTCTTTTATGTTACGCTACATTCAATATTCGCTTATTTTTTCTTTGGTAATGCTTATGCTGGTTGTTTTTTTTGCATCATTGGGTATGACCGCCTTGCCGCACGTTCATTGGAGTGTGGTTATGATGGTACGTAGTCTTGAATTGATTATGCTGTTCTTTTGGTTTGATTCACCCTGCATGGTAAAAGATTTTTTTAAAGCTCTTGAAAAAGGCGTTAATTTTGTGCTGTATAATTTGCCTTTTTTGCTCATATTTTTAATCCTTGGGTTGGTGAGTCAGTTTGTGCTTAAGTTAGCAGTTTGTGGCTTGTCGGTTGAGTATGCAGATATTTTTGCTTTTTTAAATGGCAGACTTGAGCTTGTGGCGCCGATAACGGTGAGTGATGGGCAGTTGGCAATCTGGCGGGTACTTCTTTTCAAATATCTCAAATTTATGCTCGATTTTTTTTGGATATGTTTTTTGTGGGTTGTCTACGATCGTAAAAAAATGATTTCGTATGCCAACAGTTTTTTCTCGTGAGATAATGCCATGAACAAGGTGTGCCTTTTTGTTAAGACAGCAATTTTTTATGTGGGTGGCTTTCTTGTTTTTTTGTTTTTTTATATATTGTTGTTGCCACTGACGTTCTTGCCTGAGAAAACACGGCGTGATAATCGTTTTTATTATTGGCTTGGTGAAATGTTGTCACGAGCGCTGGTTAAACTTTCTTTTGTTCGGTACGAGATAAAAAATCTTGAAAATATGCCAACATACCCCGATCAACCCGCGATCATTTTAATTAATCATGCGTCGATGTTGGACATTCCTTTGGTTGAGGTGGCGTTGCAGGGCTACCCGCATATTTGGCTGGCAAAGCCAATTCCGTTGCTTAATATTTTGCTACGACGCATGCATCTGACTATTGAGCGTGACGACCCTTCCAAGCAGCTTAAAATTATTAAACAAGCTTGCGCTTTAGCAAAAGATCATGCCCGCCATCTGGTGTTATTTCCTGAAGGGACGCGCCACCATGATGGTCAGATACATGATTTTTTTGAAGGGTTTGCTGTATTCGCGCAACATCTTAAACGCCCAGTAATCCCGATTTTTATTGCTGGATTAAACAAGATATGCCCCAAGCAGAGTTTAATGATTGATTCTTCTAAATGTCTGGTTAAAATTAACATAGGCAAACCTATGTATGCTGATGGTAAAACGAGACAGGAATTTGTTGATGAGGTGCGGGGGTGGTTTGTAAGGGAAATGGCTAAATATAAAGCGTAAGCTTACAAATCTTGCAGGTGGTGTCATGTTTTTAAAGTTTGCATATCCAGAGCTCTTGTTTATTTTTGTACCAATCTTATTGTTGGCGATTGTGTATCGTTTGTTTTTATATCGGTTTCCGCGTTACATGTTTCCGTCCGTAGTAGTTCTTGGTGCCAGTGGCCTTTTAAAAGGAACGAGTTATAAACATGTTTTGATGGGATTGCGTTTTCTTGCATTGTGTGGTTTGTTGTTGATGATTGCGCGACCTCAGTGGATCGATGAGCAATCGTTTGTTAATGTTAATGGTGTTGATATTGTTTTAGCAATTGACGTTTCGGGCAGCATGCAGCTTTTTGATGATATGCATGATCGTCGTTCGCGGATTCAGGTTGCCAAGCAAGAAGCGATTAACTTTATTGAAAAACGTACCAACGATCCAATCAGTGTGGTGATTTTTGCTCATGATGCGCTTTCGCGCTCGCCGTTAACGCTGGACAAAAAATTTCTTAAAGATATTGTTGGCAGCCTTGAGTTGGGCGTTATCGATCCCAACGGAACCTTTTTGGGAACTGGTTTGGCAACAGCAGTTAGTCGTTTGAAAACTTCTGCAGCAAAAAGTAAAATTGTGATTTTATTGACCGATGGTGCGCCAAGTGTGCCAGAAAAAATTGATCCAGAAACTGCCATTGAGTTGGCAAAGCAATTTGACGTAAAAGTATATACCATCGGTATTGGTAACCAGCAAGGTGGTTTTATTCAACACCCATTCTTGGGTATTCAGCGAGCAGGGGTCGATCTCAATGTTGCGTTGTTGCAAAAAATTGCTCAAGAGACGAAGGGACGTTTCTTTGTGGCAAATAACCCGCGCGATATGCGTACTATTTACGATACGATTGATCAGCTCGAACGCACAGAACATAAAACCGATATGTTCCATAACTATTATGAAGCATTTCTAAGCTTCATTTGGGCGGTACTTTTGTTGGTTGGTATAGAATTATTGTTGCGATTTTTTGTATGGCGTGGCGTATCATGACGGATATATTTGGCATTCATTGGGCAGGGCTTGATAAAGTTTTGTGTCTGCCTGTTTTTGTATTGTTCATTTTTCTAGTTATTCGTAACTATGTTCGCATTAGTCGCTGTGCGCGGTTATTGGTTCATCCAACGTTGCGTAAAACAATTTTTGCTCATTATTCTGGTCGTAAGCAACTGATCAAAACATGGTGTTTGAGTACGGCGCTCGTGTTGTTATTTTTGGCGCTGTTGCAGCCGCAGTGGGGCAAAAAAGAGCATACGGTGGTTCAAGAGGGTCGCGACTTGCTCATGGTACTAGACGTTTCGCGTAGCATGTTGGCACAAGACTTTAAGCCAAGCCGGCTCGAATTTGCAAAGCTTAAAGTACGCAACTTGTTGGCCAAGCTCAACTTTGAGCGCGTTGGGTTGGTTTTGTTTTCAGGCTCTGCGTTCATGCAATGTCCGTTGACTATTGATCATGCAGCATTTTTAATGTTTCTCGATCACGTTGATGCTGAAGTTATTTCTTCAGGTACCACGGCGATTGATGTGGCGTTACAAAAAGCGATTGATGTGTATGCAAAATCAACCGCGCGTAAAAATAAAAATGTGTTATTAGTTACTGACGGGGAAGATTTTTCAACGAATCTTGCTGGCGTGAAAAGCAAAGCGCACGAGCAAAACATTCGTGTTTTTGCGTTGGGTGTTGGGTCTACCGAAGGTGCACCAATTCCGATTCTTGATGCACATGGCAATCAAGTTGGTCATGAAAAAGATGATAAGGGTGGGATTGCTTTGTCAGCATTGAATGAGAAACTTTTGCAGCAAATTTGTTCTGAGTTGCATGGATCATATTTTAAAGCGAGTTATGACGATCGAGATATCGACGCCATTGCTCATCAGATTCAGCAGCTTGAAAAAGAAAAATTTATGGATCAAAAAATATCACAGTACGAAGATCAGTACCCATGGTTGTTGGCGGGTGCTTGGCTGCTGTTTTTGCTTGAATGGCTTATTTGATTGGTGGAGATGGCAATGAAAATAACACAGACGGTATTTTTTATAATGTTGTTGATGCCAAGCATGGTGGTGGGCGGTCTTTTTACCAACTATGCACAACAAAAACCTGAAGAGACTATTGCTGAGCTTGAAAAAAAACAAATCGATGCCCCGCACGATCCCTACGTAAATTATAATTTGGGTGTTGCCTTGTACAAAGCGGGCAACTACGCTCAAGCGGTTAAAAACTTTGAGCGTGTGGCAGCGAATAAAAAAATAGATGAAGATTTTTCTTTGCGAGCCCGCTTTAATGCCGGCAATAGTTCTTATCGAGCAGCGCTTGAAGGTCTTGGTACGGGCTGGGAAGAAAAAAAAGAGTTGGATGACAAAATACTTGAACAAGCCATAGCGCAAACAAAAGCGGCGATTGCCTCTTATCAAGAAGTAATCAAACTTGATGATGACCATGAGCCAGCAAAAAATAATAAAAAACTTGCCGACGAATTACTGAAAAAACTAGAAGAAAAAAAGAAAAAACAGGAACAAGAAAAACAAGATAAAAAAGATCAAGAAAAAGATAAAGAGAAGCAAGATAACAAGCAAGATAAAGATAAACAAGATAAAAACGATCAGCAAAAACAGCAAGACAAAAAAGACAACAAGAACGATAAAAAAGATCAAAAAAAAGATGAGCAGGGCCAGCAAGATCGTGACAAGTCTGACCAGCAAGATGACAAAAATAAGCAAGAAGAAGGTCAGCAAAACGAAGGCGACCGCGATCAGAGCAAGCAAGATGGCGATCAAGAAAAACAGGAGAATCAAGACGCCAACAAATCTGATGAACAAAAAGAGCAAGAGCGAAAAGAGCGTGAGCAGCAAGAGCAAGAAGAGCAAGCAAAAACTGCTGAGCAAAAAGAACAAGAAGCTGCCCAAGCGGCTGCTGCTCGAGCAGCGCAGGGTCAAGAGCAGGATAAAGATGATGAAGGCATACAAAAACGCGGTGTGCGTGCCTTGCTTGAAAATTTAGATGAAGATGAATCAAAAAAACAAAAGGGTTTCATTGTGCAGCAAGTTAAAGGTGGTAATGCATCTGAACGGCAGGGACAAAAACCATGGTAAAAGAAAAAAGAGCCCGGAGTATCATAATGAATTATGTAAAAAAAATAAAAACAGTTGCACTGTTATTAATCATGCTGTATGCGACTCAGCTGGTGCAAGCAACGTCAATTAAATTAATGGCGCCTGATTTGCCGATAGTCAACAAGATGCCAACCGCACAAGTGGGAGAAACCTTTAGAATCAACGTTTCTGTTTCGCAAGATCGAAGCGATTCAGACGATGTGCATGTGCGCGGCCTGGGTAATTTGGTGGTGCAAGGTACTAGCCAAATGACGAATGTGTCGATTGTGAATGGAAACATGGTTGCAGAAAAAACGTATGAATACGATGTGCGAGCAGACCGAAAAGGTCAGATTACCGTTGGGCCAGCCGTTACGCACGAGCACAAAAAAGAAATTCTTTCCAACACGTTAACGATTAATGTTGTTGATTTGCCGGTGGCGCAACGTCAAAAAGATGCTCAAGCTTTAGACAAGCCGAGCGTGTTTGTGCAGATGGAAACAAACAAAAAAGAGCTTGTTGTTGGAGAGCCGCTCGAAGTTACATTACAAATTTTTATGCAAGGAAAAGTAATAGAGATTGGTGCAACCCCGCCAACATTTAAAGGTTTTTTTGTTAAAGAATTGGATAAAGATTTTTTACAAGGAAGAGGGTCTTTGGGCGACCAAGAATACGATGTTAGGCGTAAGCGCTATGTCATAGTGCCCATGGATAAAGGTATTAAACAGGTTGAGCCGGTACAAGTTGCTTACACGTATTCAGAAGAAAACAAAGGGCGTACCGGGCGTAACTCAATGTTTGCCGATCGTTTTTTTGAAGATTTCTTTTCACGTTCTCGCGTAACGCAGCAGCGTGTACGCTCAGAAGGTTTAGAAATTATCGTGGGCGATTTACTGCCAACAACCAAGCGCGTTGATGGGGTTGGTCTTTTTTCTGCGTTTACCGCAACGTTAGACAAAGATCAGGCTACGTTAAATGAGCCCATTATGTTAAAAATAGAATTGGCGGGCAAAGGCAATATTGATCAAATTGCTGATGTGCGTCTCAATTTGCCGGCAGGTTTAAAATCATACAAATCAAAAACGGCTGTGCATGACGATGTAACGCCAACAGCTTATCATGGCAGCCATAAAACATTTGAGTACATTATTCAAGTGCCATTTTCTGGTGAAGTTACGATTCCTGCCCAGCAATTTGTTTATTTTGATACGCAAACTCGTGATTACAAAACAATGACTACCAAGCCTGTTTCGATGACCATTGCGCCAGGTCCCGATGGTGCTGCCAGTGTGTCATCAAATCTATCGCATGAAAATAAGTCAGTACATGATAAGAAAAAAGTGACGACGGAAATAAAAGATATTCATCACATCGAAGAAGATGCGCCGCTTGCGCATCATGAAAGCAGAGCTTTGCCGTGGTGGGTATTTTTGTTGCTGATTTTGATTCCGGCATTGTTGTTCAAAAGCACCATGTTTGCACGGCCTTTCAAGCGTTTATTTTGCATATTATTTGGAGTTCGATTAAAGCGTAATACGCTTGCTAAGTTTGAAAAAGAACTTGAGTTGATGACTAAGCGTAGGCAGGCAGTTGAGTTGCATCGATTTTTTATAGATTTTTTTGCAGCAAAATACGAATGTTCTGCGCAGGCTATTACGGAAGAATGGATTGCGTGTAAGCTGGTTGACGATGAATGGAATCAAGAGAAGATTGATGAGTTTTTACATTATTTGAGTGATTGTGCCAGTTTAAGTTTTGCGGCTAAAAAAAATATAGCGGATGATGCAAAGCTTTTGAAAAACGCACACTATTGGTTTCTTATTCTGCATAAATGAGGGATTGGGCGATGAGATTTACGCAATTATGGGTAACGAGTTGTATGGCGATTATGCTTTTGGGTTGCCATGCTTATGGTGGTTCGGCGCATTATCAAGAGCAATTTTTACAAGCAAATGAGCTTTATAAAAATCAAAAATATGATGTTGCTTTTAAGTTATATGAACAGATTCCCCATAAAAGCGCTGCCTTGCTGTATAACATGGGCAATTGTTCTTATAAAATGGGCAATTTGGGACAGGCATTGTTGTGGTGGTTGCGCGCTGAAAAAGATTGGGGCATGTTCAACCGTGAAGAGTTGGTAACCAATATTCGGTTGGTTAAAACGCAGTTGGCCAAGCGCATAGCGGAAAAAGAAGAGGAATCGCCGGGTGTTGCCCGCATTAAGGCCGTTGTTGCGAATGTGCGAGATCCGTTGGTTTCTATGATTCACTCATTGTCGCTTTTGTGGCTACAGTTGTTCTTTTTGCTCATTTGGGCTATGCTTTTTATCTATGCTCGGTACTTTTGCCGTAAGCGACTGCGTAGCGTTGTGGTTGTTTTGTATATGCTCTTGGCCTGCTCGGGAGGGGCCCTGGCTGTAAAATACAGCATGAGTTGGTATACATATGGCTTGGTGGTTGTTTCAAAAGCTGAACTTTTGTCGGGGCCAGACCAAAGTTACCAAGTTCTTGGCAAGGTCTATGAAGGACAAAACGGTCTTATCAAGAAGCAGACGCAGGACTTTTATAAAGTAAAAGTGGGCAAAAAAATTGGGTGGATTCGTAAAGAATTCTTTGAAAAAATATAATACAATGAAAGCCATGGGGGGCTTATGAAGAGGATTATGGCAGTTGGCAGGTATAGCTGCCAACTGGCTTTGTTGGTTATTTTGGTAAGCTGTGGCAAGCATGAAGCGTCAACTGGTGCTTTTGGCGCGGTCTCTGGCGCGATGATTGGTAATGCTGTTTCTGGTAGAAACAGCAAAGGTGCTGGTACGTTGGTGGGTGCAGCCCTCGGGAACCTTTTGGGTCGTGAAGTTGGTAAATCAGCTGATCAGGATGAAAAAGACCATAAAATAGAGCGACGCGTTGTAGCACAAGAACAGCGCCTTCGTGAAGCACAACTTGAGCGAGTGCGGCTTGAAAATGAGCTTTTAAAGCGCCAAGTAAAAAATTGGTGTGCTTACTGTTGTAAGCGCGTTACGTTGAGCGGTGCTAACCGTTGTCCAGACTGTGGCGATCGGTTAGTGCGAGAAAAATGCTGCGAGCGTTGCGCAGGAGTTTTTGAAGCTCATTCACGTTATCGCTACTGTCCATATTGTCCAGAACGCGTGTTGCTATCGTATCGTTAATTAAAAATATATAATGTAAATGTTATAAAAAGGCTCTTAACCAGGGCCTTTTTTCTTGGTATTCCCTCTTTCTTTACTTTTGATTTTATTTTCTATTATAATTTAATTATAAACAAGTGCTTTAATTGCTAGCGTTTTGAATGGTATTAAAAGTAAGAAAAAGGGAGATTATTATGAAACGTATCCTTATTGCGCGCTTTGTTGTGTATGTTGGTATTTTGAGTTTAGGGCTCTTTCTTGCAAGTTGTACTAAACAAGAAACCACAGCGGCGGGCGTGATTCTTGGTGCGGCTGGTGGCGCTGCCATTGGTGGTGCGGCAGGTGGTACTGGCGGGGCGGTTGCTGGCGGTGTCGCTGGTGGCGTGCTCGGCGGTGTTATTGGTCATGCTTCTGGCAAAAGTGACAAAAAATAACATATAAAAAAATTCTTCCCCACAAATAAAAGAGGCTTTTAAGTAAGTGGCAAAACTTGCTTGAGCCTCTTTTATTGTTTAAAATAAAGGTTTACTACAACAAAATATTTTTATCATAATTTTTCGAAATAAAAATCATTATGAATAATGTACTGACCATCAACAATATTCATGCTGCCGTTGAAGGCACAACAATTTTAAATGGCATTCAGCTTGCTCTTGAACCTGGCAGAATTCATGCCATTATGGGGCCCAACGGTTCTGGTAAGAGTTCACTGGCGCTTACGCTCATGGGGCATCCGCGTTACACGATTACGGAAGGTTCTGTTGTATTGAGGGGCCAAAAACTTAATGATTTGTCGCCCGACAAACGTGCTAAGCTGGGGATGTTTTTGGCGATGCAACATCCGTATGAAATTGATGGTGTTGTGTATAAAGATTTTTTGCGTCAAGCATACAATGCCATGTACGATGGCACAGATAAGCAATTACGTATTCGCGACTTTCATGCGTTGCTGTTGAGTAAAGTGGCGCTCTTAAAAATGGATCCTGCTTTTATTGATCGCTTTATTAATGTTGGTTTTTCTGGTGGCGAAAAAAAACGCGCCGAAATTTTACAATTGGCGGTCTTGCAGCCAAAAGTCGCGATTCTTGATGAAATTGATTCTGGTCTTGATATTGATGCTTTAAAGATTGTGTGTGAGGGATTGCGCGCGGTAAAGCACGACAATCCCAACATGGCCATTTTAATGATTACGCATTATCAGCGTATTTTGCAGTATCTCAAGCCTGATGTAATTCACGTGATGCGTCACGGCAAAATTGTAAAATCTGGCGACGCTTCACTTGCTGATGAACTTGAAGCTCACGGCTACGACGAGTAACAAGTTTTTTATTCAGCTGCTTCTTCTTTTCCCTTGTCTTCAGTATCTAAAGTAGCAACTTTTTCATCATACAGTTGCTTGAAAATCTGGTAGACATTATAATCAACAGCTTCTGATTTATTGCGATTTAATACTTCATTAAATAGAGCGTTAAATTCATCAATAGCTTGTTTTTTTTCATTGAGCAATGCATCGGTGATACCAAATTTATCAATAACTAACGCCAACTCTTGGGGTGTTATTTTCATTTCTTCTTGTATTGTTAATATTGTTAAGAAATCATCCCACGCTTTTTTAATAATGATGAGTTGTTGGGGCGTTTTTAAAATTTGTATTTCTTGCGTGAAACAAGCTACAAAATCTGCCATGCTTACCTTATCTGAAATGGTGGACAAGTGATTAACGATTGCTGTATCCTTGTTAAATGGCATTGCGCTACTCGAACTTAATTGACTGCGCGGGCCCTTTGGGGTGCCACTGCCTTCAGGAGTCGTAATGGGAAGGTTACTAAGGCCTAAGTTGGTGAAATTTCTATTGAGGTTGCGCATAGTTGGATCTGAGTTTCGGCCTCGTGGCAGTATATTTTGCTTACTAGCTGTTGAGACTGATGGTCGGCGTCTTTGTTGATAAAAAGCGGGTATTTCTTGGTGTGGGTCGAGTGAGTTTCTGTTTTTGCCATTTGATATGGTTGGTAGGTCAGTAGGTGTTATATCTGGCTGGTCTGCGGCTTTTTTAGCAGCTTCTGTTCTTGGAGTTACTAGTGTTGCAGACGTGCTTCTTTTAATGTTTTTAACACGCAACTTTGTTTTTGCAAATCCAAAAAGCATAGAACAATCATCGAAGAGCTTTTGATTGTTTTCTAATACGATATCCAGTGTGTCAAAGTATGATTCATACCGCGTATCAAGGGAAGACTCATTAATTACAGCATTATTGATGTGTCGTTGCAAAAACCAAACAAACATATCGCCAATCGGTAGACAAGTTGCTTCACTAAAAAATTTTGAGGTAATAGCATCAATAGCGGCGATTGGTTTTTGATTGTACATTTTTCTAAACACGTCTCTCAGGTCTTGCTGTGAAAATTCAGTGAAAAAATACCAAACACTAAAGTGGTGAGTATGTTGTAATGACGTTGGAATTTTATTCAAATAAGTCAGCAAATTAGACTCTTTTTTGGTTTTATCGCGCAATTTAGTGATAAAATCTTTGATTGGTTGTAGACTTGGTTGAACCAGTGTTTCGAAATGTTCTTGGTTTCGTGGGCTGTGAGTTTTAAAATTGTCCCCTGTGCAAAGGGTATCATGACGTGGGCTATGTTTTCCGGCGCTCCAGGTACTTGAACGATTTAAAGAGGTGTTTGATGCAAATAAAACACCTCTTAGATAATCATACGTTTTTTCACAAACATTATCGGTTGTTATATCAGTAAGGTCTGGTAAACGTAGAGGCACAGGAATTTTAGTCTCTTGCGCGGCTGCTTCTTGAGTTTCCGATTCTTCTTTCAAAGATGCTGCTCCGTGGTTTTTTTCCACACAACAAGAAATGACAATACACAGCAAGATACTTTTTTTTAGCATAATAAATCCTTGAATCAATGAGATTATAAATAGTGTCCTGTAGGCTGGTTAAATACTATCAGGATAGTTTTCTTTTGTGCAAGTTTTATTGATGACAGTCTAAAATGTCAGTCTTCATGCTTTAAAATTTCTGCCATACCATTGCGTATGTTTTGTATCCACGCCAAAATTAAGTTAAGCGCATCTTCCTTGGTAAGGCATTCTGGGCTTTGTTTTTTTAGATTCTTGTGTGCATTGGCTCCCAGAGTAAAAAAGGCAAGAGCTTTTTCGGGAAAAAATCGGGAAAAAATATAAAAATAGACCACATCGATGTGGACAGGTTGCCGGTATAGGGTGGTTTTGATGTGAAAGAGCTCAGAAAAATCAAGGACAGGGCGGATGAATTTTTCATAAAAATTATCGCCTTCTGAATTCATGTTTCTAGATAATTCTTGAGCATGAAAAATGATGGCGTTGTGTACGGCTTTGTCAAGAACGCTTAATATTGTTGGTGCCGTTTCTTTGGTGATTGTTTGATAATTAAGATCTCGTTGGATATCAAGAACTATAAGGTTTTCAGTTTGAATTTCATAAGGTGGCTGAGTGCTTGCGGCATGCTGCGATGGTGCAATGGCAACCAACATAACTAAAGAAAGAATAAATTTTTTCATATTTTATTCTTTCTTTTCTACGATTGCTTTCATGCCGTCGTATATGGCCTTGCGCCAGTTCACAATTAACGTTAAAGCTTGATTGATATCGTTGCCCTTTTGTCCCTCTGTCTCTAATAGTTCTCTCAAGTTTTTTGTCAGATCTAAAAGAGCGGCAGCTTTTTCAGGAAAACAGCGAGAAAAAATATAAAAATAAATGACATCAACATGGACAGGTTGTTGATACATAGTGGTTCTAAGGTGCAAAGAATCATAAAAAGTAATAGCCTTTTTGATGAAATTTTCATAAATTTCATCAAACTTAGGATCATAGTATTTAGATTCTGTTTGTGCATAACATTTGATAGCATAGTATGTGGCTATGTTTAGTTTTTTTAAAATAGCCGGTGCTGTTTCTTCAGTTATTGTTTGATGATTAATGACAGTTTTATCAATATTGAGGAGGGTGATTTTTTGTTCTCGTTCGCTGTATGGCCTTTTAGCTTTAGCAGCAGCGTTAAGCGATGGGGCAACGGAAATCAGCAAGAGCGATGAGAAAATAAATTTTTTCATACTATTATTTTCCTAAAATAGTGGTAAACGATGCGATAAGATGCTCGGTAAAAATCTTAACCATTTCTTGTGCTTGGTGTGGAGCGAAAAATTTTTGTTGTGCAAGTTCCTGTTTGGCTTGTTCCATGGCGCTGTGTAATTTTGTTTTGTCTTCGGTACTGACTGCTTTAAGTGGTCGCGTAAGTCGGTAATCATTCATGTCAAACGTCGTCATGCACGATTGTATAATGGATTCGCTCAAGGCTTGCGCGTTTTCAGGTTCAGGATTTTTTTTATACGGCATAAAAACTTCAGCTGAAGCAAGTATTTCGTCAGACATGGTTTGGAGAGTCGTAACAATTTCTTCATTATGAGTAAACGCTGTGCTGCTGAATAATATGGCGGTTGCCAGAGCATAATATTTTTTCATCTATTTCCCTTTCTTATGTTTATTGCAGTGCGTATTGTACCATAATTCATAACGAAAAAAATTCAAAGATATTTTTACTTTTGACTAAAAACATAAAAAGTATTGCATCATGTTTTAATCGCGTGCAAAACTAACAAGGTGATCAGTACGAATATTAGAATAAAGGAGAAAGACGTGAAAGTACAAAAAGCGTTTACCTTAATTGAATTAATGATTGTAATGGCCATTATGGCCTTTTTAGCAGGCATTGCTGTGCCGCAATATTTTCATTATCAATTGCGTGCCCGCCAAGCAGAAGTTGGGATGATTTTGGCATCGTTGCACACCGCGCAGCAAGTTTATTTTGCAGAAAATGGTAAGTATACCAGCGTGCTGAATGGCGATCAGGGTTTGAATTGGAAGCCTGAGGGGTATCGTGGTGGCGGTGCTGATGAAAACTTTTATTATACGTACGGCTTTAACGTGCCTGGTGCGCAAGAGGGCATTCATTATTTTACTGGCAAGCTCGGTGCAGCTAAAGAAAATTTGGGACAATCGTATGCCGATCAATCAAGCTTTCTTGCCAAAGCAGCGGGTGATTTACGCGGAAAAAATGATATTGATGTGTGGCAGATTGATGAGTCGCGTAAAATTACGCATGTACAAAATGGTCTTTGATTAAAAGAACAGCGCGATCAGCGGTTCTTGAAAAAAATAATACATGATGGCGCCCAGCGACAAAAAAGGCCCGAATGGAATGCGTGTCGTTCTATCTCGATTGGCAATATTGAGATAGAGTGTGCCAAGTACGAGTGCTGAAAATGATCCTAGCATGAGAGTTATCCAAATACCGAGTGGCCCCAAAAAGGCACCAATGAATCCCAGTAATTCCATGTCACCAACGCCCATTCCTTCTTTTTTTTTGATTACTTTAAAAATGGTCGCCGTAAGCCACAGGCAGCCATAGCCGGCAATGGCACCAATTAAACTTTCTGTGCCAGAAATTGACAATAAGTTACTATAACCAAGTGCTATGCCAACAGGAATCAACCACAGCGTTACTGCTTGTGGAATGACCATGGCAAACAAATCGGTAGCGCTTGAAAAGATTAAACAAGAAAAAAATAAGCCGTAAATTACTAACGTATAAACTTGTTCTGTTTCAAGTACGAGTAGTGGCCAGCTGTTGATAAGTTGAGCTGTTTGGAAAAGTAAGGCGGTAAAGATCAAGCTTGATAATAATTCAATAAATGGGTACACCAACGAAATTGGTGCAAAGCAGTTTAAACATTTGCCGCGCAAAGCCAGCCACGAAATAACCGGTAGATTGGCGTACCACGGAATGCGGTGATCGCATGCTGGGCAATGAGAACGAGTTCGTAAAAAATGTTTATCAAACGCAACTCGGTAGGCACTAGCGCATAAAAAAGATCCCCACGCTAAAGAAAACAAAATCCATAACGCTAAAAAAATAAAGGTGGTCATGTAATGCCTTTCAGGCCAGCTTTAATGAGATCATGCACATGAATTAAGCCGCATACTTTGTCATGATCAACAACAACCAAAGAAGTAATATTACTGTTTTCCATGATCATAAGCGCATCGTGTGCTGGTTTGTGCAAAGAGATTGTTTTTGGATTTTTTGTCATGATGGTAATCGCGGACTGTTCAAAGACCGTGGGGCCTTGTGTGCAGGCACGACGCAAATCGCCATCGGTAATAATGCCTAAAAGCTTTTGTTTGTCATCAATAATAATTCCTACACCTAATTTTTTTGAGGTAATGGTGAGTACCACATCTTGAAATGACGCTGTTGGTGCCAGCAGTGGAAGAGCGCTTTCTGAATACATTAATGATTCAACGGTGAGGAGTAATTTTTTGCCTAGTGCGCCAGCGGGGTGGACGCGCGCAAAGTCGTACTTAGTGTAACGTTTGTATTTGCTAACAGTGATGGCAATTGCATCGCCAAAGGCCAGCATCAAGGTTGAGCTGCTTGAAGGTGCTAGTCCCAAGTGGCACGCTTCTTGGGCAAATGGCAGTTGAATGACCAAATCTGCCTTACGGCTGAGTACACCCAAATCGCAACACCACAAAATAGCGCGCAAGTTGCTGCTGTGCAAAAATCTGAAAATGTGTTCAAGTTCTATGCCGGTACCGCTTTTAGAAAGGGCGATAAAAAGATCATGAGGTTGAATAGCACCCAAATCGCCGTGCAAGGCATCGTTTGGATGCAAAAAAAAAGCGGGAACGCCCAAGCTTGCAAAGGTTGACGCTAATTTTTGGCCAACCAAGCCAGACTTGCCACTTCCCGAAAATATAACTTTTCCTGAAACCTGTGCAATAATTTGCACAAGTTGAACCGCCGTTGTCGGCATATGTTGTGATAAAAATTGAAGACTTGCTGCTTCAGCTGCAAGAACGCGAACCAATTCTTGCTCAATGAGCGAAGGATTAAGGTGTTTTGATGTGCGATGGCTTTCGGCCTGTTCGCTCAGCATCCCATTGCTCCTGCTTTAGTTACGTATTGGTTACGCGTCAGGTCCTTCTGTTTGTTCAGCGTGCTCGTCCAAATCATGTTGAACTTTATCAAGAAGCTCATTAATCTTGAGTACTTTTTCTTGCTTTTCGTCAAATAAGAAAATCAAGCTCGGTGTATACTTGCCATGCATGACTTTTGAAAGAGCAGTACGAAGTGAAGGTTTATAAAGCTTGAGCCGTTCGAGAGCTTTTTCAAACATTGCCAACGCTGCAGCCTTAAAATCCTGTACACATGGATCTGGATAGGCAGCAAAATAGATGTAGCAGATACCGTTGTCAGCTGAAAGCTCAACTCTGGTAATAAAAACTGCGGCAATGTCAGGTTCTTCTTGTGAAAGTTTATGAACTAATGTTGCAATTTCTCGCAACAAGAAAGATTTTTTTTGTTCTTTTTTTCGTTCGTTTGGTTTTCGTTCATTCACAGCAGAAAGACTCATCTTCGCTAAAAAGCGTGCTAAAAGACTAGGAGCTCAGTAATTCAATATTTTTCAGGATGCCGTTCTTAATGGCACGCATGAGGCGTTTACGCTTTTTTTGCGTGGTTGGCTCAAAGTACACTTGACGCTTCATGTCGCGGACAACGCCTTCGCGTTCAATTTTCTTTTTGAGCTGCTTAAGACTTTTTTCAAGATTACCTTGAACCTGAATTTCGATGTTAAACGTTTTTTTTGCCATACGTCTTTAACGCCGCCTTTCAATAAAAGTAGAGGGTTAAACTTTTTGAATTCTGACCTCAATTTTACGCGATTTTCATCAGTTTGTCAATCAAATGTCCCAATTGAATTATTGAGGCAAAAGGCCTACAGGCAGCGGTTATTGCTTTTAGAACTTACCAACAAAGGAACCAATGATGGTAGTTGGGCGGTAGGTCCTAACGCCTCCGATAGTGCCCTGAACACCGATACCAAAGGCGCAATGTTGATTCATGGCGTATTCCATACCGGCATTGAAATTTTGAATTTTCCATGCGGAGCGTTTTTCAAGTTCTGCCGGTAAAAACTTGGTTTTGCGTGTTGCATTACTTTCTATGATGGTAATGCTATCTTGTGCGTGTTCGGTGTACACATAATCGCAGAAAAATGAGAAATCTTTCACAAAATTGTCTGCTTTAAATGAGGCATTGACATACCACACGGCGCCTGGTTGACGGTTGATGGTGGTGGTCCATGGAATGATGCCTATTTGATAAATGCTGGTTGGGACGCGTTGGTTTTTAAGTTCTTTGTCGCCATAAAATGCTACGCCGCCACCAAAGCTGACTTGTAATGCTTCGGGAAAATCAAAAGCAATTGATGCTTCAACGGTCCCGCCGGTAAAGCCATCATTTCCCGTTGAAATAGTGAATGGTTGATTAGGATCTATTTCTTGACCAAATGGCAACCATGCGCCAACGGAAAGGTGTGGAACGACATGAAATATTTGATCATTTTCACCCTTAATTTTTATTGGTAGATGCCAATAAACGCTGATGTGAATGTCTTCAGGTTCGGTGCGGCGTTGTTCAACTAAATTGAGATCGAGTTCTTTGGCGATTGAAATCATACTGCTTTTTGAGAGAAGTTTATCAAATAATTGTTGAGCAATTGGTTCGCTCATTTGGATAACCGCGGTGCTCTCTGATCCTGAAGGAGCGGCGGTGTTTTTGAGCGTATCATCAATAATTGAGTCAAGCGCATAAACAGGCGTTTGTTTGTACGAAGCGATACCAGCTTTCAGTGCGATGCCAAGCCCAAAAGCAAAATCATAACCAAAGCGCGTTCGCAGGCCGAGCTTTTCATATTCAATATTCACTTCTTTGTAGGTACCAATTTCATCGATCTGGCCGTTCTCAAGATCAAAGTTTTGTTCGAGGGTAAAATTTTTAAACAAAACCGGCGATGGTGCAAGAGTACCGTTAATCTTGTAAAGCGAATCTTGGCCTGTTAATCCATTAACAATCGTTTTTGCTGTCGTGAGTGTGGGCGTTAGTTTGCCGGTTGGGCGGGCGTCATTATAAAAAAGTGCAAACATATTCCAACGACCCAGTATGTTGCCAGTAGCCACTTTGTTGCGAGAGCCTGTTTTGTTGCCGCTGCCGTCTTGGCTTGCGCTTGAAGTATGTTGATAAAAAGGCGAGAGGTACAGATTAAGTTCACCATTTTTGCGATCTTTATAATAGTTATCGGTGCCCATGTGTGTGTGAAGGATCGCAGGTTCTTGTACGTTGAGTATTGGTAGTGACAAGCAGTATTGATTTGTTAAAAGGATCGAACCGATAAGTACGATCAGAAAAGATGATTTTTTTTGATGTAACAGCTTCATACTAATCCTTTTTTCGTTCTAGAGAGGGTTTTGAGGAAAATACTTCTGTGTTATAGCACTATTTATATTCGCGCGTCAAGGAGTCTGCAAATGTTATTCGTGACAGGCTGTAATGCGCATACATTTACTTAAAAAAAGGAAAAAAATAGTGTAGAATTAATGTTCTGTGCGAGCAGGATTTCTTAAGGGGCAAAAAATAAATTAATAATTTAAAAGATTACGATGAACACAAACTTTGATGTGATAGTTATTGGCGGTGGCCATGCCGGTGTTGAAGCGGCATACGCAGCTGCAAAGATGGGCTCAAAAACAGCCCTCGTGACGCTTGATGCAAACAAAATTGCAACCATGCCGTGCAATCCGTCGATTGGCGGGTTGGGCAAGGGACATATTGTTTATGAAGTCAGTGCGCTTGGCGGGCTCATGCCACAACTTGCATCAAAGACGTATTTGCAAGCGCGCATGCTGAACACGAGCAAAGGTCCGGCAGTACAAGGTTTGCGTTTGCAGATTGATAAGTACGCGTACAGTCGTGCTGCCAAAGAAGTGTTATCAAAAGTGCAAAATCTTACGATTGTTCCGCTCATGGCCCAAGAAATTTTGATTGAAGATGTTGATGGCCTACGACGCATTACGGGCATTCGTGCTGCTGACGGTACCGTGCTTCATGCGTCATGCGTTGTTGTAACCACCGGTACGTTTATGAGTGGGCTGGTGCACGTTGGTCTGACGCGCTACAAAGCCGGCAGGCGTGGCGAAGCGGCATCGTACGGTCTTTCAGAATCTATTGCGCGAGCGATGGGCGTTAAAGTTGGTCGTTTAAAAACGGGAACGCCGCCGCGGATTGAGCGTGCAAGTATTGATTTTTCAAAACTCGAACAACAACCGCCACAAAAATTAGATTATCTCTATCAGTTTGATCACGAAGAAGTGACTGATCAAATGGCCTGCTACATTGCGCAAACTAATGAAATAACGCATCAACACATTCGTGAAAACTTGCATCTTTCTGCCATGTATTCAGGCAATATTAAGGGCCGCGGTCCGCGTTACTGTCCATCAATTGAAGACAAGATTGGTCGCTTTCCTGACAAGACGACGCATCATGTTTTTGTTGAACCAGAAAGCAAAGAAGTTGATGAAATTTATCCTGCCGGTCTTTCAACCTCGTTGCCGCTTGATGTGCAAGAAGCGTACATGCGTAGCATGGCAGGTTTTGAAAATGCGGTTATTTCAAAATGTGGTTATGCGATTGAGTACGATTTTATTCAGCCAAATAATTTGATGCATTCGCTGGAAGCAAAAACCGTTCAAGGTTTGTTTTTGGCGGGCCAGCTGAATGGTACCACTGGTTATGAAGAAGCTGCTGGTCAAGGTATTATTGCTGGTATCAACGCGCATTTGCGCCGCACCAATCAAGAACCGTTTGTGTTGAATCGTCATGAAAGTTATATCGGCGTTATGATTGACGATATGGTAACGCTGGGCGTTGACGAGCCATATCGCATGTTTACCTCGCGCGCTGAGCGCCGGTTGTTGTTGCGCCAAGACAATGTGTTTTTGCGCATTATGCCGTACGCGCATAAATTGGGCTTAATCGATGATGCACTGTTTGCACGTTTTGAAGCAGAGCGTGATATTATTCAAAAAAGCGTGAGCTTAATTCGTGGTGCCGGTTCTGCTAGTGAACTATTTAAAGCATTTCAAGTTGTTGAGTTTACTGATGAAGCGCAAGCTCATGCGCGCTCATTGCTTGAAAATGTGCTACGTGAAAAGGATATATCAGCGGCCGCGCTTTCAAGCCGTGCTTTGCTTGGTGTCCATGCCGACATTCGCTACGAAGGTTATTTGCGCAAAGAGCAACTTGAAGTAGAAAAGGCTCTGCGTTACCAGAGCCTTGAAATTCCTGTGGCGTTAGATTTTCGTAAAATTGCTGGCTTGAATGGCGAGATGCAAGAAAAACTCGTGCGCTATCAACCTAAAAATATTGCGCAAGCACAGCTTATTCCGGGTATGACGCCAGCCGCCATTTCGCTGTTAATTTTTTCTGTGCGCAAGGGCTAGTTTTTTTCTACGGT
Source organism: bacterium (assembly GCA_016699045.1). Classification (NCBI taxonomy): domain Bacteria; species bacterium. Next base: position 1,023,989 of record CP064957.1, read on the forward strand.
GTTGGTTCATATTTTTTGATAATTGCTTCAATCTCTTTGCGCGCTTGTTCCTGTGTGTTAAGATTCTCTGAATTGAGCTTATCCAATGCCTCTCTGATTATGGCAAGGTCTGCTATTTTCATTTTTTTTCCTTGTGCATTCAACCGTTCTTTTAACTCCGCGCCCATATTTTTTGCTTCTGCTATTTTTAACGCAAAAAATATTCCATTGCTTCTGACTAAAAGCATGCTGATATCACGAGCAAGGGATTTTTTTGCTTCTAATTCATCATTGCTTTCTAATGTCGCAAGTTTTTCTCGCGCTGATTTAAATATGGTTTTTATTTCTTGCGTTTCTGTTCCCGTATGATTTTTTGCTTTTAATTCTTTATATTGTTGTTTTATTTCGTCAACGTGTTGTTTTGCGTCAAGAGTAATTTTTTCTTTTTGTTCTTTGATACGTTCAGCATGGCGTTGGTGGGTGGGCGTTTTTCGGCCTGGTTTTTTTGGTCTATTCACGGTTGGATGCTCAAGTTTTGGTGTTGGGTCTGGGGTAGGGATTTCGATTTTTGGATTTTCTTGAGCTGATGCTGGCTTTGGTGTTGTAAATTCAATTTCTGTAACTAATTGTATTGTCTCTTTTAGGTGCTTGATTGCTTCTGTTGCTTTTTGTTGTGCGGCTGGAAGCTTATTGTTTTCTTTTTCAAGAGTAGATTTGGCAGTTTGAATTTGGGTTTTTAAATCATCGATGGTTTCAAGAATTGTATTGAACTTGATCTTTAGAAGCTTTGTTAGTTTTTCTTTTGCCGCTGCAAGTTTTGTTTCGGCGTCTGCAACGGATTGATTATTAACGACTATTGGCGCTGCAGGCTGTGGTGCTCCTGGATTTTGTAGTGGATTAAGTGCTTGTGCAAGGTTGACCAATTTTGTTTTTAAGGCCATCAGGCTATTTTTTAACTGGTCAAGTGGTGTGCTGGCAATTACTGGAGGCGTTGTGCCTGCTTGAGCTGCGGCAAGATTTTTTTCTGCTTGTTCAACTGCTTCTGCTGCTTTTAGACTATCTTCAGCATTGGTTTTTGCTTTTTGTGTATTTTTTATGACATTTTCCAGACTCTGTAGTTCCGCTTCTGCTGTTTTTTTTGCGGCTTTTGCTTTTTTCAATAGTTGTACATTGGTATCAAGATTGTTTAAAAGATTGCTCAGTAGCGTTGCTGGTACATAGTTTGTTACTTTATAGTTTGAGTCTTTTTTTGCTGATGAAAGATCTGTTTCAAAAACGGTTTTTAGACTTTTGAGAAACAATTTAATGGAATATTTTTTTTGAGGATTGAGGCTTGGAATTTTTTTATTTTTTAAGATAATTTTTGCTTTATCAAGGTCCTGTGCGCCTTTTAATATTTCTATAATGTCTTGGACTGCTTGGGGATGTTTTAAAATTTTAATGATGTTTTCAATTTGTTGCCAAGTTAGATCGGTGCGTACGGTAACATCCCCCCAAAAAATCATTCCTGGATCATCGTAGTGGTCTCCGCTGATAAGGTTTTCAATAAGTTCTTTGAAAAAATATTCGGCCTCTTTTTGCTTGGCGTGAGTAAAGTTATTGAAAAATTTTCCATTATCGTCAGTTCCTTCGACCTGAAAATCATCTTCGGCGAGCTCTGCGAATAGATCATCAGTAAATTCTTCTGGATTGCTTGCTGCTCCTTGTGCTACACCGACAAAAAGGACAGTTGCTAGAATGAAGCTATGCATAAATTTTGGTTTGTTCATTAATTGTTCTCCGGTTTAGAGTTGAGATTATTTTTTATATTTTTGAATCATGTCTTCAATAATTTTGCAGCCTTGTATTCGATCTTGTTCTTTTGGTGAATTAAGCTTGGACATGGCGTTGGCGCGGGCTATTGTTATCTTCATTGGAACGTATTCTGGAAAAGATTGTTTTAAGAGAGTTTCTAATTCGATGGTATTATTTTTTCTTGCTTCATCAATTCTGAGCGCCAGGTGTTGTGCTTTTTGTTCTATTGTTCTGACTTCTTCCAACAAATATTTGATTACTTCTTTTAACGCTTTTTTCTGTTCGATGTCATTGCTGTCTTTTTTTAATTCTGCGAGTTTTTCCATTGCTGCGCTGAATCTTGTTTCTATTTCTTTGGTTTCTTCCCAGTTTTTATTTTTAATTTTTGCTCGGCTGTAAAAATCTTCTATGGTATCAAAATAATCTTGGGCTTCAGAAGTAACGCTTTCTGTTGTTTCGATATGTTTTTCTTGAGCTGTTTGTATTGAAATTTCAACCGATTGTAAGATTGCTTTATAATGAGCGAGAGCCGCTCTAAAGTCTGTGTTAGCGGTGGTGTATTGTTTTAAAGATGCTAAAGCAGCCGCTTGAGCATCTTTTTCTTTTTGTTCCAATTCTTGGAGTTCAATGAAATTTTGATTAAGCTCGGCAGCTTGTTGAGCGGCCAAAAGTGCTTGGCGTGCCGCTTGTAGATTGGCTTCCGCCTGTGCTAATTTTGCTTTTGCTTTTGTAGCTGCTTTATTTTCAGCACTTGGTAGTTCATGCGGGGCTGCTTGATTTTGTAAGTGATTCAGGGCTTGGCCAAGCTGAGCCAGTTTTGTTTTCAGAGCCGTGAGAGCATGTTGTAATTGTTCAAGAGGATTGACTGGTAAAGCTGGAGGGATTTTAGCAGACGCTTCTGCTGCAGCAAGTTCTGTTTTTGCTTGTTCAACGGCAGCTTCAGCAGCGACAACTTGTTGCTCTAGATTTGTAATATGTTGTTTTGTTTCTTTAATTTCAGCACTTTCTTTTTTAGCGGTAACCGCATCTATTTTTTGTTTTTGATCTTTTTCTGCTGTTTGTAACTCTTTCTTTTGCTCAACACGTTTTGTTGTTGCTGCTGTCATTGCGGCTTTTGCTTGTGCAATGAGTTGCGTGTTATGATCAGCGTCTTTTAAAAGATCTTCAAAAAGTGTTTCTGGTACATAGCTTTTTGCTTGATAGCTAGAGTTGTTTTTTGCTGTTGCAAGTCTAGTTTCAAAAATTGTTTTTAAGCTTTTTAGAAATAATTTAATGCGATATTTTTTTGCTGTTTTAAGGCTTGAAATATCATTGTTTTGAAATACAATATTTTGTCCAATTTTGCTGATTATAGCGCTTAAGGTTTCGGTATGATTCAAAATTTTAATGATATTTTCGACTTGCTGCCAGGTTAAGTCCGGGCGTAGAGAGGTCCCTACTAGAGCTCTGTTAAGAGGTTGTAGTTTGTCCGTCACCAGTTGTATAAAAAAGGCGCTTACTGTTGGCGCGAGTGACTCTACAAAGTCTGCTGGAAATATAGCATCAAAGCTGTTTTGAAAAGTACCGTCAAACTTTTTGTATTCAGCCAAATCTAAAAAATTCGGTTTTGCATAGGTATAGGTCGTGTGTTCATTAAAGTCTGCTTTTTTGAGTGCCTCAAGCAAGGGCGTCCAATAAGTACCTTTTTCTTGATATTTAAGATTTTCGTCAGCCGCCCCTTGTGCTACGCTAGCAAGATAGGCTGTTGCCAGTAGAACACAACAAAAAAATTTGGACAGGTTCATTTTGCTCTCCGATTATTTATAACCAAATTTCCAGAATTTACTTTTTTTAACGCTAATTAAAAGACTGGAAATTTGTAAAGAAAATGATCACAAAAAGATTTTTTTATGCGTAGAGATATTGTTTTGAAAAAGGAAAAGGCCTTGTAGTAAAAACAGCAAAGCCTTTTAATGTGCGTGAGCGAATAGTGAGGATCTATGCCGTCAGGCGTGCTTTTAGATCATTTATTTCGGCTTTTAAGTTTTCTATTGAATGTTCTAGTTGTCCTTTTTGAGCTAATTCTTTTTGGAATTGCTCGAAGAATTTTTCATATGCTGCCTGAGCTTTGACTTCTGCTGTCTTTGTTTTATCCATTTTTTCTTTTGCTTTCGCAACTTTTTGTTTTAGCTCGTCTAATTTTGCCGATGTTGGTGGGGTTGTAGGGGCTGGGGGTGAATAGCTTGGATCTTGCAACTGGTGAAGTGCTTGGCCAAGGTGGGCAAGTTTTGCTTTTAAGGCGACAAGTGCGTTGTTTAATTGCTCAAGTGGCGTATCTGTCTGAGCTAGGTTTTGATGTTGTATTGCTTGCAAAGCACGAGTAGCTTTTTCGTGTTTTCTTTGTGCTTTTTGGTATGCAATTGTTTTGGCAGTATATTCTTGTTGCAATCTTTTTTGTTCGTCAGAATCTGCGCCCGCTAGTTTTTTGCTTGCGGTTTTAAGTGCTGTTTCTTTTTCTTGTAATTCAATTTCTTTTGCATCAAGTAATCGTGCAAGTTTTTTTTTGTTTTCTCCTGAGAGTGGGAATGCTTTAGCCAAAATATCTTGCCAGAGAAGTTTTGTTATATGTCTGTTGTCATCGCCGACGGCCAGCCTGCTCTTTTGTTCGTCGATTATTTGAGACATTTCTTTTAAAACGGTCGGCGTTTGGAATGTAATTTTATCAGCTTTCTTTATAGTTATTGAAGGTGTTTTATTTGTAAGAGAATTGACAATTGTCTGGTTTTTGAGAACTTTATTAAAATTTCTCACTTGCTGCCAGATAAGATTGGTTGTTTTTAGTTTTCTAAAAAATGACCCAAAAAAAGATTCAAGCTCTTGTTTGGTGGCGTTTGTGAAGAGAGCTGCGTGGTCTTCAATGTTAAAATTATTGTGTTTGATTGCATTAAAAAAAGGTTTCCATTTTGCTGGAGTGTCTGCATCTGCCCAAATTGATTTCAAAAAAGTGCTCGGGACTAGTGCGGTTTTATCAAAAGCCGGGTCTTTTTTTTTTTGATTATCAAATTTTCTTTGTACTGTTTTTTTAAGGCTTTCTAACGATAATTCTATATCGCCTTTTTGAGCAACTATCGGATCTTGATCAGGAAATTCTGTAAGTGTCCCGCGGATATTTCGCAGCGTTTCATCGTCGTTTAAAAGCTTGAGAAAATTTTCTACTTGCTGCCAAGTAAAATCGATACGTATGTCTGAGTTGCCAAATAAAGACGTATTTCTCTCCGCGATAATTAGTTTATCAAGAAATTGTGTAAAAAATGCTTCAAGATCGGCTTTTGTTGCAGTACCTAACTCTTGTTTTGTAGATTGATTAGATGTCGATGAAAAGCCAAACCAGTCGGTGTACTGATAATTCGTATCAATTCTAAAATTCGGTTGTGTAAGTCCCTCAAATAATGGATCCCAGTTTTTTGTAGCTGCGCCCTGCGCCACCCCAAAAAAGCACGAGGCAGCGAGTGCAAGGCAATACTTAAATGATAAATTTTTCATGCTGGCCCTAAACAAATTATCCAAACTAACTTATTTTTTTGAAGAAGCGATTTTGAGTAACAGTGCGTTTAATGTATCTTTTTCGGTTTTTAATCGGTGTTGGCGTGTCGCAAGTGGCTCATAAGTTTTATCATATTCTGCTTTAGCTGCATCAAGTGCTTCCTTGAGTGCAGATTTTGCTGGCGGTGTAAACGCTGGTATGGCTGGATTTTGCAAACGATGGAGCTCATAGGCAAGGTGAGTCAGTTTTTCTTTTAAGGCGATTAATGCTTGGTTGAGTTGATTTTCTGTTGAGGGAGCAGATTTTTTTGTTGCGTTATTGTATGCTTTTTGTGCTTCCTCGTACTTTGTTTTTATTACTTTTATTGCTGGTTCTTCTAACCTTTTTTTAATTTCTTTATTTTCTTGACGGATGCTTTTGAGTTGTTTTTTTACAAGACTAGACCAGAGATCTTTGGTGTCTGTGTTTTTATCAAAGATGGTTTTTATCAGCGGGATAATGTGAGCTGGGTCATTTATAATCTTTATCTCGTTGGGTGCGTTTTGATAGCGCAGCGTGATTGTTCCATTCATATTTGTGATAATAGATTTTTCTATGGCAGAGTCCTTTGTTAAGCATGCAGCGAAATTTTTGATTTGTTGTGAAGAAATATTTTGCGATTCTATTTTACTAAAAAGGGCGTCGAATAATTCTTGAAGTGCATTTCTGGAGGCGTTTTTAAAATTTTCTTGCCATGTGCTTTCATTAAAATCTGCCTTTTTAAGTGCGTCAAAAAACTCTTTCCAGACGGTTGGAGTGTCTGCATCTGCCCAAATTTTTTTAAAAAGGTTTAGTGAGACATAAGTTTTTTGTTTGTCAATCGAAGCATTTGTGGCAAGATCTAGCTCAAAAGCAGATATTAAACTGTCTAGAAATAAGTGAGTTTCATATATTTTGTTAGTGTCGCTGTTTGTAATTGCCGGCATTTCTGCATCTTGAGGTCTGATGATATGTTTTTTGATTGTGTCATCTTTAAAAATTTTAAGAAGATTTTCGGCTTGTTGGATAGTAATTTCGGAGCGTATACCATGTTTATCTTTTAGTTTTTCGAAAAGTTGATCAAAAAAAGCTTTCAAATCTTTTTTTCCTGCGGCAGTTAATTCATTGCGTGCTGATTTTTCAGATTGAATAAGGCTAGGCGTAGCCAATAGATTTACAAGCGAACTCGTCCAAGAGGTTGAGTAGTACGAATAGGGCTGATCTACTTTAAAATCTGGTTGTCCAAGCCCATCAAATAAGTTGCTCCAGTTTTTTCCTGCCGCTCCCTGTGCTACACCAAAAAAACATGTAGCAGCGATTAGTAAATTCATACTTCTAAAAAATTTCATAAAAATCTCCTTTTTTAGGTTGGTTGCTATAATTTTACGATTGTTATTATGGTGTTGGAATTAATGCTACGTTTTGATCGCCGCCGGTAGCTTTATACTTTTCATAGATTTCTTTGTAGGTTTTTTTAATCTCTTCCAATTTTTTCTTTTGCATGTTGAGGCCTTTAGCTGCTCGTTGATCTGTTGGATCTTCTTGCGCTAGGCTGAGTGCATCGTAGTTGTTTTCTACATTTATTTTAGCAGCTTCGAGTGCCTTGCCGAAAGTGCTAAATTTGTTGTACTTTGGTGTATTTGCTGGCATTGCGTTAAGCGCGTCTAATATTACTTTTGCTTCGGTTATCATGCCTGGTAACGCATTTGCTTCAGCTGCTTTTTGTTGTGCGAGTTTTTCTTTTTGTGCTTGTGCAATTTCTTTGCGTTTTTTTTCTGTTGCTGCGGCATTAAGGATTTGTGTTCGCAGGTCGGTAATGCGGTTTAAAATAATTTTTTGTTCGTCTTTATCGGGTGTGTTTTTTAATGTCTCAAGTTCTGTTTTTGCTGTATCCGCTTGCTTTTTTATCCATGTAGTTGAATTTACTCCATCGACAAATTCATTGATTTCTTGAATGAGGCTATTAGCTTCTTCTTCGGGCGTTGTTATTGTTATGTTTGACAAATTTCTTCTTTTTCTCTTTTTGCCCTGCAGTTTTTGATCTCTCTTTGGTTTAGCTCTTTGTATCTCGATGCCCGGAACAAGGTCTTCTTTTGCTTTGTCTGTTGGTTTGATTTTTGCCGCATCTTGATCAGCCTGTTCTTCTTTTGCTGTGTGCGTTGCAGCTGCTTTGGCGGCTGCTTGGTCACTATCGAATTTTTGTTTAGCTTCATTTGCAGCGTTATCTGCTTGTTGAGCTGCTATGAGTGCTGCGGATGCTTGGTCTCTAAAATTGCTTACTTTTGTTTCAGCTTGTGCTTTTTTTGCTAGCTCAATATCAGCGCTTGCTAGAGCAATGGCAGCTTTGACGGTAGGATCATTTTGCACTTCGGCAAGACCTTGAGCTTGTGCTAGCAAGGATTGAGCTTGGTTGAATATTTGCTCTGCTTTTGCTCTTTTATCAGCTCGTGTAGGGACGGCGGCGTTGGTGATGGTGAGAGCAACACTTGCTTGATCTTTGGCTGCTTGTGCTGTGGTTGTACGCATCTGTGCATTATCTTTTTGAGCATCAGCTTGGTCTATGGCTTGTTGAGCTGCTTCGATGGCTTTTATAACTGACTTTTTGTCTTGAACATTAGCAACAAGCGTTGCTTGGTTAAGAATAAAGCGTGCGTCTTTCAGTAGTGCTTCTGCTTGTACCTTCGCAGCGGCTTCAGCTTTTTCTTTTGCAGCTGCTTCTTGAGCAACTTTTTGTTCTTGTAATTTTTTCTTTGCATGTTGAGCGGCAGTCTCTGCAGCTTTTGCTTCTTTGAGTGCGGCTGCTGCTTTTGTTCTGAAAGCTTTTGTTTTAGTACCAGCGTGTGCTTGTGTTGCCTCTTGAATGGCTACTTGTGCTACCGCAATAGCTTGTTGAACGGTAGCATCATCTTGGACATCAGCAATGCTTTTTGCTCGTGCTAATGTGTTACGTGCTTCTTGTAAGGTTGGCTCTGTTTTTGCTTTTTTAGCAGCTCGTCGTGTTTCTGCGCCAGTAGCAAGGTGTTTTACATGCTCTGCTTTTGTCTTGGCCGTGTGTGCTTTTGTTGCAAAAGTGTTGAGATTGTCTTTTTGTGCGGCGACCGCTTCTTTAATTGCTTTTTGCGCCTCGTTGCGTGCTTGAGCCACTTTCTTTTTGTTTTGAATATTAAGACCAGTAACTGCTTTTGCTGCTTTGAGAAGAGCTCGAGCATCTTTTAAGTTTTGTGTTGCTTGATCTTTTAAATTTAAATTACTGAGCCATTCTTGAGAATCAGCAGTATTAAACTTGTTTTCTGTTGTGTCGTCGGCTTCTTTAATTTTTTTTGGTGCATGAGAAGACTTTGAAGATTTGTACAAATCTTCTGTGCTTTTAGATTTCCCAAGATTTTTTTGGGTGTGTTTTTTATGCTTTGCTTGCCATTTGGTAAGTTTTGCTTGAGCAACATCTACTTTTTCTTGGGCAGCAACTACCGAAGGGTCGTCTGCAATTTTTATTGCATTCGCTGTTTTTAAATCTTTTTCTGATGTAGCGATTAATCCTGTTCCTGCTGGTATTTTCTTCTCTGCTTCAGTCAATGCTTTTTGTGCTGCTGCTTCGGCTTCTTTTGCTGTGTGTAATGCAGCATCGGCATTGGCTACTGCTTGTTGAAGAGCTGCTTTATCTGCTGCTGGTTTTGGTGCAGGAGTTGGGATTGGTTTGCTTGGATCTTGCAAATGTTGGAGCGCTTGGCCAAGTTGAGCAAGTTTTGTTTTGAGAGCCGTAAGGCTGGCATTTAAATTTTCAAGAGGCGTGCCGTCACCAGCTGGTGGGGCAGTAGGGCCTGCAGCGCCAGCTGCAAGGTCTTTATCGGCTTTATCTTTTTGAGTTTTTGCTTCGGAAATTTTTTGCTTTGCTGCATCTAATGCTTTTTGTGCTTTTTCTAAATCTTCTTGAAATCCCTGATCAAATTTATGAGCAATTACTAGGTTCTGTTGACTTTTCATCGTAACCATAAAATTGCTCCAACAAAAGAAACGAACGATAAGTAATTCTGGGCCTTTTTGTCAAAGCGAGAAAAGACATGTCTGAAGTGTTTGATTTTAGAGAAAAACATTCAACGAGATGTCTTTCTTTGTAAAGATGCTCATCATATTCATACTGAATCTTTCTGTTAGATCGAGGCGGAATAACAACCGTACATTTTGATTATTTAACAAAGTTCGTAATGCATCAGAATCATAACCTCGGTCGGCTATCACACAAGAATTTTGGGTTGCTTTGAGCAGGGTTTCAGCTTGCGTTATGTCATTTTCTTTGACCAGGAGTTATTATAATTTTTAGTGGGTTGCCCAAGGCATCCACTGTCGCATAATTTTTGTAGTAAAACCACCTTTACTTCTTCCCAAGCCTTCTTCACTTTGTTTGCCATAACCCGCTGCGCAAGGATGCGATCTTACTATTGTGGCATCAATCATGACGTATTCAAGGTCGGGGTCGTCAGCACAAAATGTTAACAATTTTTCAAAAATTTTCTTTTTACTCCCCACATCAAATCGCTTGAATACGCTATTCCAGTTGCCATAACGGTCAGGCAGTTCTCGCCATTGAGCGCCTGTTTTTAAAATCAATACACACCCACTATGAACCTCTTACAAAGACCTTCATTTCTAACATAAATACCTTTTTCTTTTTAAGAAACTGATATATTTTCCGCCACGCTTCATTTGTGATATACTCTCTTTGCATGATAACGCCTTTTTGAGTTTTTAATAAACTCGTTTTTTTTGTTGGTGTTATCATGCACTCAAATCACATTTTTGAAAAGTCAACAGAACCTAGGCGTTCTTGTGCTAGCTTAATTGCTGCATTTTTTTTATCGAGAGCTGCTTGACGAGCGTCATCGAGTTCTTGTTGTGCATCAGTAATCACTTTTTTTAATTGTTCTTTTTTTTCTTTTAATTCTTTGGCTGTTTTTGTTTTTCTGCTAGCATGTGGTGCGGTAGCTGGTTCATGTTTTTGATGGAGCTCTGGCTGTGGGGGTGTTGATTCATCTCTTGGTTGTATGCGTGGCGAAAGGGGTGGTGTTGCTGCTGGTTCTGATTTTAAAAGGTCATCAGAAGAACTGACTCGTCCTATTACTGGTTTGCTACTAACTACCGTTGTGCCGCTTGTAGATTTTGAATCGGGGGTTGAAGAAGAAGTAAGAATTTTGATTGTTTCATCGTAAGTATCAGAGGCGCTAACAAATGTTAATTGATCATTCAAAACTTGTTGTAAGGCAGAGCACCATGCTAAAAAACGTATAAGTATTTTAGCATGAGAGCCTGTTGCTGGTATGGTTATTGTGGTGTCGATTTTGGGAAATAATGCTTTTAATTGAGAGCAGTTGTTAAGATTGGTAAAGAGATTGATTCCTTGTTGTATGGTTGATTCATTGTCAATTTTTTGTAAGTTATGGGGAGATATGCGTTCTTGTTCGGTTGTTAGTTTTTGTTTTAAATCATTTTTTTTGTATTCAGGATTCGATCCAAAAAATCCACCAAGCCACGAATCGTCAGCATCTAAAAATTTTTTTGCTACGCTATCAACTTCTTTAATTTTATCATCATTAATTTTTGTTTTTAGTTTTATAATAATTTCGTCAACTGAGTTGAATGTTACGGCCGCGCCCTGGGCTGCGCCAAAAAACAAACGATTACCAGTATCATGTAACGAATTAGTTTGAGTATCTTCATTTTTCTCCCACATTTTTTAATGATTCAAAATAAATACTTTTTTAAGTTAGTTAAATGAGAGGATATTTGTAAAGAAATGCAGAACTTTGATAGAGAGGTGCTTGTTTAATGAATGAATTTCTTATTTCTTGAATTCTTAACTGCAAGCTGGCAAGCTATGCGCAAGAGCACGGGGTGCCTGCGTGCGGTGCCGTAAATTCAGTGCAATCGTTTGAAATATCACGATTTTCTTTATATAAAAAGGGTCGTCATACGAAAGCTTTTGATGGTGGGTGTTTTGTTGGGAATAGTTTCAACAACTGTTGGTTCGGTGGGTGCGGTTGCCTGGCAAAAAAAATTGAAAGACGCTTATAGATCGTGTGGGATTCAAAGAGTTGAGCGCAATAAACTGATTATCAAAATCAAGGAATATTTGGATGAAGTTGATTTGACGGCTACGCAGGCCGAGATGGTTGAAGGTGTTGTTTATGCTATTCATGCCGGCATCCCTTTGCCCGTCGTGCCAGACTTTCGTCCGTATGTTACTCAGCGATTAACCCAGCAGCAAAGAGATTATGGGCAGCTGACGCATAAAGATATCTATACTATTGTTTGTAAGTTTATACATGCTTTTTGTTCAAAAAATAAAGAAGAAATAAAGAAGGCATTAGACATTGTTGCGATGTGTTTGGACAGTGATAGTGATGGTGATGACGGTAATGATAGTCTTGGTTGTAGTGATGAAGAAGATTGTATGATCGAAATGACCAATAGATTTGCGCTGCTTTCGTGCGAAGGGGAGATGTGTTAATGAAGCATTTTATGAAAAAAAATAACCGTGTTAGTGGTAGTTTTTGGGATGCTTGGTTCGTTGCAGGCTGCAGCTGGTTATCAAGTTTTGTCTGATACGTACAAAAAAATGGGTTTCAATGGCGCGGACATCACTAAGTATGTTGAACAGGTTGATACGGCAATTAAAAAATTAGAAAAGCATGTTGCTACTGGCAATGTGCCGGTTGAGATGATTGAACCTGCGGTGATGCAGGGGCTGACGTTTACGCGTGATTATAACGCTAAAGAGAAAAGAAAATTAAAAAGAAGCATAGCTCGTCATGTGCAAGAATTGTGGACGGGTTCTGAAGTTCTTACGGCAAAAAATTACGTCCTTGAGGTTTTACTTGAATGCTTACAGAGTTTATGGGGGCAAGATTTGCGCGATAAGCCCTACATTCGCGATGCTCGAGCGCAGCGTTCGCAACGTCGTTGGGAGTTAAAGCGTTATCGAGGGTTGTCTGTTGACCAGATTGCAGAAAAAGATGCAGCGTTTTATAGCAAATTTGATCAAGAGAGTGATGCATCTGAAGACGATGATTATGTTGATTATGACCATGATATGATTGAAGACGATCAAGTATTGGCAGCATCTTATTAAAGTTCTTACAAAATTTTAGACAAATAGTAAAAGATAAGACACACTATTCTTTTTTAAAAGAAAGAGAATAGTGTGTCTTTTTTATTAGAAGGAATCTTTCATATGAAGCGTACGGTAAGATACTTAGTGCTTTTGTGTGCTCTTTCTGGTTCTGTGTTTCCAGTAAAACCAACCAAGCTTGTTGATTCTTACAGAAAAGCGGGAGTACGGATGAGTGACGCAGAAAAATACATGGCAGTGCTTAATGAGAAATTACGGTATGTTCACAACGAAGAAGATTTAGTTGGTGTAATTTTTGCGTGTATACCAAATTCAATTAAGAATTCTCACAACCAACTTAAAATGGTAGAAAGTATCAAAAAACAGGTGTCTGCGAGTGTTGCAGAGCAGGGCTTTCAACAGTTGTATGACATTGCCAAGACTGTTTTGTCTAATCACCTTGTTATGTTTCGCTGTCGAACTGTTAATACTTATCCTGATCAAGAAGTGAGATTGCGTGACTATGCTGGTAGGAGTATTGCGGATATTCTTGCTGATCTTGAATAAAGAAGTCTTAGTCCAGTTTTGAAATTCCAGAATGTACTGTATTTGTCGGTCTTTGTGAGCTATACTAATCGCTTGGAGAAATTAGATTTTTTAATCTTTTCAGGTGGTTTATGGCAGAACAGTACATTCCTAGTTCTCACGATCAGCGCGGTGATTTCTCGGTTCCCGAGTCGTTTGTTTACAAATCTGAGCGGGGGCTGACTGAAGAAATTGTTCGCACCATTTCTGCTCAAAAAAATGAGCCGGCATGGATGCTTGAGTTGCGGCTTAAAGCGTTGGATGAGTTTTTGGCCCGTCCAATGCAATCGTGGGGACCCGACCTTTCTGCCTTAAATATCAATGATATCTACTATTATTTGCGTCCTTTGGAAAAACAAGAACGCACCTGGGACGATGTTCCCGACGATATAAAGAATACCTTCGACCGCCTTGGCGTGCCGCAAGCTGAGCGCGACCATTTGGCCGGCCTTGGCGCGCAGTACGAATCAGAGGTCGTGTACCACAATCTGAAAAAAAGAGTGGGTTGATCAGGGTGTTGTCTTTTTAGATACCGATTCCGGTTTAAAGCAGTATCCCGAGCTTTTTAAAAAATATTTTGGGACGATTATTCCTTTTAATGATAATAAATTTGCGGCGTTGAATACAGCTGTGTGGAGTGGTGGTAGCTTTATTTATGTGCCAAAAGGCGTGCATATTGCCGTGCCGTTGCAGGCATACTTCCGGATCAACGCAGAAAAAATGGGTCAGTTTGAGCGTACGCTTATTATTGCCGACGAAGGCGCCATCGTTAGTTATGTTGAAGGCTGTACCGCTCCAACGTATGTTACCAGCTCTTTGCACTCGGCCGTTGTTGAAATTGTTGCTATGCCAGGCGCGCGGGTGCGTTATTACACCATCCAAAACTGGTCAAAGAATGTGTACAACTTGGTAACCAAGCGTGCCTATGCCTATAAAGATTCGATTGTAGAATGGATCGATTGCAATTTGGGCAGCGGCATTACCATGAAATATCCAGCAGTCGTTTTGAAAGAAGAAGGTGCCCGTGCCGAAATCTTGTCGATTGCAATGGCCAACTCTCCTCGCCAAATTCAAGATTCAGGCGGCAAAATTACCCACGAAGCGCCGAATACCAGTTCGCGCATTATTTCAAAATCAATTAGTACCAAGGGCGGCCGTTGTAGCTATCGCGGCATGGTCAAAGTGCCTGCTGGCATGGTTAATTGCAAATCATTTGTGCAATGCGATGCGCTGATTTTAGATGCAGCATCACGGACCGATACCTATCCGTATATCGAAATTAGTGAGCCAGACGTTGATATTGGCCATGAAGCGTCGGTCAGTAAAATTAGCGAAGACCAACTGTTTTATTTAATGAGCCGCGGGCTTGATGATGCTTCGTCGCGCAATTTGATTGTGAATGGCTTTATTGAGCCGCTCGTTAAAACGTTGCCAATGGAATTTGCCGTTGAAATGAATCGCTTGATTGAACTTGAAATGGAAGGCAGCGTGGGATAACTCATGACAAATAATTTGATAAAACATTATGTAACGCTTGCCAGTTCTTCTATCGCTCTTTCGTCTGTGCTGCCCGCTGGGTTGGATGTAACGGGGCCGCTGCAGTTAACGGTTGAAGTGCCGCATAATGCTACGGTAACGGTAATGGATGATTTGCATGAATTGGGGCTGGTGAACACAACGCTTGAGTTGTTGGTTGGAGCGAGTGCGATGTTATGGTACACGCTAAAAGCAACGCAAGGTGTTGAGCGTCTAATGAACCAAACGCTTGTGCCAGAGACCGATACAACGGTTTTGCTGCGTACGATTAATGTTCGGCTGATGGGCCAGGGCGCGCATGCGACGGTTCGTTGTTTGTGTTTTGGTTTTGATAAAAAAGTTTTTAAATTCAAAACGCTGCAAGACCATCAAACATCAGATGCTACTAGCAGTTTGGTAATCAAAACCGTGTTGGACGACCAGTCGCAATTAATCTGCCACAATGTCATTAAAGTGCAAAAAAATGCCCAACGAACCAATGCTGAGCAAGAAAATAAAAATATTTTGTTGGCGCGTGGTGCGCGGGCAGTCTCGGTTCCTATGCTTGAAATTGAAGCTGATGATGTGCGTTGCCAGCATGGTGCTGCGGTGAGTAGGCTCGATCAGGAGCATCTCTTTTACTTGCAAAGCCGTGGGCTTGATGCCCAGCAGACGCGGCAAATGCTGATCGAATCGTTCTTGAGTTAGATTTTGTTCTGTACAAAAGAGCTGAGCATGTTATTGTTGGCGCATGATTATCAATAAAGTACACTATTCAATTTTTTTTGGTGACGCCAAGACGTGCTGGGCGCACCATCTTTCCGCAGATTTTCCTCGTTTGTGCAAAGCCCTTGCCGATCAGCATGCTTTAAAAAATTTTGTTTTATTGAATCAAACGCATGGCATTGAGGGCATGGCCATCGATGCCAGTATTCATTTGCCCGAGCGTGTGATGCTTAAGCCTCAGGATGGGGACTTTTTGGTTACCGATCAGGTTGGGGTGGGGCTTGCCATTTTAACGGCCGACTGTATGCCGCTGGTCGTTTGCGATCCGGTGCGTCGTGTGGTTGGCATTGCCCATGCTGGGTGGAAGGGCACTATTGCCGGGATAGTGAGTAGACTTGTTGAGCGCATGCAGCATGATTTTGGATGTCAGTTGGCTCAGCTGCAGTTTTATCTTGGCCCATCAGCAAAAACTTGCTGTTATGAGGTGCAGTCTGACTTTCTATCTCATCTTCAAAATTTTCCCAACCCGTCTCAATTTTTGCTTGAGCGTGATGGACGCCTATTTTTTGACAAAGCCGCTTGCAACATATCTCAGTTGCTTGCTGTAGGAATATCGCAACAAAACATTGATTCAACGAATCTTATCTGCACAATGTGCGATGACCGTTTTTACTCTTTTCGCCGCCAAAAATCTGAGGCCGGCAGAAATATTTCTCTGATTTGGTTGTCCTAAAATAGAAAAAAGGGCATGTGCGCCTATCTGCGCACGATAGCAAAGTACATAAGAAAGCGTTAACTGGTCGTTAATATTTTTTGTTTTCTAAGGGTATACCGGAAACTTTTTGCACATGACTGATACTTGTGCTTTCAGGCTCTTTAAAAAATCTGCATCATTGTGTCGCTTGATTGCTTCATCAATCCAATGCACCAATTGTATCACGTCGTGCTCTTTCAAGCCGCGCGTGGTGACGGCAGGGGTGCCAATGCGAATACCACTGGTGACCATGGGGCTTTGTGTATCGAAAGGAATTAAGTTGCGGTTTAAAATTATGCCACATTTTTCCAGTGTTTCTTCAACCAATTTTCCTGTAATTTTCACAAGAGAGCTCGCATCATTTTTTGTTTGTACATCAACAAGAAACAAATGATTGTCAGTACCACCGGCAACTATGCGATAGCCAAGGTTTTTGAATGCTTGTGCCATGGCTTGAGCGTTTTTTGCGACTTGTTGTTGATAGGTTTTAAAAGCTGGTTCAAGTGCTTGTGCAAAACAGACGGCCTTGGCAGCAACCACGTGCATCAACGGGCCGCCTTGTGTACCAGGGATAATTGATCGATCAAGATCTGCTGCATGGTCTGCCTTACTTAAAATCATGCCGCCGCGTGGACCGCGCAATGTTTTGTGCGTGGTACTGGTGACAAGGTCGGCGTACGGCATAGGGTTTGGGTGCACGCCAGCAGCAACCAGGCCGGCAATGTGCGCCATGTCAACCATCAACAGTGCGTGGTTGTTGCTGGCTATTTCGGCCAGTCGTTCAAAATCTATAAAGCGGGAATAGGCTGAAGCGCCGGCAATAATCATTTTGGGTTGGTGCTGGTTTGCTAATATTTCAATTTCATCATAATCAATACATTCATCTTCAGGCGAAACGCCGTAGGGCACCATGTTAAAAAGTTTGCCGGAAAAGTTAAGTTTATGGCCGTGTGTAAGGTGCCCGCCAGCGTTAATGTGCATACCCAAAACGGTATCGCCAGGCTTGAGTTTTGCCATAAAGGCAGCAAAATTTGCGGATGAGCCAGAATGAGGCTGGACGTTGATATGCTCAGCATTAAAGAGCTGTTTGCCTAGATCACGGGCCAGATTTTCAACTTCGTCGATTACTTGGCAACCGGCGTAGTAACGCCTGCCGGGGTAGCCTTCGGCATATTTATTGGTAAGTACCGAGCCGGTTGCTGCTAAAACTTCAGGACTGGCATAATTTTCTGAGGCAATAAGGCACAAAACTTCTTCCTGACGTTGTTTTTCTTGTTCAATAAGATCAAAAATCTGGGCTATTTTGGGGTTTTTGTTGAGTGATGACGTTTTCATAAAGTCTCCATGGGGCAACATTTTTGCAATATTATTGACTATTTGTAATGGCATTGACTATCTTAAGAATAGATACTATGCAGCGGTGAGCTTAGCACGCCGCGCATAGAAAGTTGATTACTATTAAAAGGAGATAATTATGAAAAAGATTTTGTTGAGTTTTTTGGTGCTTATCAGTGCGGTGTACTCAGTGCACGCTGGTCGAGGTAGTGGTGGAGCTGCTTTTGGTGGTGCTCTTGCCGGCAGTATGATTGGCGGGATTGCTACAACAGCCATTGTAAGTGGTAGCTCAAGTCGCCATGCCGATGATGCTGCTCGTGCGCGACAAGAAACCGAGTTGTTGCGTCGAGAACAAGAACGTGACCGCGTACAACGTCTTGAAAATCAAGTGCGAGAAGAAAAACTTAAACGTACCATCGGTGGTGGCGATGGCATGCTCAATCTTTTAATTGGTATTATTGTTGTTTTAATTTTAGGCATCATGGGTTTGATATTTTTGGTGTTAAAAAGACATTAAAAAATAAAACATGAGGAGAGAGTAATGAAGAAAAAAATTATGCTTCTTGCTGGCCTTTTTATTGTTGTGTCAGTTGCTGGCTATCGACTGCATGCTGGGCGTGGAGGGAATGCCTTTGGTGGTGCTTTTGCTGGCAGTATGTTTGGGAGCGTTGTTGGTAATGCCATGACGGCACCTCGTGGCGGTGGCGGTGACTCGGGTAGTAGTAACAGTGGCGCTTTGAATGCCGTGTGGGATGCTATGCGCCGACTTGAAAGTTCATTTGCTGATGAAATAAAGCGTTTGAAGGAACAAGTTAATCATCTTGAAGATCAAGTTCGTTCATTGAAAAAAAGGGGTCATCGAAAAAAGCATGATGGTCGTGATCGTGGTAAAGGCATGAATAACGATGATAATAGGGAAAATCGCCCTGATGATAAACACGACGAATAAAAAGTAAGAAATCTTTTTCAAAATAATAAAAAGCTTGTTAGGTTAAATACTTAACAAGCTTTTTTTATTACCATGAGCAGAATACCCCAAGGCTTTTCAAGCCTGGGGATGAATGCGAGTCCACTTGGCGCTGAAGCAAAAAGCGAAGTATTTTTGCGAAGAGCCAACTGAAGTGGCATACTGAGACCATGAAGAAATATTGGTCAGGAGCACATACAAGGCATAGATTAATGTACCACTTAGTTTGGATCCCAAAATATAGAAAAAGGATACTAAAGGGAGCTATAGCAAAACGTATTGAAGAATTGTTTCGGCAGTGTGCAGAAGTAAATCGATGGGAAATTCATGAGCTGAACATTCAGTCAGATCATGTTCACATGCTGATTCAGATAAAGCCGAGCATAAGTGTTAGTATGGTTGTTCAGCTGTTCAAGGGTGGTAGTAGCAAGATAATGAGAGAAGAGTTTGCAGAATTGGAAGAATTTTGTGGGGAGATAGCTTCTGGGCAGATGGCTATTTTGCAGAAACAGTTGGCCAGTGCAGCGAAGAAGCTATCAGAAAATATATTCAGAACCAGTGATATTCAAATGTTCATTGAGAAGCCCCGGCTTTTAAGCCGGGCGGTGTCACTTTTATAGAAAGGTTTTTTTAATGAAGAGAAATTTTTTGAGTAGTACTCTTTTAGTTTTGATATGTTTTTCTGCGTGTGTTCAAACAAACAATCATGCAAATAAAACTAAGCGAAGCGCTCAGTTATCTCAGATTTCGTGGGATGATGCAACGTATCCCGTGGTGGTACTTGGCGGTGGCGTTGCTGGTTTCACGGCAGCAAATTATTTAGTACAAGCAAATATTCCAACCGTTGTTTTAGAAGGTCCAAAGCCGGGAGGCGCGCTTGCGCAATCGCCATCAGAGCGCAATTGGCCTGGGGTGATGGATGCACCAGGAGCCGATATCATGCGTAGCTTGCGTGAGCAGGCAGAACATTATGGTGTTACCGTTGTGTCAGAACAAGTACGCAGTGTGCGGTTTGATGTCTGGCCGTTTGAGCTTGATGTCGAAAACCTTGAGACTTCACAAAAACGTACTATTAAATCTCTGAGTTGCATTGTGGCAACTGGTGCTGAGCCAAACTATCTTGGTATTCCGGGCGAGCAAAAGTATTGGGGTAAGGGCGTTACCAACTGTGCCGTGTGCGACGGGGGCTTGTGTAAAGGCAAAGATGTTGCAGTTGTTGGCGGTGGAGACTCGGCGATTCTTGAAGCGGCGTATTTGGCCGGTATTGCGCGTTCAGTCACCCTGATTGTGCGTAAAGATTATTTCCGTGCTAACGATAAAAAGAAGCGCGATCAAGTGTTGGCATTGTCTAACGTTTCGGTGTTGTACAACACGCGTGTAACGCAGGTTGATGGTGATGGTGCGCATGTAACGCAATTGACATTGCGCAACGATACTGAAACAACGACGCGCCCTTTTGATAATTTATTTTTAGCGATTGGTGCGCGGCCAAATACGGCCATCGTTGCTGATGCGCTGCAATGTGATGAGCAAGGTTACATTGTTTTAAAGCGTGGTGGGGCAACGTCGGTAGATGGTATTTTTGCGGCAGGCGATGTGTGTGATCCGTTTTATAAACAGGCGGTAACGTCTGCCAGTGGTGGGTGCACCGCGGCATTGCAGGCGCAAGCATTTTTGGATGATCTTGGTTTTAATCAAGCAATGATGCGTCAGCAGCCAGCAAAAAAAATAGAGCCAGCCAAAACGCCTGAAACTAGTGAGGCGGTTACATTGTTATCTGATAACCAAGCCATCGATCAATTTTTACAACAATCAAAGCCAATTATTATTGACGTGTTTGCCGAGTGGTGCATGCCGTGTAAAAAAATGGCGCCTATTTTTGAAGCCATGGCTACTAAGTACCGTGCTGATATTGCGTGCGCAAAAATGGATGTTACCAAAGTTGATGTAGATCGGTTGGTACAGATTATTGGCGGGGACTCAATTGAAGGCGTGCCAACATTGTTGTTTATCAAAGACAGCAAAGAAATTGGTCGGTTGGTTGGTGGTATGTCTGCTGAACAACTAGAAAAGAATTTTAAAATCATGGCGGGTAGTTGATTTGAAGCGGTTGGTGCTACCCGCATCGTTTTTTAGACCTATTCCTTTCTTTACCTTATTTTGGCCTCGTGCTTGTGAGGCCATTTCTTAAGAATCAAAATCTGACCTTTTTACTGAAGCCCCACCTGTTAATATTTTCTATTTGACTTTGTTTTGGCGCAATTGTTACAATGAAGAAAATGGGAGAATTATTGAGAAAAGCTTAAAAATGTTGTTTTTTTAGTTAAAAAGGGAGAGATTATGAAGTTTATGAGCAAAGTAACAGTATTTGCTTTGGCTGTGGTGTTGGGCGGCAACATGTTAAGTGCTGCTGGTCTGCCAAAAGGTAAAGAGCTACTAGTAGAAGATGGGCAACTATCTGAAGTTTTTAATGATTTGGGAGGGGTTCCTGTTTCAGATAGTTCTGCAGCAAGCCTTGCCACGCGTTACGGGCATGCGTTGCAAGCCTATTATGGCGGTGCCAATGATGCAACAAGGGCAGCAATATTTGATCAAATACGGAGTTTCATCCGTACCGCGATGATAAAGTGTATCAAAAATTGGGAAGAGGTAAAAGGTGCTATAGAGCTTTATATCATTGATAATAACGATGTGCCCTTTGATGAAAGCTTGAGAGGTCAACTGAAAAATGACTTGGACCAAATTGTACAAGAAAAAGAATTATCGTGGATCGATGAAGAGTTTAAGCCCGAATTGCAAAAATGTTCTGAATTCTTTTTAAGCGAACAGGCAAAAGATGCCTCTCCTGCGTCTAGAAAGATTATGATTAAAAAACTTGAAAAATTGATTAAACGTGGTGGGCGAGTCTTTGAAAAAGCTGTCAAAGATGGAAAGATATCAGCAATAGATTTTGATGAGAATTTTGCGGCCCCCGTTCATGACATTGTTGTCAAAATTGATAGCGATAAGGTTTTGTATTCTGAAAAAATACGCGAAGCCATTGAACAAAAATTTCAAGAAAGTACTGATTGGTATTTTGAAAAGAAGGAACAGGAACAACCTGAGTCTTCATGGAAGCAGTACGTAGGGCCTGTATTAACCGGAATGATGCTTACAGCTGGTGGGATAGCGGCGTATAATCAAATGAATTCTGCCTCAACGTCGAATACTAACGTTGCAGCCTCAGGACTTGAAGTTGCTGACCAAGCCGTACCAGCAGGGGATCAAACAACCAACACTTCCGTTTCACGCGCCGATGTTGCCGATGTAGACGTTGTCCACCAACCGTCAGTTGCAGCCCCTCAGGTAATAGTTTCTGCGCCAGATGCGGTAGACCTGATGCGAGCAGGCACAACAACTCCAACAAAAGCGGAGTTGCCAGTAGGTCAAAGTTACGGTCCACGACCTACGCTTTCTGAAAGCGTGAAGGATATGTTCATGGGTAATACGCCTGCATTTTATGATCCTGTCCAGCATTCAGGTTTTGATATCAAAAAAGTTCAAGAAACACAACAAGCAGAGGAAAATATAGCAGACGAGAAAAGGCAGGCTGAGTACAAACAAGAGCTTGCAGAGCAGCGAGCGATGAAAATATTAAAGCCTGAAGAAATAGAAGTGTTAACGGCAAAGATACGTGTGAGGGAACAATTACCTGACAATGCAGAAATCACAGGGTTAGAAAGAGATCTCGATACGAGAGGCAAGCCTATGGATCACGTTTCAGGTCGTGCTACTTATGTTGACCAAAACGGTTGCACCATTACGACCGAAGTTGGCATACCTATTGGTGAACAGTCTGCAAGTGCGGATACGATAGCTATGCAAAATCAAATCCAAGAGCAATCAATAAAATTGAGAGACAGCGCAATTGCTAAATTTGAAAAAGCAAATCCATCTGTCAAACGATTTGAAGTCCGGGTTAATATGTCTTCTCATAGTCAAGGTGCTGATGGAGAGTGGGTACATGATCCATATGTTAGTTTCCAATGGAAGGAAGAATGGGCGCCGGAACCTCATTTACGTAGATTGCTTCATAAGATGGAGTTTATAAGAGTGTCGCCCCAAGAAATTGCTAATGCTGGATCTTCGTCTTGGTGGGCGCTTTGGTAATGAGTTTAAAAATAATCTGAGAATTTTACAAAAAAAGCAAAAGGACTCGCGTTAACGCGGGTCCTTTTGCTTTTTTGCCGTGGGCTTGCCGAGCAGTTTTTTTGTATTTTCTATTTGACATTTTAATTGAGCGATTGCTAGACTAAGTAAGACAGAGAAGTATTTAAAAAATAGGGTAAAAAGATAGTTTTTTGAGAGGGAGATGAGGATGAAGATGAGGAGGAGTATCGCTCTTGTCGCTTGTGCTTTGTTGTTGCAAAGTAACACGGCGGTTGGTTTGGATGCAGATACAAAAATGGGTGAAATTGCTGAGCGTCCACTTAGTGCTGCAAATGTCAAATTTATAGCTCATGATTATATGAAAGCTTTGGATGGCGACTATGGTAAATTTTCAACCGAAGAGGCAAAAAAACGCAGCCTCGATCGAGTTTTAGATTTTATTAGACGTGTAAAAAATGGCCAGGTTCCTGGCACGCAAATCCCCGCACAGCGTAACTCGGTGATGAAAAGTATACAAGTGTACCTTGACAATCTTTCAGATTCTGAGGTGAAAGAAGAAATTAGTAAGTTGGTGTTGTCAGAAAAAGAACAACAAGAAGGGCCTGTATCTCCTGCTCCTGTTGTTGCTGTGGCTACAAAGGAAGAGCAACCGGTCAAAAAAGAGGAGGCAGCAGAAGATGCGTTTCGTTTGCCGCCAGTATTTAAAGAGATTCGTGCCACGAAGGTTACGTTCGATAACGCGGTTCAAATTGCTGTCGAGTATGGCAAAATTCTTCGTACCTTTGGTAAGCAAGCAAGCCGTGCAGAACGGATAGCAATGCTTGACCAGGTGCAGGAATTTGTTGTTAATGTCATAGAAAATTTCCCCGTACAATGGGAACGTGTCAGAGATACTCTTAGATTTGATATTCTTGAAGGCAAAGAAATACCGTTGTTCATTAAAAGTAGATTGAGCGATTTTATGCAAGCGCAAGATCAAGAACGAGGTATAAGCTCTACTGTTTATACCGCTACTCGTGTTGAGCCAATAAACAAAGAAATAATGTCAGCACCAGTACAAAGTAAGCTGCAAGACGATGATGACTGGTTTAAGAACAAATTTCGAGATGATTTAGAAAGATGTAAGTCATATTTCTCAAGACGACCAGAAGACCGATACAATCAATTAGTTAAAAAGGTTATGATAAAGAGACTCGAAAATTTGATTGAAAGAGGTGCTGTTGTATACCAAAAATTAGTGAGTGATGGAACTGTTTCTGAAAACGATTTTTTTGATGATTTTTATGAACCCGTGATCTTTATTCTTGGTAAAATCGAAATCGATCAAGGAGGGTATCCTGAAGAAGTCTCTGATATTCTGCAGAAAAAATTTGAGGATAGTGTTGCTTGGTATGAAAAGAAACAGTTGGAAGACGACAAAGATACGTCTTCTTCTTGGAAACGTGCGATGCTTTATGGCTTGATGGCTTCAGGTGCGGCATACGGTATAGCCTCACAATTTAATGCTCCTAGACCAGGAATTAATGTTGCTGCTTCAGGACAAGACGTTATTGAGCCTTCTTCGAATGCAACGGCTTCACAAGCTCAAGTTTTTGAAGCTTCTGATGTCCAGCTTCCACCCGCACCAGCTTCGCAGGTAATAGTTGCTGCGCCTGATGCAATAGATCTGATGCGAGCAGGTACAACAACTCAAACAAAAACTGAACTTCCCGTACATCAAAGTTACGCACCTCGTCCTGGTTTTGGCGAGAGTGTTCGTGGCATGGTTACGGGGAATACTGCTGATTTCTATGATCCAGTGGCTCGGTCTGGTTTTGATATCAATAAGGTTCGTGAAACCCAGGCAGCAGAGTCTGAGATTGCAAGACTTGAGCGATCAAAAGCGTTAGAAAGTGCCAAAGATGAGGTCCAGCAACAACAACATGAGTCGCGGATAAAAGAACAAAAAGCCAAGGCTAAGGCTGCAAAACAAGCAGAAGCAGCGGCTAAGCGAATTAAAAATCAGATGAAAAAACAAAAACGCCAAGCTCGCGAAGAAGCCGAACGTAAAGAGCGGGAAAACAAGCAACGTTTAGAAGAACAACGTTTAGAAGAACAACGAGAAGCCGCGAGACGTCGCCTTCAAGAAAGCGAAGCGGAAGATTCAGGAATGTCTTGGTATATGAATCGTATTGGAAAAGGGATAGGGAAATTCATGGATCAAGCCGCAGGCCCAAGTTATTCTACCGTTCCTGGCGCTCACAGCCCTAGTAAGGTCTTTGAGGGGGCAGTTGAAATGAATAAGCAACGAGCATTCGATAATAATTAGGCTTACGAAGGAATGTTGTAGGAATTACTGTAGAGATTATTTTTGTAAGTATAAAGTAAGAAGGCATGCGGAATCGCGTGCCTTCTTATTATTTTTTAAAGATTATCTTTTTTTTAATATCTTTTTGGTATCTCATTTTTAAAGTATTTAAAAAGCTCAACTCTTGTATTTATTGGGCAAATTTTACTACATTAATTGCGTAGTCTTTATTTTTTAAACGAGAAAGGGTTTAGGGATGAATGCAATTGATACGTTAAAAGTTGCCGTTATTTCAGTGTTTATGATGGCAAGTGTTGGGAGTGTTTATGTTGCTGCTCAAATGGTTCACGAACAAGAGATAACGAGTGCGCATCCGCAAAAAAATTTTACGTCATCAGCCGAGCAGGCACAAGCGCGTAGCGTGATTGATATGATTAAACAAACGGCAGACAATCAGCAAGGGTCTATTTTTTATTTATTAATCCTTGCCTTTTTTGCCGGGCTGATGACTAGCTTTACGCCATGTGTTTATCCCATGATTCCCATTACCGTGAGTGTTTTGCAATTACAGGTGGCAGTGAGTTTGAAATATAATTTTTTATCGGCGCTGTCATACGTTCTTGGTCTTTCAACGGTGTATGCCACTCTTGGTTATTTTGCTGCAACAACTTCGGTTTTGTTTGGTAATTGGGTTGCCAATCCATGGGTTATTATGTTGATAGCGCTCTTTTTTTTGTACATGGCTTTTTCATTATTTGGTTTTTATGAAATGCGTGTGCCGCGCTTGCTTTCCAGTAATTATGAGATTGCACCGCAGGGTTCGCTTACTAAAATTTTTTTACTTGGCATGATTTCGGGCACCTTTGCGTCGCCGTGCATAACGCCCGCGTTGGCCGTTTTGTTAACTATTGTGGCAAAACTTGCAAGCCCTATTCTTGGCTTTTTAATGTTGTTTTTATTTTCTTTGGGTATGGGTATTGTGTTGGTTTTGATTGGTACTTTTTCAGGTGCCTTGAGCCTCTTGCCGCGTTCTGGTGAGTGGATGATTGAAGTTAAGCGTGTGATGGGTTTTGGTATGCTTGGGGCCTGCGCTTATTTTCTAACGCCGTTAATTGGCGATATGACGGTAGTCATGCTTTACGGCGTTATTTTGTGTGTTGCTGGGTTGTATTTTGTGATCAGTGCTCATGGGAATAAATTCAAGTTACTTTTTGGCTTGTTGACGTGTTTGATTGCATTGGGCTGGCTGGGGTCAATTGCCAAAGAGTTGCCATTTATAGCTAATTTTTTAAATTAGAAATTTGAGAAATTTTTTTCGTCAGATTGGATGAGTTTTTTTTATCTTTGAGCGTAGGTACTAAAAAAATAGAGGGTTGGGTATGATGCAGCTAACAAAAAAATTTATGACAAAGTTTTGTTTGGTTCTCTTTGTGCAGAGTGGTTTGTTTTTTAGTACATCATTTTTGTATGGTGCTGGTCTGAGTCCACAAAATACTTTTAATCTTGAGGTTCAAGATATTTTTAACAAGACAAAAGTCTTTAATCCTGGTCTTAACGGTTCATTATTACTTGATTGTATCAAAAAAGGTGCCAGTATTGCTCCGTTACTTGCTCAAAATAATATGAGCTCTATCATGAGTGCTTTTGATCAAGCATCACCAGATTTTATGACATGGTTATTCAAAAATGATCCAGGCTTGAAGAAGATTAATGATTCTATTGTTGCCAAAGATTATTCAGATGGAGAAGCTTTGCTTGTGATAGCTATTGAGTATCAAAAGACTTCTTTAGTTAGATTGTTGCTTAAACAAGACGGTATTGATGTTAATGTGAAAAATAAACAAGGAAGATCTGCTTTATCTTTTTCAATTGAGCGTAAGAATCTAATAGTAGCTGATTTATTGATTCAGAATGAAAATGTTGATGTTAATATGAAGGATAATGATGGATGGGCAGCTCTTCATATGGCCGCCGATTGGGGTGAAGTAGCAATAGTAGACTCGTTGCTTAAGAATAAAAAAATTGATGTTAATCAGGGAGGTAGGGAAAATAGGACTGCGTTAGATCTTGCTGTGGCTAAGGGCCATATAGCAATAGTGAATTCATTGCTTAAACAATCAAAAATTAATGTTAATAAAAAAAATATATCAGGGAAAATAGCGTTACATTATGCAGTTGATGAAAATCATATAGCAATTGTTGAAAAGTTTCTTAAAGACGGAAGAGTTGATGTTAATTTGCAAGATAACGACGGGGTAACGGCGCTTCATCGGGCTGTTATGAAAGGCAATAAACAACTAATCCAAGCATTGCTTGATAAAGATGCCGATTTTTCGATAAAAAATAATGCGGGTAAGACAACGTTCGATCTTGCCAAAGAAAGCGGTAACGCAGACTTTGTTCAATTGATTCAGTCAGCCGAGCAGATGCGGCCACTTAAACATGCCTTGATGGCTTTGAAGGCTAAGTTAAGTGAGCTAGCCGAAGAGCTAGCAAAGATGGCTTAGTATTATTTTAATGAGAGGCATTCTATGCAAATAACAAGAAAATTTATGGCGATACTTGGTTTAGTAGTTGTGGTTTATGGTGTATGGTTTGTTAGTGCACCGTGTTTATATGGTGCTGGTCTTAGCGAACAAGAAAAATTTCTAAAAACTCTTGAAGCAATTATGCAAAAAAGTGCATTTGATCCTGATAAGGATGCTGCAATTTTGAAATCTTTTATTCAGGATTCGGGTGCAAGTGTTGCTAGCTTATTTTCTCAGGTAGATGCTCAAGATTTGTTTAATATTTTTGATACAGCAACAACTATTAAGTTTGTAGACCATGGGACAGAATCAAATTTTATGGCATGGTTGCTGGACAATGATCCTATATTTAAAGATATTAACGTGAAGCAGCAGGTTACGGGAAAAACCTTGCTTATCTATGCAGTTGAATTTAATAAAATTAATCTGATTAAATTGTTACTGAGTAGAAACGATATAAATGTTAATGCAAAAAATAATGAGGGACGAGTCGCATTGCATTACGCTGCTATGCTTGGGCAACAGGACAGCGTGAAACTTCTGCTGAATAATAAAGGGATAGATATTAACGCACAAGACAATCATGGTAGAACAGTTCTCTTTTCTATTTATAAAGAGCATGGTGATCTCATGAAGCTCTTGCTGGAAAGTGGTGCCAACCCTTTTATAAAAGATAATGATGGAAAAACTGCTCTCGATAGTGCGCAAGAGAATAATTTTCCTGTCATAGTTGATTTGTTAAAACAAGCAGAAGCGCGGGCTAAAAAGGAGAGCCTGTTGGGTCTTGATCAACTTAAAAATGTCCTCATGGCGTTGAAAACAAAATTAAGTCAGTTAGCCGGCAAGCTGCAGGGAATGATGAAATAGCAGACTATCTTTTTACTTTTTCTTTCCGATCAGTTTTAAAACAGCAAAACCTTTATTAATAAGTGTTTTGCTGTTTTTCTTTTGTCTAAAAAGCTGCTAAACTAAACAACAAAGTAACTTGTTTGTTTGTTTAAAGGAATGATCATGGGATTGATAAAGCGATCGCTGTATTGCGGAGACGTTGCAGAATCATTGGTTGGGCAAGAAGTTTGTGTAACCGGCTGGGTTAACCGTCGTCGTGACCATGGCGGGGTGATTTTTATCGATCTTCGAGATCGTAGTGGCATTTTGCAATTAGTTTTTAATCCTGAAACTAATGCTGAAATGATGGAGCTTGCTCATACGCTGCGCATGGAATATGTGCTGTCAGCGCGTGGTACGCTCATGCATCGAGCACCAGAAGCCATTAATCCTAAAATGCCAACAGGCAAGTACGAAATTAATGTTACCGCTTTTGAATTGTTGGCGCGTTCCAAACCGCTGCCATTTCAGTTTGAAGATGCTGAAAACGTTTCAGAAGATTTGCGTCTCAAATATCGCTACCTTGATTTGCGTCGTCCAGAGATGCAAAGATTTGTACGGTTGCGTCACGAAGTAAATCTTTTCTTGCGTCAGTATTTGGACAAAGAAGGTTTTTACGAAATAGAAACACCCATTCTTTCTAAAAGTACGCCTGAAGGCGCGCGGGACTTTTTGGTTCCATCCCGTCTTTCTCATGGCGACTTTTATGCGTTGCCGCAGTCCCCTCAAATTTATAAGCAATTGCTTATTACAGCGGGCTTTGAGAAATACTTCCAAATTGCTCGTTGTATGCGCGATGAAGATTTGCGTGCCGACCGTCAGCCTGAATTCACGCAGCTGGACATTGAAATGTCATTCATTGATGAAGTCGACATTCAAACAGTGTGCGAAGGATTCTTGAGTGAACTTTGGAAGAAATTTTTAAACATCGAACTCACAGCGCCGTTCAAGCGTTATGCCTACGATGATATTTTTGCTGAATATGGATCAGATAAGCCCGATATGCGTTTTGACCTGAAAATAAAGGATTATACAAAATTATTTGAGCCAATGGGACTCAAGTTTTTGCAGTCCATTATTGAAGGTGGCGGTAAGATTGGTGGGCTGTGTGTTAAAGATAAGAAATTTTCACGCTCCGAGCTTGATGGTTGGGTTGAAAAAGTTACCAAAGAGTATGGCGCGCAGGGGTTGGTTTACATCAGATTTAATGAAGATGGTACACCAAATAGCCCGATTGCTAAATTTTTGCCAGCAGACTTTTTGGCGCAAGCGACGCAACATATCCCTGGTTTAACGGCAGCAGACACGCTGTTTGTGGTTGCTGGGCAGTATAAAACTGCGTGGAGTATTTTGGGTAAATTGCGTCTTGAGCTTGGCAACAGTCTCAACTTGATTGATCGTAGCAAATACGAATTATTTTGGGTTACCGACTTTCCAATGTTTGAATGGAATGAAGAAGAAAAGGGCTGGAATGCCTGTCATCATCCGTTTACCTCTCCACAAGATGGTTGGGAAGCATTGCCAGTTGGCGATGTTAAAGCCCGCGCGTACGATTTGATTTGCAATGGTTATGAGCTTGGCGGTGGTTCGATTCGTATCAACAACCCAGATGTTCAACGCAAAGTTTTTGAAGTTATTGGATTGACAGAAGAACAAGCAGTACAAAAATTTGGCTTCTTGCTTGAAGCACAAACCTACGGCTATCCGCCAGAAGGTGGTCTTGCGTTTGGTATCGATCGTATCATGATGATTCTTGGTCAAACGAATTCGATTCGTGATGTGATTGCTTTTCCAAAAACGCAGAAGATGACCTGTTTAATGATGGAGTCTCCATCGCCGGTTGAAAGCAAGCAATTGCGTGAACTGGGTATCAGAGTTATTGCTGAAAAATAAGCGTTAAAAAGTTACGCAATAAAAAAAGGCCTCATTTTTAATGAGGCCTTTTTTTATTGCGTAGTTTGTTGTTTATGCTGCTGGTGCTGCCAGATGCTCATTGCTGGAGTTGTTGTTTTCTCGTGCTTGTACTGCTTGGTTGCAATACGCAATACGATCAGGTATTTCCGGATGTGTTCTCAGATAATACTGCATGTTTTCCCAGAGTGTTGTATATTCCGGTTTTTCGTTGCTAAAAGGTAGAGTTTCAAAAAATTGTCCCAGAGCTGCTGGTTGTTCAAGAATTGAGATAGCGGTTAAATCTGCTTCTCGTTCACAGTAGCGTCCGTGTGCGCGTGAGATGATGATGGAGCCTGCGACAATGACTGGTCCAATTGGATGTACGCAGATTGGTAAATAATCTGAACAATAAGTAATGAGATTTTCAGGCAATAAAAGTGGTGCAAGAACAGAACCAAGGACATAGTTTGATGCACAGTATAAAGCAATGCTCCGTGGTATATGATTATGTTTAATGTGTGCGAGCTCGTGAGCGATGATCGCTTCAATTTTTTCAGTTGTTGAATATTGTAAAAGAGTTTTGCCAATCATTATAAAACCATAATTTGGGGTGAGTGATGATGCACAGGCATTATTGAGTTCAAAGGTAGTGAGAAAAATTGTTGGTACGGCGATACCAAGTTTGGTTGCATATTTTTCAATCATACCATAAATGTACGGTGCATTATGTTCATTAGCAACCATGAGGCCTTTGCTGCTGCGAAAATTTTGGAACCAGCTTGTTTCGGGACTTTCTATTAATGCTTGAGTTTCTTGCCAAACATTCGCATAGTCTTTTCCGCATGATTTATCTTTAAATGAATTGATGATTTTCTTAGATTCATTGTTAAAGATTTTTTTTGTTGCGGTGCTATCAGATTCAGCATTGGTATTAGTTTCTTCGCTGTGTGCTTGAGTTGTTTGAACCGTGAATATTAACAATAACGTTAGCGCTGCAAAATATTTCTTGATCTGTTTTTTCATGATTTTTTCTTTCATAAAATAATTGATACTCAATCAACAAGTTCAAACGTAACAATAAACGTAACAATATATGTTATGCATGCTGTGCGATGTGCATCATGAAGTTGTTTGTTGAAATCCCCCCGGATTTTTTATGGTGTGTTTCGCTTGGCCTGTCGCCAAAAACCTCGCTTGCAAACACATATAAAAGTATACGGTATTTGGATAGAGGCAGCAAACGGGTAGTTGTTATTGATATTTTGTAATATGATTCTTTGCTGGATATATCAATTGTTTCAAATAGAATAATTTAATAAAGAAAGGGGCCTGGAATGCCCTACAATACGAGGTTTTGGAGTTTTAGGCTTTTAGTATGATTTTTATGTCCATTGGGACGGGGCTCTTCTGTATTTGCAAAAAATTTGGGCCTAGACTGAAGATTGGTCTTTGCCTGTTTATAAGATTGCTAAGAAAGAAATAAAATGATCGTTGGCAAAATTGAAAGCATTTTTTTGTGTAATTTATACTAAGGCATGTTCAATAAAAAAGCCGCCTACAATTTTTGAGGCGGCTTTTTTTATAAAAATAATTACAATAGATTATGCAGCAGAATTTGAAAATTCTCTAATGCGTGCATCATATTCCTTTTGAAACAATGTGTTAATATTTTGGTGATCAACGGTTTTGAGAAATTCTGTATTGAAAGTGTCGATTGCTTCTTGATTTTGAGTAATGACTATATCGCTGATACCAAATTCGGTAATCGTTGATGTTAGTCCTTGCTGGTTGGTTAATGCGTGTAAAAATTTATTCCAAGCTTGCGTGATGGCTTGTATTTGTTGAGGTGTTGTTAAGTTTTGTATGGACTGTGTAAAGCAGTTGATAAATGTTGAGATAGTAAGTTCTGTTGCAACGTTCATGAGGCGTGTAAATATTTCATTACGTGCTTTTTCTACTCCTTTGGTATTTTGTTTGAGTTGGTCCAAAATACCCATTGTTGTTTCTATGCCAAGTATATTTTTGCCAAATTCATCAAGGCTTGCCACAAGATTTAGCTTGCTTGGCAATTTAAATTCCAGGCACATTTTTTTTACAAGTGCTTGTTCTTGTGGATCAAAATTTATTTGTTTTGATTTAATTCTGGTGTTGAGACTTCTTGCAATACCAGCGCTGATAAGTTGTTTATTGTCTTGAAGGGTATTAATGATATCGAGCCTTGTTTTGGAGTCTTGAATTAAGCCGGTATCTTTTGGTTCAGTTAGTAAAAGATCAAATACATGTTTATTTTTATTCCAGCAGTTAGCAAGTAGCAGAATTTCTTCTTTGGTAAAAAAACGACCGCCGCCTGTTTTTGTTTTTATTATGCTGGTGATTTCAGAAAGTCTTTGAGCGGTGGCTTGGTTGACGTTGAGCGCAATAAATTTTTGCATAAACGTTTCTTTAAAAAAATCATAGAGCGAATTATGGCCAATTAATGGTACGAATTTTTGATTAAAGTCATTGATAGAATTTTGGTCTTCATCAAGTACAAAAAGATCGAGCTCGAGGTAGATGATGGCGGCGGTAAATTTGTCTGCTGGCGTGGTCAGCACGGGATCAAATTTTTTGCTAAAAGGTATCGCGTTCAGCAGGGTTGTTAAGAAATTTTCCCATGTTTTTTTGATGATGGTAATTTTTATGTCAATGTCTGGAATTGCTTGTAATGATTTATTAAATTTTTCAATAAATGCCGAGAGATTATTTTTTTTTGTTGTTTCATTCAAAACATCTTTTAAGAGTCCTGCGATATCTTTTGCAAGACGCTTTTGTTCTTCTTTGGTTGGGAGTCCATGCAGTTTTTTTTCTTCTTGTTGAATTTTTCTTAAGGTTATTCCGCTTTTAAGTTCTTCCAATAAAGCACTTTGTTGATCTTTTGGTTTTGGTTGTTGTTCTGGTGTTGGTTTGAGTGGTGGTCGATTTTTAATTTCGTTCAAAAAGTCTGTAGCGTTGTTTTGTTCGGAGTTGGGTGGTAGTGGCGGTGGTATTGGTATCGAATCAACCAGTTGTTCAGCAATCAACGTGAGTGGAACTAATAAAAAAAGCGTATACAAAAAATAATGGCGGATCATAACACATACTCCTCTTTTGGTTTTTCAAAACGTTGTATGAGTTTTGTATTTTTTATATGTGCATGTAAATAATTTTTTACAAAGGTGCTGCTAAGTAGTTGGTGGCAGCTCTTCGCTGTTTAACGAGTAGGTAATATGTTGTTCAGCAATTTTTTCATTAACCGCCTGCATAATAATGGCTGGTGTTAACATTTTGTCGTTGGTGCGGGCGACCATGTACTGCACGTCCAAGAAAATTTGTTTGATATCACGACCCGCAAATCCTTCAAGTTGTTCTGCGACATTGCATAAAAACTCTTCAGTTACCAAGCTTGAAACGGTTGCATGTTGAGTTTGAGTTGCAAATTTATTTAAATAAAGCGTGATGAGTTTGATGCGTTCATTAAGCGTTGGAAGCGGGACATTAATTTTTTTATGCATACGACTGAGCACGGCGCCATCGAGTTTGTTTGGGTCGTTGGTTGCCAAAATAAACATACATTTTTCAGAGAGTCCGCCAGTGCGCGCCAAGAAGGTGCTAATCACTTTGGTACCGTGCTGATCATTACCAGTACGTTTGTGCAAAAATGCATCTGCTTCGTCAATAAAAATAATCAGCCCGTTAGGCGCTTGGTCTGCCCAATCAAACAATTTATTGAGTTCAACAATATCTTGTCCTTGTTCAAACTGCGCAAAGTTGCCGCCGGGAATAAAGATAAAGTCCATGTTGGAATACATTGCTAGTTTTTCAGCAAACAATGTTTTACCAGTGCCGGGTGGGCCGTACAACAAAAGATTACGGAATGGTAGTTTGCTTTGCGGAATGTTTTTTGTATCATCAGCCAAATTGCGTAATTTTTCTTCAAGTGCTTCGCTGAAGATAACATCGTCAAACACTTTTTCTTTGGATTCTGCTAACTGGAAAAATGTTTTGAAGCGTTCAAGCCACGTGACATGAAAACTGTTGGTTGCTAATGTTGGTCGGCTCATTTTTGCTTCCGCATAGCGATAGGTAAGTTTGCCGCCATAATAAACAACGCTCAATAGCGTGAGTGTGCCCGCCAAAAAGATACTGGAGCGCGTGAGTGTTTCTGGTTGTGTTGCAAACTCAGTAAGAAAGCGCAAGCGTTCCATAGCACCTTCATTTTCAACCGCTTTGTTGGCGGCAGTGATGGCGATTTGTGTTTTACGGTCATGTTCTTTTTGGTAAACATCCATCGCGGTTTGCCAGCCGGTGGTAATAATTTTTTCAACATTTTCGCCGGTTTTTTCGCTACGTCGATCTAAATTTTTAAGTTCTTTACGCAGTGCTTTTATTTGGTCGTCAAAGCTTTTGCTTGCTTGTTCATAAGCTGCACCGCCCATGATGCCTTGATCGCGTTTGACGCCAATTCCTTGGCGCTGTGTTTCTAAGACATTAATCTTGCTTTCAATTTGTGCACGTTTAAAGCGTGTTGCTTCGGCAATGACTTGTGCCGATTTGGTAACGGCTGCGGCAACATCGTTGGCGTTGAGCTTGAACCCGCCAAGATTGATATCAACTTGAGGCGTTGCTGCCCATGCGCTTGTTGAAAAGAGAAGAAGTATATTCAGAAAATTAATTTTTTTCATAACGGTTCCATTTTAATGATAAGTAACAGCAGGTTACTTATCGGCAGTTTCGGTATCTGTAACTGCTTGTTGATATATGTTATAAGCTTGTTTAATCATGGTATACCAGCCTGGCAGCGAGGTGATAACTGAGCTATAAAAATGCCACTCAGCCATTTTTTTGTTATGCATGGCAAACCAGGTGCGGAATGAAAAATGAATGCCGGTGTGAATGCAGGAGGCAATATTTTTTTCAATAACGGCGCGTTTTTCTTTGGCTGTTGCTGGTAGTTGATGGTAGGTACTCAGAAAATTATTGAGTGTTTCATGGTTTTGCTGGGCATAGTTTTCCCAGACTGGTACTAATACCATGTTATTGAACCAAGCAATAAAGAGCATTTGAAATGCCAGCGATTGTGTCATCTCAAAGGTTGTAGATTGAAAAAAGGCAGGAATGAGGCCGCAGCGCTTGAAGAGGCTGTTGGCAATTTCAATCAGGTTTGTTTGTGTGGAATTAAATGGCATAAACATGACAATGTGTTCTTCAATCAGCGAAAAAATAGGGATTGGATTTTGTGCTGGTTCATTTGTTTTAAAAAACGAGAATGCTTGGTCTTTGCTGCCCATCAAGCTGTTGCGCAGTGCTTGAGCAAGTTGATGGACAAGGAAATGGGTGCCAATAAGTTTTGCCAGTTCAGGCCGCTTAAAGGTGCTATACGAAACGTGTAGTGCGTCAGCAGAGTTTGCGGTTGGTAAGCTTTGTTGTTTAATCAAGCTGGTGCTTAGCACATTAACGTAGTGCGTTTCAAGTGCTTGATACAAATACCAATCAAGCCCAACGCTGGCGCTGGTAAACACTGCTTTAATAATATCTTTATAATAAATACCGAGATGCAGTGGTCTGTCGATGCGTGAAAGCGGAAGTTCTATGTCGTAAACGAGTGTGTTGTTAAAAGCGTTTTGACGATCGATTTGTCGTTGTTCAGTATTCAAAACATAATCAATAAATTCATCGCCGCCGTAACGCGCTGTTTTGTGTTCGATGTCTTGAATGAATGCATCGAGCGAATCATCGTCTTGATAAAATGCAACCGAGTTTTTTGATGAATGTGTTGGAGGCAAAGGAGCATTTTTTTTTTGAAAGAAGGCAAGGTCGGCCTGAGTTTCTTCTGTTGTATATGTTGGAGAGCAAAAGCCCGAGAAACTCATGAAGTGCAATGCAAAGATGCCTATAACGACCGACCTTATATTTGTAAACACTTACTCGCCCCAAATAAATTTATTTACAATCAGTATCTTAAATAATAATTACGTATCATATCAGCAAAAAAACATTTTACAATGGTTTTCGTTTTGATAAAGTGCTCATGCAAGAAAAAATTTAAAAACCTTTCTTTTCTTGCACATATTGATAATATTTTTCATAAATTTTCTTTGTCTTGAATTCAAGTGTGCAATATTCAAAATGATCTTGTTTTTGCTGACATAACGAGTTAAAGTCGTATTTGAGTATATTAGGTTTTTTATTGTAAGGATTGTCATGCTCGGTTTTATTAAAGATAAAATAAAAAAAGTTTACACGGGGTTTACGCAACAAATTGCATCACTTTTTTTACGCAATCAACTTGACGAACAATTTATTAATGAATTGAGTAATTTATTGTTAGTTGCCGATGTTGGCGTTAAAACAACAGAGCGTTTAATAGCTCAATTGCGCTTACATATTGCCAATAAAACTATTGAGAATGGCGAGCAATTGCGTGAGCAACTTGAACAGATGTTACAAACAATTCTTGAAGCGCCCGGCAAGCCTGCAGCGTTGCCAGCGGTGACGTTGATGGTGGGCATTAATGGCAGTGGCAAGACGACCTTTGTTGGCAAACTTGCGTATCGTTTACAAGCGCAAGGTAAAAAAGTTTTATTGATTGCTGGCGATACGTTTCGTGCAGCAGCAACGCAGCAGTTGGCTGAGTGGGGTGCGCGTTCTGATGTTGAAGTTTTTATTGGTCGTGAACATCAAGATCCGGCATCGGTTATCTTTGATGGTTGTACGCGATTTAAAGAGGGTGGTTTTGATCACGTAATTATTGATACGGCAGGTCGGTTACAAACCAAAGCGAATTTGATGCGTGAGCTTGAAAAAATGAGAAAGATTATTGATCGACAATTGCCTGATATTCCGGTAGCAACGTTGTTGACGGTTGATGCAATGTTGGGACAAAATTCTTTGCGCCAAGCTGAAGTTTTTCATGAAGCAACAACGTTGGATGGCATTGTGGTAACCAAGCTTGACGGTACCGGTAAGGGTGGTATTGTATTTTCGATTATCGAGCAATTTAAGGTGCCAATTGTATTTGTTGCATTTGGTGAAGGCATTGAAGATATGAGTGATTTCAATGCGCGTGATTATGTGCATGACTTATTGCATGAATAAAAAAAAGGAGAAAAAGTTATGAAGAAAATTTTTTTGGCTGCGTTGGTTTTTGTTTCTGTTGGCGCTCACGTGAATGCGTTAGACGATCTTATGCCAAGCTTGCGTCGCGTTCGCAATAAAGTTGAAGATGCATTAAAACAGCCAGGCCAGTCATTTAAAGATATTTTAAAAAATGTCAAAACTGACGAAAATGGCAAACAGATTCTTACCGCTGGCGTGGTAACGGCTCAAGGAATTGAAGAAAAGCATGATGCGGTTGTGCGTTTGAATGCGGCTGTAAATAAATATCGTTCGTTGTTTTGGGCTCACAATAACAATTTTTTTGATGCGCTTAAAACAAGTGCAGCGCAATCGCGCGAAGCTGGGTTGAGTATCTTGGCAGAATATATAATGCGTAGTTTTTCTGAAGAAAAAGCACCACTTATTTCTTTTGCGGCACAATTGAAAGAAGAAGAAACTATTCTTGATAAATGCGTAACCGAGCTTTTTACGTTGGTAACGTATAAAAATAAAAATGAAAAACCGCCAGTATCATTTTATCAAGAAGCTCAAGATTGTTTGCGTGAAGCTGCTGACCTTAAAGCGCATGTTATTGAGTTACTTAATACGATTGAAACATTGTTGTTGGAAAAATAAATGCATAACGTTCCTGTTCAACGCATCATTGCTGCTCTGTCAGAAATGCTGGTAGCTGGAGGCTTGGCGGCACATGATGCGAGTCAAGAAGCGTGGTGGTTACTTGAAAAATTAGTTAACCAGCCACAAGCATATTTGATTGCGCAAGGTACTGTTGCATGGGACGATAAGCGCGAACAGCGTATTGCTGGTTGGATTAAAGAACGAACGCAGGACAAGAAACCGCTACAGTATATTTTGGGGTCGGTGCCGTTTGCCGATCTCGACATTATTGTTGAGCCGCCCATTCTGATTCCGCGGCCAGAAACTGAAGAAATAGTGGTGTGGCTGATTGACGTGCTGCGCGTGTCTGGCCGTGCTGATTGGAAAATCCTTGATTTGTGTACCGGCTCTGGTTGCATAGCGCTTGCGTTGGCGGCAGCGTTTGAACAGGCGCATGTTGTTGGGATTGACAAAAACCCTCACGCGGTTGATTTGGCGCGGCGCAATGCGCATCACAACAACCTTGAGCGTGTGACGTTTACGGTTTCTGATTTATTTCAAGCGCTTGATCCAAAACAACCTTTTGATCTGATTATCAGCAATCCGCCCTATTTGTCTGATGAATCGTATCTGCAGGTCAGCAAAGAAGTTTCGGTGTGGGAAGATAAGAACGCGCTGGTAGCCCCGCGCCATGGCATGGGGCTGTATGAGCGCATTGTTGCACAAGCGCCAGATTTTTTGTTACCATCAGATAATGACAAGGTTCCTCAACTCGTCTTTGAAATTGGTAAAGATCAGGATGAGATTGAAGAGATCATAAAGAATGGTGGGTTTAACCAGGTTAAGGTCTATCATGATTTGGGCGGGTTGCGTCGTTGGGTAACTGCCCGAATTTGACACGATGTACAAAATTTCTTACATTTGGCCTTTAATAGTTACTATTGAGGTTTTTCGTATTGTCTATTGCTTGGTAAAATATTGAAAATTGAAGGAGATAATCATGAAACAGTGGTCTAAGAATTTTTCTTTGTTATATGTTTTTCTTATTTTTTCATGCGTGTCGGTCGTGAATGCAACCAGCTCATTTTTTGATGATCGTGCATTGATTAATCATGCATGGCGCCATATTGCGTCTGATCTTAAAACAGCGACTGGTAAGCCACATTTTGTTTCGTATACGTATCGTTTAGCTCATAACCAGCCAATTTCTGCAACGGCAAAAATTCATTTCAAGGATTATCATAAGTCGTCCGAATCTCAAAACAAAGAATTTTCCAAGACGTTAAAAAATGTTGAGCGTGTGGTAACGGTTACGTATCGTTCTGGTGACAATAAGCTTTCGTTAATTGATCATAATCCAAAAAATGAACGTAAGCGTTTTGAGACACGTCGTATTGTTGGAATTCCAAAGACGGTTGTTAACGTTTAAAAAATTAATCTTGCTATCAAAGGATCTTTTGTGGAAGAAAAACCAAAGCGTTCGCTTGCTACTATTTTAAAAAATATCTTTTTTGTTTTACTCATCCTTAATTTCGTGCCGGTTGTTTTTTCCACGCTTAAAGAAGCTGTATCGAGCGCGGCATTTCCAAAGGTGCATGTTGGTTACATGAAACTTTCTGGTGCTATTGATGATTCAACGTTTTATGCCAAAATGTTACGTCGTTTTGAAAAGTCATCTGACATTAAAGCGCTGCTGATTAAAGTAGATTCACCAGGTGGCGTTTCAGGTTCTGCCGAAGCATTGTTTAATGAGATCAAGCGATTCAAATTAAAAAAACCGGTTATTGCGTACGTTGAAAATATCTGCGCTTCGGCCAGTTACTATGCCGTGTGCAGCGCCGATAAAATTATTGCCAATGGATCGTCGTTGGTGGGCAGCATTGGCTCGCTCATGCAAGTTCCCAACGTTAAAGGGTTGGCAGATTTTTGTCATGTGAAAGTTGTGTATATTAATGGTGGTAAATTTAAATTGGCGGGCAACCCCGTGCGTGATTTGACAGATGAAGAGCAGCTTCATTTGCAAGACCTTGCTAGTGAATCATACAAAATTTTTGTAAACGATGTTGCGCAAGCGCGGCATCTTGATGTTGCAAAAGCAAGCGAATGGGCTGATGGTAAAATTTTTACAGGCAGTCAAGCGCTTGAGTTGA
The DNA here is from genome assembly GCA_016699045.1 of bacterium. Taxonomy (NCBI): domain Bacteria; species bacterium. The sequence goes on from CP064957.1 coordinate 1,063,913, forward strand.
GGCTGATCGATCAACTTGGTTCGTACAACGATGCCGTTGATGAAGTTAAAAAGGTTATTGGTCTTGGCGAAGATGATGAGATTGAATTCGTGCCGCTTAAAAAGAAGCGCAATGCCGTGATGGAGATGTTTGCGGGCGATGATGATGGTGGTTCTTTGATAGGTTCTTCTTCGTTGTCAAAAAAAGCAGGCATCTTTTTGAGTAATGTGTGGAGTTCGTTTATGAGCACACAAACGCAAAATAAGGTTACGCTGCAATCATAAATTTTTACGTTAAAAAATCAACATCATGAAACGACAGCAAAATCGATGTTTGTTGATCGACGTTCAATAATAAAGTTCCGTTTGGGAGTAAGTGCTGGGCTGTGCCTGCCACGATACTCCCATCTTTTTTATGGACGGTAATTTTTTTACCAAGATACGATTGAGCTTCAACCCACGTGGTAAAAATATTATCATACGCACGTGCGTACCATGCGTTATACCAAAAGTTTAAACTGGAGATCAGTGCTGTTTGCAGTGCCGGCAAATCAAGTGATTGGTGGGCGTGTGTGCACAGGCTGGTTGCGCGTTGTACGACTTCGTGCGTTGTTTTAAATGTGTTGTTAACATTGAGCGCAAAACCAAAAATAATTCCTGAAAGTTGCTTATCGTGCCAGACTAGTTCCAAGAGCATGCCGCCAACTTTTTTTTGATCAATCACAAAATCGTTAGGCCATTTGAGCGTGACACTATATTTTTTGATTGGTTCGTAAATGCCGCAGGCAAGTGCCATAGAAAGTTTTACCAAATCATCTTCGTGTGTTGGTGATGTTGGTTTCAGTACGATAGTCAGCGCCAGTTGGCCCGGCGCCCAGTGCCAAACTCTTCCTTGGCGGCCGCGTGCGTGCGTGAGTTCATGCGCAATAAATACCGCCCCGTCAGGTGCTGTTGCAAGATGCTCTTTTGCCCATGCCATCGTGTTGTCTGAATTTTGGGTATAAAAAAAAGCAGAACCAATGTTGTGCGTCATGAGAATAAATTATGAAACGCGTTGTTTGATCGTGCGGTCTGTTTCGCGTTTGATATCGCGTTCTTTAATGGTTTGTTTTTTATCGTGTGCTTTTTTATGTTTGGCGACGCCGATTTCAATTTTTACCAGCCCGCGATTATTTAAATACATTTTGATGGGAATGAGTGTCATGCCCTTGCGCGAGACTTCACCAATCAAACGATTGATTTCTTTTCTGTTGAGCAGCAAGGTACGCGAGCGGCGTGTAAAGTCGCCCGTTTTTTTATCAAAAGCGTGCGAGTACTGGCCGATGTAGCAGTTCGTTAAAACAATCTCGTTACCGTGGACTGTTGCAAAAGCATCGGTTAATGAAATGTTACCAGCGCGTGCTGATTTAACTTCATCGCCAATCAAGACAATGCCAGCTTCAAAGGTATCATTAATTTCGTAGTCGAAGAATGCTTTTTTATTACGAGCTAGTTCTTTCATGGTCGTTGTTTTACCAGTAATCTTTTAAAAATCATCAGCATGATTGGATAGCTGAGGAGTGCCGAACAGATACCAAGAATATTGCCACCCACCAAGAATGACACGATACATATACTACCAGATCCAAAGATTTTTTCCAAAGGGATATGCCAAGTAGGCGCAAATCCGCCTATTTTATGCACCAGCCAGTAGCCAAAGGCATAATCAAAGGAAAAAAAGGGCAGCATGGTCCACGGATTATTAATCGAGGTTACTACAAAAAGTAGAGGGAAATTAAGCGTTAAGAGCCATTGAGCGATAAACATCATAATCGTGTGGGCGCCTGGAAAAGGCGAAAAGGCAATGTAGCTGCCCATCGCACACGAAAGAGCAAGGGTGTGGGGCGAGCTGCCAGAGTGGAGTGCTTTGTGAAAAATAGTTTTTATTTTTTTTTTAATGTCCATCGGTATTGGTTCCTTGCATGAAGCGTGAACAACATTTGGTATAAAGTACGGGAAAAAGGTATTATTTATTGCGTATTTTTGCACAATGATAGGTCCCTTTGTATGCTATTTAAGCAAAGCAGACTTACTGAATTATTGCAAGATTTTATCGCCAATTAAAGGATCTATAATGAAAAGAATGAAGAAATTTTTCTGTTTAGTAATCGCACTGATGCTGAGCAATGTTTTGGTAGCCAATCAACATGTGGTTATTAAATCGATGGCCGATCTTGAAAAGTTTCGCGCCAAGCACCTTAACCCGCCACCTCCGCAACCAGTTGCAGAACAAAAACCAGACGTGGTGGTACCTGTTTCTGAAACGCCTAAAATTATGGGGTGTGTGCGCATTGCGGGGCAAGAAGATGTGGTGCCGCAGTTTCGCGTTTATTTTGACGGTATGGCAACCGTGAGCAATCGCGATGGTTTTTTTTCTTTTCCGTTGGACAAAGAGCATCAATTTAATAGTTACTCGTTGGTGCTGGCAAAACATCTTGAACAGCGCTTTGTAAATACCAACACGCTCAAAAGTTTGGGCGTGCGACAAGATAAAGCCTATCGTCAATTTTCGTTTACGCGCACGGGTACGCAAGATGGCGTGTGGGATTGGAAAGAAACTTTTTTGCCGCAAAAGGACCGTGCGTTAAATCGTAACACGATTACGGTTTTAGTTGATCCAAAATTTGTTGACTATCTTGAGCCGTGGGACGTGCGCATTGAAGGTAATTTTGTAAAATTGCCGCGTATTGTTTTGAAAAAAAAGAAACTTGAACGGTTGCCGCGCGCTGCTGCCAAGTCATTGCTGTACTCGCTCGATTCAACTATTTTTCATGAGCCGGTTCACGAGACGACAAAAAAGATGCCAAAAGGCAAAGGGCTTCTATCATTAACGCCATAGATTTAAAAAATTTTAAACATTTCTAATATACTTGCTGCGAAAAAGTGACCGTCAAAAATATTACACACTTTTAAAGAATACGAAGGAAGTTCAATCATGAACACAAAATTTTTATGCTCATTGTTTGTTGCTTTATTTTTTGCAACCACCGCAGCGCCGATGGCTTTCCCATTGCATGCTGCTGCAGAAAATGGCGATGTGAAAGAAGTAGTAAGGCTTTTGACAGAAAAAATTTGCAGCGTTGATGATCGAAATGGTGATGGCTTTACAGCGCTTCATTGCGCTGTCAGGTATGGCTGGCTTGATTGTGTAAAAAAACTTTTAGAACGAGGAGCTGATGTTGAAACTCAATTTAATAATATACGACGTTATGTGCATATTTTTCGAATGTTTGATGAAGAAGATATTTGTTATGATTGGCATCAAGAGTGTGACGATGATTCCAATAACTGGTGGCTAAATGAGTCTAGTGCGATGACAGCGCTTCATTTTGCAGCCAGAGGCGGTTATCTTGAATGCGTAAAGTATTTGGTATACGAAGCTAGAGCTAATGTTGAGGCAAAAAATGGAGAAGGCAAAACGCCAAAAGATCTAGCAGCTGAAAATGGCAGGCAAAGTGTAGTAGATTTTTTTGATAGCTACCAAGAGCTGCCAACTATCAAAGGTGCTGAAATCGGAGAGGAATATTAATCTTGAACAACAAAATTATTGGATTATTTTTTGCCGCCCTCACATTTTTTGCAACCGCAGTGTCGATGGCTGTTGATCCCGAGAAGTTCCCGCTGCATTGGGCTGCTCAAAATGGCGATGCGGGAGAAATAGAGAGACTTTTTGAAACGGGAGGTTTTAAGGTTGATGATAGAAATGATTACGGAGGGACAGCGCTTCATTATGCTGCTGGAAATGGCCACGTTGATTGTATCAGGGTACTTTTAAAATATGCTGCTTTTCACGAGATGCAGGCTGCTACTGTTAATGACCGATCTTTGACGCTTGGTAGTACGTCGCTTCATTGGGCGGTTTTTAGCGGTTATTCTGATTGCATAACAATACTTCTGGAGGCTGGGGCCAAGGTTGATACCCAAGATAATAATGGCCTGACGCCGCTTCATTATGCAGCCAAGAAAGGCCATCGCAATTTCGTAGAAAAACTTTTAGCAGCTGGTGCTGATGTGGATGCTAAAACAAACAAGGCTGGTAACACACCGGCAATGTTTGCAGAGCAAGAAGGCTACAAAGAACTCGCAGAATATTTAAAAAAAGTCGCTGAGCGTCTAGGAAACAAAGAGTCTGAAAAAGAGCAAAAAAATGGTAAACAAGTTTCATAATTATTTTTCAGCGAGATTCATCATGAATAACAAAATTATCTTTTCATTTTTGGCTGCTCTTACGGTTACCACAACCGCAGCGCCGATGATCGATCCATGGAGCGACGATGACTTTTCGCCTTGTGCCCGGGACTTTCGGCCAGTTCCAGAGACGCCTCTTCATTTGGCCGCGAGGCGGGGCGACGTTGAGGGTGTAACGGCACTTTTAAAAGAGGGTGCCGATATTGATGCTAAGCAAGGCTATGACCTGACCCCGCTTCATTACGCCTCTGAGAGTGGTCATGCTGACTGTGTGAAAATACTTCTAGAATGGCATGCTGATGTTGATGCTCAAGATCGTCAACATGATACCCCGCTTCATCGCGCTGTCCTAAGAGGTTATATTGGTTGTGTAGGAAAACTTTTAGAAAGTGGTGCCTATGTTGATGGTCAAAATAGTGATGGCAAGACGCCGCTTCATCTCGCTGCGCAATGGGGTAGGGCTGATGATATTGCAACTATACTTTTAAAACATGGCGCCGATGTGAATGCTGAATCAAAAGCTGGTAAGACGCCAGCAATGCTTGCAGAGAAATATGGCCATCACGAGCTTGCAAAATATTTAAAAGAAGTCGCGGCGAGTCTAGAAATCAAAGAGCCTGACGTCGAGCAAGAAAAACAATAAACAAGTTATAAAATTATTTTTCAGAAAGATTCATCATGAATAACAAAATTATCGTTTCATTTCTGGCCGCCCTTACGGTTGCTACAACTGTAGCGCCGATGGCTTTGTACTTTGCGTATCCGTTGCATAATGCTGCTAGAGATGGCGATGCGATAGAAGTAAGAAGACTTTTAGCGACTAAAAAATTCGACCTTACGGCCTTTGATACTTCAGGTGCGACGCCTCTGCATTGCGCTGTTAGAAAGGGCCATGTTGATTGTGTCATCGCGCTTTTGGATGGTGGTACTCAGGTTGATATTCTCGACTGTTGGGGGTCGACGCCGCTCCTTAATGCTGCCTTTCGTGATAATGTTGAGTGTGTCGAGATACTTTTAAGATATGGCGCGAATGTTAATGCTCAAGATAGTGCTTATTTTACCCCGCTTCATTATGCCGCGACGTCAGGACATAGAAATTACGTAGACATATTTTTGGCAAAGGGTGCCAACGCGATAAATGCTAAAACAAAGGCTGGTAATACGCCAGTAATGCTTGCAGAGAAACATGGCCATCACGAACTTGCAAAATATCTAAAAGAAATCGCGGCGAGTCTAGAAATCAAAGAGCCTGACGTCGAGCAAGAAAAGTAGTAAACAAGTTGCAAAATTATTTTTTGGGGAGATTAGTAATGAATAAATTTTTTTGCTTGTTGTTTGTTGTTTTATCATGTGCAAATATTGCAGCGCCAGCGGCTTTTCCATTGCATGTCGCAGCAAAAATTGGCGATGTGAAAGAAATAGAAAGACTTTTAACAGAGAAAATTTGCAGTGTTAATGACAGGAATGATTATGGCGGAACCGCGCTTCATTATGCCGCTGGGAATTGCCAAGCTGAGTGTGTAAAGGCACTTTTGAAGTGCGGAGCTGCCGTCAATGATCGATCGTTGACGCTTGGTAGTACACCGCTTCATTGGGCTGCTTCCAATGGTTGTGCAGAGTGTATGATTGAACTTTTGGCGGGTGGAGCAACGGTTGATCTGCCCGATAAGAATGGTTTAACACAACTTCATTATGCCGCTAAGCTCGGTCATAAAAATTGCGTGGACCTGCTTTTAGCAAAGGGTGCTAACGCAAATGCCAAAACAACAAAGTCTGGTAACACACCAGCAATGTTTGCAGAACAGGGCGGCCATCACGAGCTTGCAAGATATTTAAAAGGAATCGCGAAGTGTCTAGAAAACAAAGAGCCTGCAGGCGAGCAAAAACAGGAATAAACAAGTTACACAATTATTTTTAAGGGAGATCTGTGATGAATAAAAAATTTCTAGGATTATTTTTAATCGCTATCACTTTTACCACAACCGCTGTGCCAGGTCTGTCAACGCCAATGTGCGACTCGTTGCATATTGCTGCAAGGTATGGCAACGTGCAAGAAATAGAAGAACTTTTGGCGGCCAGGCATGACGTTAATATGCGCGGTCGCAGTTCCATGGGGTGGACACCGCTTCATTGGGCTGCAAAAGGGGGTTATGTCGATTGTGTAAACGCACTTTTAGCCGGAAAGGCTGATATTGACGCTCTCAATGATGATCGTTGGACACCCCTTCATATCGCAAGTGATGAAGGCAAAACTGAATGCGTTAGAGCACTTTTAGAGCATGGTGCCAATATTGAAGCAAAAGATAAAGATGGCAAGACACCGCTGTATTATGCTGTTATTGGAGGTTTTTGTGATTGTGTAGAAATCATTGTAAAAAAAGACGCTAATGTTAATGTTAAAACTATTGCCGGCGATACACCACTGCATTATGCTATTTGTATAGGTTATTCTGATATTGCAACCATACTTTTAGAACATGGTGCCGATGTTGAAGCTAAAGATGAAGAGGGCAAGACACCGGCAATGCTTGCAGAAAAATATGGCCATCACGAACTTGCAGAGTATTTAAAAGAAATCGCGGCGAGTCTAGAAATCAAAGAGCCTGACGTCGAGTAAAAAACAATAAGCAAGTTCCATAATTATTTTTAAGAAAGATTAATCATGAACAACAAATTTCTAGGATTATTTTTAATTGCTATCATGTTTGCCACAACTGCAGCGTCAGCGGCTTTTCCATTGCATGAAGCTGCAGGAGAAGGTGGTGTGGCAGAAGTGGAAAGGCTTTTGGTAGTTGGAGATTACAAAGTTGATGATCGGGATGCTGATGGCAATACCCCGCTTCGTCTGGCTGCTCAACATGGCAAAAAGGAATGCGTGAAAAAACTTTTAGAATTGGGAGCTAATGCTGATGAAGCAGATAAATGGGGAAATACCATACTTCATTGGGCTGTTATAAATAATCATTCCGATATTGTAACGACACTTTTAGCAATAGGTGTCGATGTTAATGTAGCAGATAACTCTGGTTGGACACCGCTTCACATGGCTGCTAGGAATGGTTATAACGATATTATAACTATACTTGTGGAGGGGGGCGCCGACGTTAATGCAGCAGATAAAGTTCATGGTAGCACACCGCTTGATTTTGCTGGTTTTGGCCGCCACTATGAAAGTGTGGTTAAGCTTTTACAATATGGTGCCAGAGTTCATCTTTGGAATAGTTGCGATCAATGCTTGCAGGAAAATATGGATGCAAAGGCATAGCAGCATTGTTAAAATAAAACAAGCGCGAAAAGTTACATCATAAATAAAAAGGGTGCCGTTCAAATTCTTTGACCCTTCGACAAGCTTCCGACTACGTCAAGGCTTCGACGGACAGGCAGGGCGTACGGGCTTAGAACCGACGGCGGACAATAATAATCTTTTTTAGAACTAATAAGTGTTATTTAAGCGTTGGTTTTTCCAAATTTCCTTTTCCTGATTGTTCTATTTATCGTCTACTTGCCTTGCATATCAGCCGTTCGTCCTGAGCTTGTCGAAGGATTTGAACGGCCTTTTACTTCTTTGCATCGCGTTTTAATATTTCCATCGCTTTATCAATAACCGAGCCTTTGATTCCTTGATTGCGCAAAATATCAAGCGCAACATGTTGCTCAGAAATTCCACGCTCAAGTTTGTATGGATACCAAATTTCTCCATTGCGCAGGTGCTCAACCGAAACATGATAATTGCTAAACGATTTGGTGTGTTCTTCAAGTTCGGTGAGCAACTGAAAATGTGTGGCAATCAAACACATGCTTTGATCAAAGCCCGCCAAATGTTCGGCAACGCTGTAAGCAGCGGCGGTTCCTTCTGCTGGCGAGGTGCCATGAAAAATTTCGTCAAAAACGGTAAAGCTGAATTTCCCTGGTTGCAAATGTTCAATGCCGTCAACAAGTTGTTGCGTGCGAATTGCTTCAGTTTTAAATAACGAATTGCCCGCGCCAATATCGTCGGTGATGTTGAGATAGGTTGAAATCATACTAAATGGCGTGAGCGTAAATGAGCGCGCAGGAACAATGCCCACGCTTTGTGCCATCACTACTGCGATACTGAGTGCTTTAAGCGTGCTTGATTTACCGCCGGCATTGGGCCCCGTCAAGATAACGTTTGTGCGGTTACCGTTGGTGCCGAGTGTTATGGAATTTGGAATTACATCGTCCGCATTAATTAATGGATGCCAAAAATCTTGTGCATCAATCATTGGTTTGTCGGTTGTGGCGTATGTTGCAAAACAGTAGGGCGTTGCTGTATTTTGTGATTCTGTCATAAGCTGTGCGAGGGAAAGGTGCGCATCAATTTTTCCCATGGCGCGCATCATATCTTGAAGGTCTTCTGATAAATTACCAATTAAGCGGTAGGCATGCACAAAGACGCCTTTGTCTGAAAACATTGAATTTAACAGGCTTGGGCGGTCTGCAAATGTTTCAGATTCAAGTAAATCAAACAGATCTTGCAATTTATCTGAGGCATTGATTTTTATTTCAAAGAATTCGTTAAGAGCTGCAAATTCTTTAAACGTTGCCAGTGCTGGATGTTGTTTTAATATTTCGTAAACATTTCGTGCTGTTTTTAAATAAGTTGCTACATAATCGGTAAACGTATGAATACATTCTTCAAAAAAGAAGCAATCGTGTGCCCAATCAAAACTTTGTTTGGTGTTCCAGAAACTCAAAGTTGCGCCCATCAATGCGAGTATGCCGCGCAGTTGAGCGTGAGGTTTGTCCCACAAATAGCGCCACATTAAATTTTGTTGATTGCGGTATTGGTCCGTAAATGATGTTATGTGTGTTGGAGTTTCTTCAACTTTTGCTAGTTGTAAAATACCGTAAATAGTGAGCGAAATTGTCGTGAGTCCGCTCATGACGGTACTTGAAATACGGACTGAATGTTGACTTAAGCTCAGTAAAAGTAATGCTAAATCGCTTTCATTGAGCATGTCGAGCTGTATGTCTGGAAAGCCTGGAATTGTAAAATAAGCATGTCGATTGACGGTTTGTTTAAAATGATCTTGTTTGGAAAAAGATAACAACACTGTTTCTGGTTTTTCTAACGCTGCGAGGAGTGTTTGTAGTTGCTCGCGCAAGGCTGCTTCTTGCGTTAAGGTTTGAATGACTTCTTGTCTTTTTTGTAGTTTTGAAATGTTGGTGGTTGCTTTAGTAAGCATGTTAAAAAGTGTGCAGGTGCCCAGTTCGGTTGCGGTGCGGTCGATGCTTGTGCCAACATATTGTGAGCGTTCGCTTGCGCCGCAAAAAAGATTTAAGTCTTTCCATGTTTGTTCATTGTCCAATGCGTACGATTTATTGTCGTAGACTGTTTCAGTGTTTTTTAAAAAATCCAAGGAGCTGCGGCGCTTTAATGACGCTACTGGATTGATGCGATGGAAACTGTATTGTTCAAGATACTCGCGCATGGTATTTGCCGACCAGTCAGTATCTTCCCAACCAAACGAATCCATATGAATTTTTTTTAGACGTTCGGCAAAGCTTTTTTGAGTAATTGCTGATTGATCAGTTATTTCTGTTTCAGAAGTTTTTTTGATTGCGTGAGAAGAAGAGCAGTTGAGAGTATTCAGAAAGAAAAAAAAGATAATAAATTTTAAGTATTTATTCATAGAGCTGCTTTCTTGAAAAAAATAATCAAATGTCGATTAAGCTGCAGCATAAAGTATTTAATGTTTTTGTAAATTGCAACAAGCGTTGAGTAACGATCAGGAGCGATGCACATCAAGATGCAAGTCAGAAAACTTTTCTTGATGATATTTGTAGCCGCCCACAAAGGCAATCATGCCGCCGTTATCGGTACAAAATTTTGGAGGTGGAGAAAAGAACGCTAATTTGCGTCGCTCGCAAAAGGTTCTAAAACGTTGTGTGATAAATTTGTTGCAGGCAACCCCACCACCAAACGTAATGGCTTTGATGGTTGGGTACTGTTGTAGCGCGAGTTTTAAATTTTTTTCAAAAATATCAGCAACGCAGACGAGCAATGAGCTGGCAACTTGTTTTTGAAGTTCTGGCGTAATCTTTTCTTTGATGGGGCCGGTTTGTAAGTTGTAGGCGCCTTGGTTTACCAAGTTGTACAAGATAGCTGTTTTCAAACCAGAAAAACTGAACATCAATTCACTGTTTTTATTTTTAGTGCGCGGGTACTTAAAAAAATCTTCAAAGTGTACTTCTTGCGCCAGCTTTTCAATAATCGGTCCGCCTGGGTAGCCAAGGTTGAGCAAATGAGAAATTTTATCAAATGCCTCGCCAGCTGCATCGTCCAGCGTGTTGCACAATTGAACGTAGTCGCCAAATCCTTTGACTAAATACAGCGCGGTGTGCCCGCCCGAAGCGGTTAGGCTGAGATGTGGAAACGGGATATTTTGTTCAACCGAGTTGTCTGCTTTTAAAAATGGCGAAAATACATGGCCTTCAAGATGATGAATGCCAATAATTTTTTTGTTTGCTGCCCACGCCATGCCTTTGGCAAAACAGATACCTACCAGCAATGAGCCGGCAAGGCCAGGCGTGTTGGTAACGGCTAACGCATCAAGATCATGAACGGTTATGTTTGCTTGCGCAAGAGCCTCGGCAATGATGATATCAATTCGTTCAAGTTGCGAACGTGAGGCAATTTCTGGCACAACGCCGCCATATTTTTCGTGATACATAATTTGAGAAAAGAGTGCGTATGAAATAATTTTTTGGGCAGCTGTATCAAAAACAGCTGCCCCAGTTTCATCACACGATGTTTCTATTCCTAAGATGAGTGCCATGGTTGTTTACGGTATAAAATTATTGAGATGAGGATGACGATTCGTTAGTACGCTTTTTCTTCAGCATCATTTCCCAAAACTCATCGTTGGTTTTTGTTTTACGCATTTTATCAATCAAGAATTCCATACCTTCAATCGTATTCATAGAAGTAATGAATTTTTGTAGAACCCACATATTCTTAACTTGATCTTCGCTCAACATAAGTTCTTCACGACGCGTACCTGACATTTGAATATCAAATGCTGGATAAACACGTTTGTTGGAAAGTTTGCGTGTCAAATGAATTTCCATGTTGCCGGTACCTTTGAATTCTTCAAAGATAACTTCGTCCATGCGAGATCCTGTTTCGACCAGCGCAGTAGCAAGAATAGTGAGCGAGCCGCCTTCTTCAACATTTCGCGCTGCACCAAAGAAACGTTTTGGTCGTTGCAAGGCGTTAGCGTCGATACCACCGGTCAGTACCTTGCCTGACGATGGTGCCATGGTGTTGTAAGCACGCGCAAGACGCGTTAATGAGTCGAGCAATATTACCACGTCGTGGCCGCATTCAACAAGGCGCTTAGATTTTTCAAGTACAATTTCTGCGACTTGAATGTGGCGTGTGGCGTACTCGTCAAACGTTGAGCTTACTACTTCAGCGTCAACAGAACGTTCCATGTCGGTTACTTCTTCAGGGCGTTCGTCGATCAGCAAAATGGTCATTTTAACTTCTGGATTATTTTGCTTGATAACGTTAGCGATTTCTTTTAACAATGCTGTTTTACCGGTACGTGGCGGAGCTACGATAATACCACGTTGTCCTTTGCCGATTGGTACCAATAAATCCATGATGCGCGTGGCGATGGAGTTGGTGTTTTCGGCCAAATTAAATTTGGTGTTAGGGAAAAGTGGTGTCAAATTTTCAAACATAGTTTTTGCGGCCGAAGCTGCTGGTGATTGATAATTGACTGACTCAATACGTTGTAAAGCAAAGTATTTTTCGCCATCTTTTGGCTTGCGAATACTTCCTTTAATCACATCGCCTGTACGCAAGTTAAAGCGCTTAATGTGGATTGGCGACACATAAATGTCGTCAGGACCTGGGACATAGTTAAATTTTGGAGAACGCAAAAAGCCGAAGCCGTCTGGAAGGCGTTCCAAAATACCTTCACCAAAAATATCTATTTTTTTATCAGATTGTGACTCAAGAATTTTAAAGATAATTTCTTGCTTCTTTAATGAATTAATATCTGGCAAGCCAATATCGTTTGCATACGCAATCAAACTGGTGATGCCCATGCTTTTTAATTCTTGAACATTGATTGATTTTCTTGGCTCACCATTTTCAGCGTTGTTCTCTGGTGTTTCTATGAGGTCGTCAAGATCTGAAAAATGTGGCATTTGTTGCTGTTGTTGTTGATTTTGATTACTTTTTTTATTTTTAAAATTTCGTCCATGCTGATTATTGTTATTGTTGTTATTATTATTGCCGCTTGGACGGGAAGAAGATCGTTTGCGATTGTTTTGATTTTGGTGATTGTTTTTTTGGGGGTTGTGCTGTTGCTGTTGCGGTTGTTGGGCATAAGAAAGATCTTTTTGCTCGAGCTGGGCAACTTCAAAATCTTGTTCAAGGGCAGGTGGGGTGTCGGTGTAGGTTTCGTTTTTCAAATCGGGTGCCGAGTTGTCTGGAACTATCGGAGTCTTCGGTTTCGTATTATTGGTCGACATAGGGCCATCGCTTTTCTTATTTTTATTATTAACCATGTTTTATTCTGACAACTCAATTCTAGATTTATTTATAAGGTAAGAGCATATAGTAAATGCATATGAACAATGTGTAGCATAATGTTGGTACATAATGCTACACATGACGTTAAGTTATTTTATTTATATCAAATAATCGCAAGCTTGCGAAATCTGAACTTAATTAGATGATTTTTTTACGAGTCGCACAAAGTATTAGGAATTAACGCTCGTAAGGTTTTGTTTTTTGCTGAGCATGTACATTACCGCGGTTGCAACGTAAATCGAAGAATAAGTGCCTACAACCACACCGGCTGCCATAACCATTGAAAGTCCACGTAACGTGTCGCCGCCCAAGATTATGATAGCAAGAATCGATAAAAAGGTCGAAACACTAGTTAAAATGGTGCGCTTGAGTGTTTGGTTAATGCTCAAGTTAATAACATCATACTCTGAAAGGCCACTCATTTTTTGTAAATTTTCTCGTACACGACTAAAAATTACGATGGTATCGTTAAGCGAATAACCAAGTACTGCCAAAATAGCAGCCAAAATATGCACTGAAATTTGTTGTCCCGTTAACAAAATAAAGACCAGCATCATTAATACGTCATGTAACAATGCAATGGTTGCACCAACGCCGTAGCTAAATTGTGAACGAATCGCAATATACAAAAGCAATAAAATCAAAGATAAAAAAACTGCCTTAAAAGAATTCCATTTAATGTCTTTGCCAACCTCAGGGCCAACCTGTTCAATCCCGCTAATTTCGGCTGGATTGTCTGGAAAGTTTTGTTGGAGAAGAGCTTTAAAAGAACTTTCAAGGTCACCCGTTAAAGTGTCTGTGTGTAATGTAATCAAAAATGACTTGCCGTCAGATCCAAGCTCTTGAATTTCAGCACCTGATGTTGCATCGCCGCCCAATGCTTGACGCATGGCGCCGATACTGAGTGGCTGCTGAAATAATACGCGTACTTCAGCGCCCCCGGTAAAATCTATGTGATAGGAAAACCCGCCTCTAACTGCGTACGTTACAAGGCCGGTAACGAGAACAAGAACAGAAAACATTAATCCGGCAACTCGGTATTTCAAAAAATCAAAACGATATTTTACTAAACCTGATGAAACTTGCATTACTTCCCCATCACAAATAAAATATTAAAGAGTTGACTATATGCTTGTATCCGCTACACGCCATAGAAACGAATCCCCAGTTTTTTACTTTGCAGCAATAACTGAAACAAACTTTCTACCTTTAAAGCCAATATGAAATTTCACAGAGCCATCAGCTATTGCGAAAAGAGTGTCATCTTTTCCGCGCATAACGTTTTTACCTGGATGAATTTTTGTTCCGCGTTGACGGACAAGAATGTTCCCTGAAAGAATGATTTGGCCGTCGAACCGCTTACAACCTAAACGTTTACTTATACTATCGCGGCCATTCTGCGTAGATCCACCACTTTTACTCGTTGCCATGCTATAATCCTCGTTTTGTGATACTTAAACAACACAAGATATCGTTTCTCAATCAAAGATTTATGATTTACAGATGTCTTTTTATTCGGACGTGATAATCTTATTTTGCTTTCTTTTTTTTAAAAAGTCAAAGGTTATTTGGTTATTTGACCCCAATTTTGGCCCGTTTTTATGCTTACGTCAAGAGGAACTTGCCAGGTAGTAACATTTTGCATAATGTCTAAAACTATGTTTTTTGCTTCAAAAAGCTCCTTAGTTGGGGTTTCAATTACTAATTCGTCGTGAATTTGTAAAATGATACTGGACGACATCTTTTTGGCGGTAAAAGCTTGGTCGAGCCTGTTCATAGCAATTTTCATAATATCTGCCGCGGTTCCCTGGACTGCTGTATTGATGGCAATGCGTCTGCCCAGTTCATGACGAATCTTATTTTTTTCAGCCAATTCAGGCACAAAGCGGCGTTTGCCCCACCATGTTTCAACGTAGCCAGTTTCAAGCGTTTTTTGAATAACGGTCTCCATCCAGCTTCTAACGTGTGGGTACTGAGCAAAATATGTTTCTATATATTTTTTTGCTTCTGTTGTTGAGATTTCAAGTTCTTGAGAAAGGCCGTAGGCAGTCTTACCGTAAATAATGCTAAAATTGATTTTTTTACCAATTTGGCGTTGGTCCTGCGTAACTAGTTCTGGTTGGACGCCAAAGAGCTGGGCCGCTGTTTGTGTGTGAATATCTTGGCTCTCTTGAAATGCTTTGATCAAGTTTTGATCGCCGCTTAAATGTGCTAACACACGCAGTTCAATTTGAGAATAGTCGGCCGCGATGAAGCTGTGTCCTGCCGGCGCTATAAACGCGGAGCGTATTTTGAAGCCATAATCTGACGAGGCAGGGATATTTTGCAAATTAGGGTTGTTGCTCGAGAGCCTGCCCGTTGCGGTCATGGTTTGGCTGTACGAGGTGTGTACGCGATGCGTTGTTGGATTGATCGTGAGCGGAAGTGGATCAAGATAAGTGTTTTTTAATTTTGCAAGTTCGCGATGGCGTAAAATAAGTGCAGGGATAGGATGAACTTTGCTTAATTTTTCAAGAACTTCGTGATCGGTTGATTGGCTGCCGCCTTTATTTTTTTTAACACTTGGTAAGCCCAGTTTATCAAATAACAATGTTTCGATTTGTTTTGGTGAATTTAAATTAAGCAGAGGTTCGTTTTCAGCTGGTTGGCTATCGTGATAAATTGCCGCAAAGATTTTTTCTTCAAGATGCGTTAATTCTTTTACCAATTCTTTGTTGGTTGTTTCTAAAATTTTTGCATCAAGCACAATGCCTTTTTTTTCCATGCTGGTTAACACATGATACAGCGGCATTTCAATTTCATAAAAAAGCTTTTCAAGAGTTGGTTGGGTTGCTAGTTTTTTCTCAAAAATTTCTTTGAGCTTGAGTGTTTGTAAGGCATCGTGTGCGCCGTACTCAGCGCCATTTTCGATGGGTACCTGATCAAAACTTTTATATTCTTTGCCCATCACTTCTTTAAATTTGCGCATTGGCTCGTTTAAAAAAAAGAGCGATAGATTCTTGAGATTAATTTTTTGCCACGCTTCGCGCATTAAATTGGCGGCGATCAATGTGTCAAAGGTAGTGCCGCGCAGCGTTATGCCATTATTCCAAAAAACAAGCTCGTCAAACTTGGTATTGTGCAAATATTTTTCTATCTTGTCTGATTCCAAAAGAGGTTTTATTAAAGCTATACATTCATCAAAAGGAATTTGTGGGTGAGCATTGTTATGTGGATGCTGTAAAGGAATGTAGTAAGCGCGTTGATGGTCGTATGCAAACGAAAGGCCAACCAGTTTGTGCTGAAGCGGGTCGCTGCCGCTTGTTTCGGTATCCAGGCCGCAATAGCCGATTTGCTCTATTTTACTTAAAAGTTTTTTGAGTTGGTCGATGCTTGAAACAATGACGCATTCCCATGTTGGCTCGGTACTTTCAAAAAGACTTTGTTGTGTTTCAATGCCGGACAACGCTTTTTTCTTTTCTTTTTTTTCGGGGGTGTTTTCTTTAATCAGCCCTTTAAAATTAAGTTCTTCAAAAAAATCAGCAGCGTTGTGCCAGTTGTTTTTATCAAAGTCTAAATCTTTTTTAGCTAAACCGGTTTGTGTGTAGTGCGGCAAAAAGAGTTTGAGAGAAAGAAGGGCATTATCTTTTTGTTCACTCAAAAGCGTTTGTGTACGTTTTTTTTCTACACTTTCAATATTTTGGTATAAATTTTCAAGTGAATCAAACTGCTTGACCAAATCTTCTGCCGTCTTTTTACCAATACCTTTGACGCCAGGAATATTGTCTGAAGCATCGCCCAGCAATGAATAAAAAAATGGAATCTTTGCCGGCTGAAAGCCGCGTTCTGTTATAAAATCTTCTTGAGAAACGAGTTTGTTTTTAAAGGTATCTAAAATAAGAACGTTGCTATGTGATAACAATTGGTACATATCTTTATCGGCGCAGACGATTACAATTTGCTCGTCAGGATTTTCTTTAACTAATGACGCAATTAAATCGTCGGCTTCATAATTATCTTTAGAAACGGTGCACATGTTGATCAGTTTGATAAAGGTAATAATATCTTCTTTTTGTTCAAAAAGATCGTTGGGTGCTGCCTGACGAGTGGCTTTGTATTCTGCATAGACTTCTTCGCGTGTTGCTGTAGAGCTTTTGCTGTCCCAGGTTACCACGATTTTTTTTGGATCAAAGTCTTTTATTAATTTATTAATGGTACGGCAGAAAGCAAAGGTCGCATGCGTTGGTTTGCCCTGCGGTGTATGTAAGGGCGGAAGTGCATAGTATGAACGGTACAAAAAATAAGAACCGTCGATAATAAATAGAGCATCTTTTTTTATAACTGATAGATCCACGTAGTACCTTTCAAGCAAATAATATTTCTTTACTGTAGCACTATTTTCTTATTTTTGAAAAAGGTATCTGTTTTAAAGACTTGTTTTTTTTAAAATCTCGCTTCATAGTAATCCAAAAGGATTCTCAAAAAAAAGGAGTTATAAATGAAAAAAAGTTTTAATATTTTACTTTTTCTTTTAATTTTTACCTGTTCAGCTGTTAAAGCTGCAAATTTAACGGGGACCTCAACGCCTGTTTATCAAAATGCTCATTATGTTTTTCGTAATTTTAATAACGCCACGGGTTATGTTCGTTTGAATAATGGCTTTACCATTTTGGCTGGTCAGTCCGCTGCATTAGATACGTTTATTACCGTTTCTGGTGCCATAGATTTACGCACGACTGGATCAATTGATTTGCGCAGTGATCTTTATTTGGCCTCAAATATTACCTTTTCTACCGGCGGGTATATCAATGGCCGTACTAATACGATCCATTTGGGCGATGATATAACGTTGCCAACCAACAGTATTTTTCAAATTGTTTCAGATACTATTATTGATGGCAGAAATAAAAATGCGCTTATTTTTCAGCCGCATGCGCAACTTTTACTTGCCAGTAACGTGAGTTTGACGTTGAAGAATATGACTATTAAAAATACGCGTAATAACCCAAATATTCCTATTTTGCGCTGTTTCGATCAAAAAGGTGATATTACGCTTGATAATGTAACGCTTGAGTTGGTTGATGATTTCCCATTCAGAACCGGGCGTTTGTTTTTTAATAATGATGTCAGATTTACCGGTACCTCTTGTTTCATTTATCAATCATGGATGCAAAGTTATGTCATGCCACAATCTCTTTTGACGTTTGATCCAGGCATGACGCTTTATTATTATCCAAGTTCAACCAACCAAGATTTAATTCAGCTGGTTGATAAATCGTCAACACTTTTCATGCGAGGTTCTATCACGACACTACAAACAACGCACACTGGCATGCGTTTGACCAAGGGAAATTTGTGGTTTGATAATAAAGTTACCTTGAGTACGCGTGCTGCGACAGCGCTGGATTTGGTTACTCAAACAACGACATTCAACTATGGATCTATTGTTAATTCGGTTGCCTGGTCGCCAGATCGTCGCTACTTGGCAGTTAGTGGGACAGTGCCAAACGGTAACAATGAGGTGCACGTTTATAGTTTTAGTGGCGGATTACTTACTTTGGTTTCATCGCTTGATTTTGGCGGTAACTGTTTGCGTATAAAATGGAATCCTGATGGTCGTTACTTGGCGGCTGTTGGTGGAACGACTGATAACTTTAAAGTTTATAGTTTCAATGGTACTACGTTGGCACAAGTAGCTGCTCTTTCACTCGGTGCTGCAACCAATAATACGCAAGGGTTAGATTGGTCGCGCGATGGCAACTATATTGCCGTTGGGCCGATTAACCCAACAAGTGGTAACGAAATTCAAATTTTCAGATTCACGGGCGTTACGGTTGTTTCAACACCAGTTGCTACAATTGATCTTGGAGCTACGGCTGGCACTGTAGCGGGTGGTATGTCGTGGAATCCTCTTGGAACGACACTTGCGATTGGTGCTAACTCTATTGTTACTGGTGGTAATGAAATTCGTCTTTATACGTTTAACGGTTCATCATTAACGCTTAAAACAAGTCTGGATTATGGCGCTTCCAACGGTGTCAATTCTATCGAATTTGATCCAAGCGGGCTTCATGTGGCTGTTGGTGGGCAATCACCAACGAGTGGTAATGAGCTTCAAATTTATCGATTTAATGGTTCAACGCTTTTACTCGTTACCAGCGTTGACTATGGTACTGCAATTAATGAAGTTCGTTGGGATCCTTCTGGACGTTATTTGGCGGTTGGTGGAACGACGCCAACTAATGGTAATGAGTTACAAATTTATAGATTTGATGGTGCTGCTTTGACGTTAATTTTTAGCCAAGATTATGGCACCGAAATTAAGGGACTCTCCTGGAGCCCTGATGGTGCAACGCTTGCTATTGGTGGGCAAACTGCAACAGCAGGCCACAATGAAATTGAAGTGTATTCGGTTGCCTACCGCTTTGATACGTTGCCGCAGGCTCTTACTAATGGCCTTGTGCTGGGTAATGGTACGCTCGGAGCAGCATTTGATTTACAAACCATTATTTTTGGTGGTGCACGCGTTGAGCTTTTTGGCCGCTTGTTGTATAACCCATTTTCATAACGTTAGAAAAAGGGCGATCCTTGTGCTATTCTGGCATATGTGAATATGCTTTTTTAACACGATAGGATTGTATGAAAATTTTAGGATTAGATCTTGGCGACAGATGGGTCGGCTCTGCCATTGCCGATCCATTAGGCATTAGCTGTCGGCCGTATGAAACGGTTGAGCTTGAAAATCTTGTTTCATTTTTAACGCGCGTAATTCCTGGTCAGGATATTTCAGTGGTTGTTGTTGGTTATCCAAAAACAATGAGTGCGGGTACTGAAAGCGATCAAACGCGCAAAACGGTTAAGCTCAAAGAAGAGCTTGAGCAGCAGTTTGGCAATGTCCAATGGATCTTGTGGGACGAGCGCTTGAGCAGCAAGCGTGCCGATATTCTCAAAGGCACGGGCAAAACACCAGAAGAAAAAAGACGCCAACATTCTGTTGCGGCGTCCTTTATTTTACAAAGCTATTTGGATTATAAAGCATTTAGTGCGAGCCAAGAAGAAGAATAGTCTTCATGCCATGCTTGTTTCCTGCCGTTGTATTTTCTTCTTGATCGTCGATAAATAAACATTCTTGTGGTTTGAGTTGGTACGTGTTGAATAAATAATCAAAGATTTCATCGTCTGGTTTCATGCAACCGGCAGTGCCTGAAACGACCAAGCCATCAAAACAGGCAAAAAGTTTAGGATGTTGTGTTTTAAGAATTGCAAAACTTTCTGCATCGAAATTTGAAAGAAGATACAAATGATGTTTGCGGGACCCATCAGCATTGTGCTGATTTCGTAAAAATTGTACCATTTCAACAAGAGCGGTTGGCTTGCAAGCGTTTGCAAAAGATTGTGGACAGAGTAAGTCGTTGATTGTTGCCAGAATCACCGAGTGCTCAAGATTGCTTCTTATCAGAGTGGGATTTTTTTCCAGAGCTTGATTGATTTCTGCTTTTATTTCGGCACTCGTTTTTTTGCCAATTCCCCATTCGTACGTCAGTTGAGGCAGTTTTCTCGTTTTATAAAATTTGTTATTGGTTGGCGGGCTGATTTTATCCAAAAAATCAAGCGTGATATTGAGCAGATTAAAAGGATTTTTGTAATGCCAGATCGAGTATGCTAGCAGGCGCATGATACCAATTTTTCGTAATAACAAAAATTTGCTCATGTGAAATTCAAACAAAACGCCGGTCATATCAAAAACAATATTTTTCTGCTCAAAGGTTGGTGCTTGTTCGATAACTTGAGGGATGGTTAGTGCTGCTTGCATTGGCTGGTTCATGTGCGCATTCCTTGGATAAAGAAAAAGCGTGAGCAACAGAATGAGCATTTTTGTTTGATTGGCAAGGTTGAGATTCATTATATTCTTTCGATTTTGAAGCGGGCAATAATTTTGCTCATTGTGTGATAATATTTTGGAATATTCTCGCTGATTGATTCTGCAAGTTCTTCATTGTACGTGTGTGATGTTAGATTTCGGTCCCCAACAAGATCTTCAAGAACCACAAGTTCCTCGTTTGAGATAAGTTGCTGTTGAAGGCACAAATAAAAAATATGTCGAGGGCTTGCTTTTTCTGGTTGGATTTTTAAAACCTCAGTCAGATAAACTTTTAAAAATTTCCAAAAGGTATCCATGCAAAATTCAAAGCGTTTAATTGCTGAATCACGCATTTCTTCGTGCAGTGCTTCAAATTGATGGCTATGTAATTTTTCTAAAATAGTTTTGAGTTTGTTGAGTGCGTTGCAAATTGCTTGATATTTTACTCCTACGATTTCCATAGAACGCCTTCTTGTAAAATAAATTTTCGCATGGCTTCAGAAATGTCTTGAAAATCGACGAGATCAATTTTGTAGGGAATGTTGCTTTCGCCCAGCATATCGCGTGCTTCGCCAACGTCAGCGCGCCTGAGTTTTTTGCCAGCATCAAGAGCGATATCAATATCTGAAAATTCCTGATTGGTGCCGCGAGCTCGCGAGCCAAAAAGATAAATTTTTGCATCGGGAAAGAGCGCAGATAGAATGGCTATAATTTTTTTTTGATATTCGGGTTTGAGGTTCACTCTATTCCTTTCTAACTATTTTCGAAAAGTTTTTCTTGTGAAACAAGTGCTTTACGCAGCTGCCCAACCCCTTGCACGTTCCCGACCATAATAAATCCTTTGAGTATGCCATCGTGGATTAAAAGGCGGTGGTAAAAGTCAGCTCCTTGTTTAATGAGCTGCGTGTATTCAGCGGGCTTGATGGTGGGGCCGCAGGTGACAAATGTCGTGCCAAAAATATGTGAGCTGGTGATCGTGACCGTGCCGGCATAATTTTTTTCAAGCCCGACCATTGTGTGTGCTGCAACCATGCCTTGTTGAACCGCGTCGGGCCAGAGCGTGCTGATGGTGGTGCCGCCCGTAACCAAATCGTGCACGCGGCAAATATCGCCGCCGGCAAAAATATTTGGGTTGCTAGTCTGCATGGCTGGCGAAGTCATAATGCCGCCGTTTTCAATCGTGAGGTTTGCTTGGCGGGCAAGATCGAGATTAACGCTGCCGCCAATCGCAAAAATAACCATGTCTGTTTTCATCGCTTTGTCCGTGTTTAAAAACAGGCCGGCAACGCGTTTGTTGTGTGTTACAATTTCTTGGACAGTGGTTGATGTCAAAACGTTGATGCCTTTTGCCGTCATGAGATTTGTTAAAAACTCAGCGCCAGTAGCATCGATTTGGCTGGCTAAAACGTGTGGTGCACGTTCAACGACCGTCAGGTTGAGGCCGTGTGCTAGTAAAGCATCGGCACATTCAAGGCCGCTGAGGCCCGCACCAACAATCGTTGCCTGTTTAACGTTATGCTGCTTGATATACGCAAGAATGTTGGTAACGTCATCAAAATCAAAAAATGAAAAAACGCCCGTTGCTTGGGCGCCAGGCAGGAACGGGATAAAGGCAGAACGACCAGTTCCCAAAAAAAGCTTGTCGTAGTTAAAGCTAGTGCCGTTGGTAAGCGTCACTTTTTGTGCTGCTGCATCAAGGCCGACTACGCGGCTGTTCAACATTAATTCAATATTATTTTCATCAAAAAAGCTTTGTGGTTTGGTGGCTACTTGATCTGCCTCGCGTGCACCAGACAAATGATCTGCCAACAGGCAACGATTGTACGGCATAACTCTTTCTGCTGTCAGGCAGATAATGCGAGCGCCGGCGTCAAGCGTGCGTAATTTGCCGGCAGCACCAAGGCCAGCAGCGGATGAACCGATGATAATGTACTGTTGTCTCATAAAAATACCTCCTGCAAAATGTAAAGAAAAAGCCGACAGATTGCAAGTTTTAACCGATAGTCTGCAGCGAGATATGAGTTGGGAGGTCTCATGACCTCCCCGAGTTGATTATTCGTGAAATTCAAAGCCTTCAAAAATTTGAAAGCTACAATCATCTTTCCAGCCTTCAGCGCCAAGACCTGCTTTAATGCTCAAGTGTGTGAGTGTTTGTTCCAGATTCCACCCAAAATTTTTTGGTACTTGCGGTAAAAAGACGGCGGAGTTTTTGAGAGCACCTGTGCCATCAAATTTTCTCAAAATAATGCCGTGTCTGCCAATCTCAATTTCATTTAAGCTGGAAATATTTTTAGGTGGGCATAAAACTGAAATATCAAAAATAATATTGTTTAAATCTTGTTGAGTGATGGGGCTAAAGCGGTCGTCATGAAACGCAGCAGATTTTGCCATTTCAACAATCGTTAAAAAGAGCGGTTCCTCAGACATAATGCGGCCGATGCAACCGCGCAAGTTACCATCTTTGTTATTGAGCGTGACAAAGGCGCCGGCATGTTTGAAAATGCCTGGGCTGATGATTGGCCACAACAAATGTTCTGGTGTTTGTGCTGTTTCAGGCTTTAGTTTGTTTTCAACAACTTCTTGAGCGGTTTTTAAAAGTGCTCGTTTTTCGTAACCAGTTAATTGGTTTTCTTTGCTTAAGTTTTTTAATTCTTGGTTGGTTGCTACCAGGCCAACATAACTTACGCTTTCGCTCGCTTGAGCGTCTGGAATGCTACCAAGAAGTGCTTTGACATCAATTTCTTGTTTATTGTTGCGGGCTTGATGTAAGTGGGCGGAGGTGTAGTAGCAGGTAACACGTTGCTCGGTCGTGGTGCCAAACGCTTTATCTTCAAGAAGCGAAATAAAAAGCTTGAGTGGGTTTTGACCACAAATGGTCGAGCCAGTTTGGTTAAGTAAGTTTTCAAATTCTTCTAAATTTGGGTTTACCAGTGTTTTGACGGCGAGGGAATCTAAATATTTCACTTGATTGATAATTGTATCGTTAAAGACCTGGTAATTGAAATTTTGCCCATGGTGTATAAAGTCTGAGCTGATGACTAATAAGGTCTGATCGTTCAAACATTCTTTAAGTTTAGCGGCGATTGGTTCTATGTCTCCAGTTTCCAATTGTCCCACAAGGAGTGGCATTATTTCAAACGAAGTGATAGTTTCTTGTAAAAATGGGAGCTGTATTTCGATAGCGTGTTCGGTTGCGTGAGCTTGTCTAAAAATCTTAAAATGTTCATTTTTTTCAAGTTTAAATAACAATTCTTGGTTGACGTTCAACTCGCCAAGGGGTGTTTTGTAGGTAGTATAATCTGGCAGGGCAATACCACGGAAAAACGTTGTATGACTCGGGGCTAACACGATGACTCGTTTGATTTTCTTGTTTTTGATCGATGATGATCGTAGATTCTTGTTTTCAAGAAGGGTTTGGTAGGAAGTGGCAGCACAGAGGCCCGAGTAATAATAACCAGCGTGTGGAACGACGAGCGCTCTGATGGCTTGTGGGTCGGCTTCGACATAAAAATCTTTTAGGGCCTGCGTTAGATAATTATTAATTTCTTGGCGCAAGGCCGCTGGTTCTTGTGGATACCAGCTTGCCGTTAAGTGAGCTTCGTGCACGATTGACAGGGTTTTTTGGCTTGAGCGAGATTCTTTGGTAACGCAGGCAGGTGCTATGCTCAGTCCTGCTAAGATTATGCATAAGCCTATTTTTTCAGATCGTTTAAGCATTCTATCTCCTTTTTTTGATGATGTACGCTTTGTTCTTTCTTTTCTGGGTCTCATTTCTTTTTCATGACTAAGCCTATTAAAACGGCATAAAATGTAAATTTT